>CACBRD010000005.1 GCA_902541515.1 uncultured Pelagibacteraceae bacterium | reverse complement strand
AAAATTTTTGATTTTCAAATTTTTTATTAATATACGAAATATCTTTCTTATTTATCTTGGTGTAAACAGCCATTTAATTTAATTTTTTCGGAACACGAAAAACAACGTTTTCTTTTATAATTTCCACTTCTTCTATAGTGACTGTAAATTTATTTTTCAATTCTTTAATGAAATTTTCAACAAGTATTTCAGGGGCAGACGCACCAGATGAAATTCCGATTATATTTGAATTTTCAATTAAGTTGAATGGAATTTCACTTTGTGAGTGGATCAGTATTGAGTTTTCACACCCTGATTTTTTAGCAACTTCGACAAGTCTTACTGAGTTAGATGAATTTCGACTACCAATAACAAAAAATATATCACACTTTTTTGCAATGTTTTTAACAGCCATTTGTCTATTAGTTGTCGCGTAACAAATATCTTCTTTCGCAGGCTCTCTAATATTTGAAAATTTTTCCTTAAGTATTGATATTATTTCTTTTGTATCATCTACTGATAGTGTTGTTTGGGTAACATAGGCAATTTTTTCAAAATTTTTTGGATCATAATTATTGGCTTCGTCCTCATTTTGGATAAGATCGATAGACCCTTTAGGCAGTTGCCCCATTGTTCCAATTACTTCCGGATGATTTTCATGTCCTATTAAGATTAAATGGTATCCAGACTTATGAAGATTTTCAGCTTCTCTGTGAACTTTAGAAACCAAGGGACATGTTGCATCAACATAAGTCATATTATAGTTTTTTGCATCTTGTGGAATTTTTTTTGGAACACCGTGTGCAGAAAAAATAACTGGTCTTGTTTTGTCTTCAATTTCCTCAAGCTCTTCCACAAATATTGCACCTTTATTCCTTAGGTCATCAACAACAAATTTATTGTGTACTATTTCATGTCTAACGTAAACTGGAGAACCATACTTTTGAATTGATTTTTCAACAATTTCAATTGCCCGTTCAACACCGGCACAAAATCCTCGTGGAGCAGATAACAATATTTTAAGTTCTTTGTTTTTCATTTTTATCTAAAAGATACTCAAGTAATATATGTGGAAATGTTAAAGACGCCAAACCTATAAAAATGACTTTAATAATTGAGTTATCAAAATCATATTTAAAATTGAGCAAATAAATACCAACTAAACAAATAATAGCAGTTAATATAGTAAGTGGCATAGCCTTTCGAATAAAAATCAATAACCCATTTTTAATATTATTGTTATCTAACTCGTAAATTAATGTGATGCTATGTCTTACAGAATGTAAAAAGCAAAAATAAGCAGTAAATGCTATTAAAGGAGAGAGATAGTAATTTAAAATTAATATAGAAAAATAATCAAAAAAAATAGAAAAATTCCTTAATGTAAATTTTTTAACAAACAAAATAATACTCGAAATAGAACTTAAGATTATCCCTAAATCTATTAATCTATTATTCTCAATAAAACTCAAACTTGAGTAAAAATTTTCATTATCAATTAATAATAATTTAAATATTGCTATGGTTTCATCAAAATGAAAATATAATGGTGCCAAAATAACGAGAGATCCCTTTAGGAAATACAATATCCCTATAAAGTGTGAATTATAGCCATGTAAAAATTGCGTATCCTCTTTACCAAAATGATATGAGGCAACTAGTAGAAATATTATTAACAAGATAGATGGTATAAATATCCAAAGTGTTACAACCATTACAGCTAATAAGATATATGAAATATAAAATAGAGATATATTTTCAATTTTAAAAATCTTTAGAAGCTTACCACCTTTGACATGATCCAAAGACCCATGTGATACACCAATAATTAAAATTAAAAATAAGCAAAATAATGGTGACAATATAAAGTTACTAAATTTAAATAGTATTAAAGAAAAAATATTACAGAATAAAAAAAAAATAAAAGAATGATTAAGATTTATTTTTTTTATATTCATATTCATTTAGGCTTAATAAAATAAAGCTTTGATAAAAATCCATTTTGGCATTTTTAAAATTATAGTCAAATCCTCAAGAAAATTACTATTATTGGAAAGAAATTTGATAATTGTTTTAGGTGAACTTTGAAACATTTTAAAAAAAATTTCCGACATTTTTTTTGGATGTTTTTCAAGAACACGTAAAAATATTTCATCCAAAAATTGATACTTTTTACCGATTTCAAATTTTTTAGTATTATGAATATTTTCAATATTTTTTCTGATAAATTTACTATGTTCTTGTATATTCAAAAAAGTATATCCTGTACTTAATCTTGTCATACCACCAGCAGTTCCAATATTAATTTTATTTTTTTCATTTCTAAATGATGGATAAAAAAGTGGAATTGCGCCTATCTCTTTATAAGTAATTCTATAATTTTTTAAATTTAATTTCTTTTCGATATATTCTTTAATTTGTTGATCATAATCTTTTTGAGAGTCATCATTCATTTTTGAAAGCCAAGTACTTTCAATCAATGCCTTTTTTTTTGAGAAGGGAAGTGTATAAAAAAAATGGACACTTTCCCTTTGATCACAATCAAAATCCATAAGATTAAAAATATTTTCATCGAAATAATTATTTTCTGTCTCTATTTCAACCCCACAAAAGTGTTGCCATAAATTTCTAAAGTCTTTTTTGATAGAAGGAACACTATTGAATATAAATGAATTTTTGGTGTTGATGTTTTTCAGTTCTTTTAAAAAAAAGATATTTTTATTTTTCTTTAATGAATTATTTATTTTCTCATAAAACAAACCACTATCGATGCTTTGATATGGATAATTTTCACATTCAAGAAAATTAGTTTTATTAGGTGCATTAACTGAAAAGTTTTTCCAATTTTTTATAACACAATCATCAAAATTATGCTCAGATACTCTCCAAAAAGACCAGGTCTTATCTCTTTTGTACTCATCTCGAGGCTCGATTATTGCTAAGGTTTTATTTTCCAATTTATTATGGATCTCTAATTCATAGGCTAGAGATAAACCAGCACAACCACCTCCAATAATTATGTAATCAAATTCTTTCATCAAGATTAATTTCTTTATTAATCAATAAATGATCGTGTTCAATTTGATCATCATTTTTATTTATTAAAGAAAGTATAATTAGATCATAAATAGATAAAATCGTCTCCAAAACTTTTTCAAAGTTTGAAACATAAATCTTTCCAGATTTACTATAATTTTCAAAGGTTTTCTTTTTCAAAATATTATATCCAATTTTTCTGTATATTCTTCTAGCAACTAAAATACTAAATCTAAAGCTAATTGGAATTTCTCTTATGGAATAAAATGAATTATTATAAAATGTATCTGCAAGTTTAATAGTTGAGTTAATTTCATCAAAATTTCCATTTATATAAGATCTATTTTTTTTTGAGTCCTCAATCACATCTCTTGATATATTAGTGAGTTGCATTGCTATACCAAGATCGATTGCAGATTTAAGGGATTGTTTTTTACTCACTTTTAAAATTTTTGCCATCATCAGTCCGACTGTTCCAGCTACTCTATAACAATAGATTAAAAGATCTTTTCGAGTATCTATTTTTACATTTTGTTTTATGTCCGACTCTATCCCGTCAAATAAATCATAAATTATTTCCAGAGAAATATTGAATTCATGAATAATATTCCACATATTTTGAATAACAGGATCCTCAAAATTTTTTTGTTTAAAATCACTTACAAATTTTTGGAATTTTATTTTTTTTATTTCTATTTCGCCTTCGTCATCTGCAATATTATCTACAACTCTACAAAAATCGTATAAATAAGAACAATTTTTATAGGTTTTTTTTGGTAAAAAAAAACCAGCCCAATTAAACGATTTTGCGTAAATAGATAAATAATTTTTAGACGACATTATAAAATTTTATCTAAAACCTTTGCTGAGGAAAGTACTCCAGGTACACCTGCCCCCGGATGAGTTCCCGCACCAACAAAATATAAATTGTTATAAATTTCAGATTTGTTATGAAATCTAAAGTAAGCAGACTGCGAGAATTTTGGTTGTATAGAAAAACCAGAACCATATTTTGTATTGAGATCTTTTTCAAAGTAGTCTGGTGTTAAATAAAAATCTTCAACAATATTTTCTTTTAAGTTTGGCATTAAGTCTTTCTCCATTTTCTCTACTACTAAATTTTTCATTTTTTCACCTTCTAACGACCAATCAATTTTTGATTGGTTATTGGGAACAGGAACTAGAACATAGAAACAATCATGTCCATCCGGTGCCATGGATTTATCAGTGGCAGTGGGTCTATGTAGATAATAACTTATATCGTTGTTTAATTTTTTATGATTAAAAATGTCATCAAGGTGCTCTTTATATTTATTGCCAAATTTAATGGTGTGATGTTCAACGTTATGGTAAATTTTCTTGGTTCCGAAATAATAAACAAATAAACCCATTGAATATTCCATTCTATTTTTTTTCCATTTAAACATAAAAGAATTACTACTCTGGCCGTTTAACATTTTTTCATAAACACCCGGTGGATCTGCATTACAAATAACTTTATTGGCGTCAATTTTTTTTGAGTTGTCCAATTGAACTCCAGTAATCTCATTTTGGTTTGAAATTATTTTAGTCACCTCAGAACCTTTTATTACCTCGATACCTTCTTCATTCATTAACTTTTCAAAACCACTTATGATATTTCCTGTTCCACCCATAGAATAGTGAATCCCCCATTTTTTTTCTAAGTACAAAATCAATCCATATATTGAAGTTGTGGTAAATGGATTTCCACCAACTAAAAGAGGATGCATGCTCAACATTCTTCTTAATTTTTCATTTTTAATATAAGATGATACTAGTGAATATACTGACTTATAGCTTTTGAGTTTGAGTAATGCGGGTAATTGTTTCATCATCACTGAAGGCTTGTCAAAGGGTACATCAGCTAGTTCTGTAAAACCTTTATCAAAAATTTTTTTGGTGAAATTAACAAGTTTTTCATATCCTTGAGCATCCTCTTTATTAATAAGCTCAATTTGTCTCTTCATTTCATTTTCGTCACCAGAGTAATTGAACTTTGATTTATCCTCAAAAATAAATTGATACCAAACTTTAAGAGGTGTTAATTTAATATAATCATTTGGATTTTTTTGAAATAATTCAAATAATTCATTAATTAAATATGGAGCTGTAATTACTGTTGGACCACCATCGTAAATGAAACCATTCCTTTTAAAAACTCTTGCTCTACCCCCTAGGTCTTTGTGTTTTTCAATTAATGTAACATTGTGACCCTTAGCTTTTAGGCGAAGAGCGGCTGCTATACCCCCAAAACCAGATCCTATAACTACAGAATTCATAATGATAATTTATATTTTTTTGGATAAATTGTAAAAAGTATTATGAGTTAATTTTTTTTAACTCTTCTTTAGTTTCTTCTAAATTTTTCTGAAACAGCGTATCAAGTTTAGATTTATCAACTGAGGTTGTTATTATTTTTTTTACAGAGTCTATAGCTATTTTAACAGATGCATCTTTAATCTCTTTAATCGCTACTTCTCTCATTTGATTAATTTTATTTTTAGCCAAATTTTTCTTAATTTCTGAAGATTTATGAAATTTGTCATTAAGCTCAATGATTAATTTATCAGCATCTTTCTTTGCCTGATCAAGTATTTCCTTACTTTCAGATTGCGCTGTGTCTAATTTTTTCTGAGCATTATCTAATAATATCTTTGCTTCACTTCTCAGTTTTTCACTTTCATCAATCTCATTTTTTATGTCTGAGATTAATTTATTAAGAATAGTATTAATTTTTTGAGGTACTTTTAAATATATCAGACCCCCAAAAAATATTACAAAAGAAACTGCGACCCAAAAAGTTGAATCAATGACCATAATATTTATCTCCGTTTTTTTTTACTAGATCATCAACAATCGCAGAGATACTGCTATTATTAACTTCTGCTCCAATTAATTTTTTTAAAATTTCAGTAGATGTTACAACTGCAATTTTACTAATTTTTTCTGAAGCACTTTGTCTTAAAGTATCTATTTCTACTTCAGCTTTTTTAATTTCATCATCAATTTGTTTGTCTAAAATCTCTTTTTTAGAATTAATATTTTTGATTACTTTTTCTCTAGCATCTTTGAAAATGTTCTTTGCTTCAATTTTGCTTTTAAGAATAATACCATCAAATTCTTTAAGTTTAGCTTCACTACTTTCTCTTTGTTTTTCAGCTGCCTCAATGTTTTCCTGGATTTGTGATTTTCTCAATTCTAAGTTTGCACTTATTTTGGGCAATATAAGTTTCGATAAAACAATATACAAAACTCCAAAAGTGAGTACGAGCCAGAAAATTTGTGAAATCCAAAACTCCGGATCTAATTGAGGCATTCCTCCACTCTCCGCTGCAAAAATCTTTTTTGTAAAAAAGAAATTTGCAATTAATGAATATAAAAATAGATTTTTAAACATTAATTAAAACGCAAAAAGAATAATCAATGCAACAACTAATCCAAATAATCCTGTTGCTTCTGCAAGAGCGAATCCTAAAAGCAAATTAGGAAATTGTTTTTGAGCTGCAGATGGATTTCTCATTGCACCAGATAAATAATTTCCAAAAATTATTCCGATGCCTACTCCAGCTCCAGCTAAAGCTATAGCCGCAAGTCCTGCTCCAATCATTTTTGCTGCTTCTAATTCCATTATATCCTCCTTATAAGTTAATGGTGTAAATTTAATGCATCATTTAAATAAATGCATGTTAAAATTGCAAAAACATAAGCTTGAAGAAAAGCAACTAGTATCTCCAAACCAGTTAAAGCAACTGAAAAACTCAGTGGAAGCCATCCACCAACAATTCCGAGACTTACAACAAAGCCCCCGAAAACCTTCATCATAGTGTGTCCTGCCATCATGTTTGCAAACAATCTAACTGATAAGCTGATAGGTCTACTTAAATATGAAATAATTTCAATGACCACAATTAATGGTAAAAGTACGATAGGAACACCACTTGGAACAAATAGTTTTAAGTAACCAAAGCCATGTTTTATAAAACCAATAACTGTCACTCCAATAAAAATAAAAGCTGCTAATATGAAAGTCACAATGATATGACTAGTCACTGTAAAAGTGTAAGGTATCATGCCGAACATGTTACAAAACAAAACAAACATAAATAATGAAAAGATAAATGAAAAATATGGTTTAGCTTTTGAACCAGCAGTATCGCTGATCATTTTTGAGACAAATGAATAGCTTAATTCAGCTAAGAGCTGGATCTTATTTGGAAGTATTGAGTTTTTCTTTGAACCAAGGTTGAATATTATTAAAATTGCAAGAGAACTTATGACCATGAATAAACTCGCGTTGGTAAAAGAAATATCAAAAGCGCCTACTTTTATTTCTGGACCAATCCTATAAACTTCGAATTGTGTCATTGGGTTAGCTGCCATAAATCCTTATCTATTTTTGCATTTTTTTTGCGGATCTAATTACATTAATTATCCCTGCAACTACCCCTACAAAAAAAAATATTAAAATTAACCAGGGTTTAGTACCAAAGGTCTTGTCCAAAAGAAACCCAATAATTGTCCCTACAGCGACTGCTGAAACTAGCTCAGTACTTAGCTTAAAAGCAGTGCCAATTGGAGATTGATTATCTTTTTTATTTTCTAGATCTCTTTTTGAAACCTTTTTCTTTGCAATCTCTAAGCGAGTTTTGAATGGATCTTTGGACATTTTAATTAATTACTTAAGCGACCATGCTTTCTGCTTTTTGTAAATCAACAGCCACAAGTTGACTAATTCCTTTTTCAGGCATGGTGACGCCATAAAGTCTATTCATTTTTGACATTGTTAAAGCATGGTGAGTGACTATGATGAATTTAGTATTTGTAATTTTTATTAGTTCCTCAAGCAAGCCACAAAATCTTGTTACGTTGGCATCATCTAAAGGTGCATCAACCTCGTCCAAAACACATATAGGCGAGGGGTTAGTTAAAAAAACTGCAAAAATTAAAGATAGTGCAGTCAAAGCCTGCTCACCACCTGACAATAAAGTTATTGATTGAAGTCTTTTTCCAGGAGGACTTACTAACATTTCTAAACCAGCTTCTAAAGGGTCATCAGAGTCAACCAATTCAAGCTTAGCATTTCCTCCATTAAATAATTTTGTATAAACCTCATTAAATTTTCTATTTACCTTATCAAAGGCCTCAATTAGTCTTTCCCTTCCTTTTTGATTTAACTCATTAATACTATCTTTGAGTTTTACAATTGCTGTAACTAAGTCTGCTCTATCTTGTTCCATTTTCTTAATTTCTGTTTCATATTTTACAGTCTCCTCGTCAGCCTTCAGGTTGACCGAGCCTAATTTTTCTCTCTCTTGTTTTTTTTTATCTAATAAGTCTTCTTGATTAACAGCATCAGGCAGTTCTTCCACACCAAATAAATTTGAATTTTCTAAAATATTTTCTTCTGTAAGATTTAGCTCAGAAATTATTCTATCAACTAAATCATTTTTTCTTTTTTTAAGTCCTTCAATTGTTGCCCCTGAACTTGCTTTTCGTTCTCTTATCTGAATAGATTGTTCTTGTATCTCGTTTAGTTGATTTCTAAGAGTGTCGATTTTTTCATCTGTGGTATTGATAATTTGCTCATTTTCATTTTTTTCATTTTCAGAAATTCTCAAATTTTCAGAAATTTGCCCTTTTTTTTCTGCCTGAAATTTTGGTTGATTATCAAGTTTATCTAGTTGCGCATTAAGTTTATTTTTTCTATCACTTAATTCTGCAACCATTTTTTCCGAATTAGATAAAAGATTTTTCCAACTCTCAATCTCTTTATCAATTATTGCAATTCTCTCATTTCTTTTGACAGACTCTCTTTTGATATTTTGGTTTTTACTATAACTATCTGCGTATTCTTCAATGACAAATTGGCAATCATCTAGTGATTTAATTGCATCTTCATTTTTTTGTGAATTAATTAATTTTTTAATTTTATCAATTTCTGATTTTAATTTATTTTTGCTATTTACCAAATCCTCATTTGATTGTTTCTCAGTTTGATAATATTTTGAGTCGATTTCAATAAGCTCACTTTTTTCTTCTTTCAGTCTTTTTTCATTTGAATTTGCATCAATCACTATTCCTCTTTCCCTACTAATATCATCATCTATTGTTTGTAGAGATTTTTTAACGTTTTCTATTTCGTCTTGAATTCTACTGTTTTCCTCGTCAAGATTTTTAAGCTCTAAGTTTAGCCTTTGTATCTTTGATAAATTTTCAATATTTTTTTCTCGAAGAGGAGTTATTTTATCAACCTCAGTTTTAATCAGTTTCTCTAATTCGTTAATTTTATTATTAAAACCACTGACTTCAGTTTCTGCTTCTGTATTAATTTCATTTTCTATTTTAATTTCTTTATCGATCTCTAGTAATTTTAGATAATATAATCCTGCTTCAATTTTTTTTATTTCATCCGAAATATTTTTGTATTTTGTAGCCTCTTCAGCCTGTTTTTGTAAATTTGCTAATTGCCTTTCCTGTTGCCTTCTTAATTCATCAGCTCTCTTTAGATTATTTTCTGCAGCACTCAACCTTAGTTCAGCTTCATGTCTTCTAACATGTAACCCAGAAATTCCTGCAGCTTCCTCTAAAATTGCTCTTCTATCAGTAGGTTTTGCAGTAACAAGGGCACCAATTCTGCCCTGACTAATCATTGATGGAGAGTGAGCTCCAGTTGATAAATCTGCGAAAAACATTTGAGCATCCCTTGCTCTAACTTCTTTATCATTGATATAAAACTTCGAACCTTTATCTTTTTCTATTTTTCTTCTAACATTTATTTCGTCTAACTCTCTAAATTGCACTGGACCCTCGTTGTTTTCATTTGCAACAGTTACCGAAACTTCAGCAATATTTTTAGAAGGTTTGTTTGATGTTCCTGAAAATATGACATCTTCCATGCCTGATCCTCGCATGCTTTTTGCAGAAGTTTCACCCATTACCCATCTTAAAGATTCAACAATATTTGATTTTCCACAACCATTTGGGCCAACAATGCCTGTTAAACCATTTTCAATTAAGAAATTAGTTTTATCTGCAAATGACTTAAATCCATTGAGTTGGATTTTTTTAAACTCCATGGATTAACTTATATCAGTTTTTCTAATGTTTTTTTTAAATTTTTATAATTAAGAGATTTTTCGAACTTTTCGTTATTAATTATTATCGTAGGAGTAGAATTAACTTTAAAGTTTTTTGTCCCCTCGATTCGATCATTTAAAACATAATCCTCTATTTCTTTATTGTTAATACATTTTTCAAAATCAATATTAAACCCGGCGTTTTTTAGAAATTCTTTTAAATTATTATTTACCTCTTCTATTTCCTTACCTTTAATCCAAGCTTGTTGATTAGAGTAAAGTTTTTCCAAAATTTCTAAGCTTTGATCTTGTTTACACAGAGAAATTTTTGAAGCATTTAAAGCAGCAATATCTAAAGGAAAGTGTCGAAATTCTATTTTGACTAGTCCTGTATCTATGAAATCTTTTTTAAGAGAGGGATAAACATCTTTATGAAAATTTGCACAATGACTACATGTTAGAGACTCGTAGGCAATTATTGTAATCTTCGCATTTTGATTTCCTGAAACTATTCTCTTTATTTCTGCGTTAGCACTAGTACTTAATTCAAAAATTAATATTAAAAATAGAAATAATTTATTCATTTTTCTTTAAAAACTTTAGTTAATTCAATTAAAGAATTTTTGATTTTTTCATTTTTAACATCATTAAGTTTATTTTTATATTTATTGTTTGTCACAGGTTTATTCTGAATTATCTTCTGATTGTCTATTTTATTTTCATCGTTAAAACTTGTAAATTTAATCCGTTTTACAACTTCATCTTTAAAAAAAGCATTCATTCTATCCATAATTTCTTTTTTTGAATATTCTAACTCAACTTCATGACCTCTTTGCACCATTATTAAGAGCGTGCTTACACTGAACTTGTTAGTATTCTTAAAAGACTTTGGATAACAAACTTTAAATAATTTTTCACCAGCAATGAATTTCCAATTATTGAGTGTTTCGGAATAAATATGACCTCTTTTATTAATAAACTTTTTAATATTTTTTGGCAAAGTGTCATTGAAAGACCTTAATCCTTGAATGCTACCAGTTCTCTGCTTAATATATTTTTTATATTGCATATGAAAGATCAATTTGTAACAAAAAAAATTCTTAATTGGTACGATTTAAATAAAAGATCATTACCATGGCGAAAAAATGTTTCACCCACTAAAAAGCAATATTTTACATTAGTAAGTGAATTTATGTTACAACAAACTCAGGTTGCAACAGTTATTCCTTATTTTAATCGCTTCATTAAAAACATTCCAAATCTTAGCTCACTTGCCAAAACTAGTGACAAAAAATTATATAAACTCTGGGAAGGTCTTGGATATTATTCTAGAGTAAAAAATTTAAGAAAAACTGCTCAAGTTGTAAAAAAAAATTTTCAAGGGAAATTACCAGATACTTTTGATGATTTAATTTCTTTACCAGGAATTGGAAATTATACTGCTAGTGCAATTTTGGCGATTGCATTTAATAAGTCTTTCATACCGCTAGATGGAAATGTTGAGAGAGTTTTAAAAAGATATCTTTTTCTAAAAAAAGAAAAAGAAATTACTAAGGAAAATCTCCACAAAAAAAAATCAATATTAGGAACATCCCCAAGGTCCAGCGATTATGCGCAGGCTTTAATGGAATTAGGGGCTTTGATTTGTAAACCTACAAATCCTAACTGTTTAAAATGTCCAATCTCAAAAAAATGTGAATCATTTCGTAAAAAAGATTTCAAACTTGTAAAGAACAGTAAAAAAAATATAGATAAGTATTTTATTTTAAATGTTTATAAAAAAGATAAAAAATATCTGTTGGTTAAAAATACAAAATTTAAATTTCTCAAAAACTTAAGAATATTTCCAATGCAGGAATTATCTAAACCCAAAAAATTTAATAAAACAATAAATTTTAAAATGTCCAACATGAATATGAACATCAAAATTCAATATCCAAAAATTGTTAGAGAAATATCCTCTTCTTATTGGGTTGATCAAAAAAAAATTGGCAATTCTATGTTGCCAACATTTACAAAAAAAGTTGTTAAGTATTTAGAGAGCAACTTATGAAAAAAATAGCAATTATTGGAGCTGGTATTTCAGGATTATTTATTGCTAATTTGTTCAAGAAAAACTCAGATTATCAAGTGGTAATTTATGAGAAAAGTAATTCGATTAATCTTGAGGAAGGTTATGGAATTCAATTATCCGTTAATAGTGTCAAGCTTTTAAATGAAATTGAATTTAATAAATTTGAAAATGCAAGAAAGTTTAATCCAAAAAAGATTATTTTTTTTTCAACTAAAAACTTCAAAAAGATATGTGATTTGAATATCTCTGATTTTAATTCAGAGAATTGTCAGTACACTACTTTGAAAAGATCTGATTTAATAAATTTTTTGAAAAAGGATATAGAAAATTTAATTAAATTTAATCATAATGTCTCGAGTATAAATAAAGAAAATCAGAAAATTCAACTTACTTTTGAAAACAATGAAATTTTTGAATGTGATTATTTAATCATTTCAGATGGAGTTTTTTCAAAAAGTAGAAGTTTGATTTCCAACAATAAAAGTCAACCAAAATACAACAACACACTAGCCATTAGAGGAAAGATAACAAATTTTTCTGAAATCGATAATGAAAATATTTCATTATTTTTAGGCTCTGATTTTCATCAGGTAATTTATCCAGTAAATCAAAATGGAGACTTAAATTTTATAGCAATTATGAAGTATGAACTTACTTTAGAACAACAAAAAAATTATTCTTTATTCAAAGAAAATTCCTTCATTAGAAAAGTTTTAGAAAAGGTTCCAAAAGAAAATAAAGAATTTTTTGATAAAATTCAGGAATTAAAAATATTCCCAGTATTTGTAAGTAAGGACTTTTTTAAAACAAATGATGATAACATTAATTTTATAGGTGATGCTTTTTTTGCTTTTCCACCTTCATTTGCTCAAGGGGCATCTCAATCCATAGAGGGTGCTTATGAATTATTTAAAAGTATTGAAAATAACTTAGAAGGGGATTTCTTTAAGAATAGAGTTAATAAAACTAAAATGGTTAATAAAAGATCTAAACTAAATCAATTCGCATTTCATTTGTCTAATCCTGTGGCTGTTTTTTTTAGAAATATTTTTTTGAAAAAATTTATTAAAAACAAAAAGTTTTTAGATTCTTATTTAGGTAAAATTTATAATAATTAATTTTTTGAAATTAATCTTTGTCTTAAATTATCTATAGGCACTATTTGCCCATTAAGATTATAATGCCAATAAGTCCAGCCATTACAACTTTCTGCTCCTAATATTGATGCAGCTACCTTGTGAATAGAGCCCTCTTTTTTGGCATGTTTTATACTTCCATCAGCCATAATTTTTGCGCTGATTTTCTTTTTATTATCGAAAATAGAAGTGCCTGGTTTAATTATTCCTAATTCAACCAATGACCCAAAAGGTATTCTTGGCTTAGATCTACCATTTTGCAAAGTATCTAAATAATCATCTTCTATAGGTTTTGTATTTTTTATTCGTTGTTCAGCTACCTTATAATAGGTTTTTTCTTTTTCAATTCCGTAATAATTTCTACCCAATTTTTTTGCAACCGTTGCTGTTGTTCCTGATCCTAAAAAAGGATCTAAAACTAAATCATTTTTATTTGAGGTTGCTAATAAAATTCTGTGAAGTAGAGCCTCAGGTTTTTGAGTAGAATGCACTTTTTTACCATTTTTTTTAAGTCTTTCAGAACCATTACAAATCGGCAACTCCCAGTTCGATCTCATTTGAAGATCATCATTTAAACATTTTAAAGATTGATAATTAAAAGTGTATTTTGATTTTTCTGATTTTGATGCCCAAATCAACGTTTCATGTGCATTAGTAAAACGTGTCCCTCTGAAATTTGGCATAGGATTTTTTTTATTCCAGATAACGTCATTCAAAATCCAAAAACCTAAATTTTGAATAGCGGTGCCAACTCTAAAAATGTTATGGTAACTGCCAATCACCCAAATAGCTCCATTTTTTTTCAAAATTCTTTTACATTCTGTTAACCACGAGTAGGTAAATTCATCATACTTTTTAAAATTTTCAAATTGATCCCATTTATCATTGACTGCATTTACCCTAGACCTATCGGGTCTTATAAGCTCATTTTTTAATTGTAAGTTGTAAGGAGGGTCAGCAAAAATTAAATCAAAAGATTCACTAGGGATTTTTTTAAGTTCCCTTAAACTATCTCCATTTTTTAATTTGTTTTTAAAGTCCAAATTCATTCTATAAAAATAAATTAGACTCCAAAAAGATTCTTGGGTCAACCTAGGATTGAATTATTTGGACTTCAATTGTATGATGGTGTTTCACAACAACTACATCTGGTGTTTCTACGTGAAACCTATTTTATCTTGCGGATTGGTAAAAAAGTTTTTCTATGATGAGAAGTAATCCCAAATTTTTTTATAGCTTTAAGATGTTGTTTTGTTCCATATCCATAATTTTTACTCCAATAATAACTTTTAAATTTCTTACCTAACTTAGAGATCATTTTATCACGTGTAACTTTTGCTATGATTGATGCTGCAGAAATAGATGGTATTTTTTGATCACCTTTAATGACTGATTGAAGTTTATAATTTTTTAAATTTGGTGTTTTATTTCCATCTACCAAAATCAGTTTTGGTTTTTTTTTGAGTTTTTTAATCGCTCTTTCCATAGCTAATAGGCTTGCATGAAGAATATTTATTTTTTCAATTTCTGAGACAGAAGCTTTACCTGTAGCCCAAATAGAGTTTTTCTTAATGTATTTAGCTAAAAATTCTCGCTTATTTTTTCTCAAACTTTTTGAGTCTTTTAATAATTTTTTATTGATGGACTTGTTCAATATTACAGCTGCTGCATAAACAGGTCCAATTAAGCTACCTCTGCCAACTTCATCAACTCCAGCAATAGTTTTCATTAAATCCTAATATTTAAATCTTGAATTTTTTGTTTAATCTTTTTTAGATCTTCCCATGAAAATTTTTTATTTTCTGGAAATCTAATTAGATAGGAGGGGCTGAAAGAAATCATGATAGGAATAGTTTTGTTCTTTAAAATTATTTCTTTCCACTTACCTCTTTCTTTAGATATTTTGCTTAATCCTGTAATTGCCTCCATTGCTGTGCTGCCCATTAAAATTAAAATTTTTGGATCTATTATCGCAATGTGTTCTTTTAGAAATATTGCATAACGTTTTATCTCCTGTCCGGTGGGTTTTCTGTCTTCTGGTGGTCTGAAATTAATTGAGTAGGTAGTGTAAATATTTTCTCTTTTTAAATTGATTGCTAGTAACATTTTGTTCAAGAGATTGCCCACTTCTCCTTGAAAGCATAAGCCAGTTTCATTCTCTATTTCGCCTGGAGTTTCTCCAATTAACATCACATCAGCATTAGGGTTACCTTCACCCAGGACCAAATTCTTAGAATTATTTTTTAAATTACAATTTTCAATTGAATTGATCTTTGTTCTAAGATCATTCAGCAATTTATTTTTATTTATTAAAGTTTCATTATTTTTAGCTGAGTCGACTTTAAATCTATTGATTGGTTTATCGCTAAAAATAAAATCAGTTTCAATTGTTTTCATGAATTCTTGAGCATATTTAGCATTTTGATTTAAAGTCTTTTTAATCATACAATGTAGCAATGTTTCTTAAAAATATAAAATTTATACTTATTATATTATTATTTTATCAGAACACTTTGTTTACGAAAAGTAATTCTTTTGAAAAAATTGATTCTAAAAATTTATCAAAATATTTTTCAGGTATAGTTGCTTTTGGTAATAAAAAAAATTCTGAAGCTTTAAATTTTTTTAATTCATCTAAAATTTTGATTAATGCCCATGATCCATTTTTAAAAAGGTATGTATCTTCATTGGTATTGGAGAATAAAGTATTGCAAGCGATTCAAATTATTAAACAAAATTATGAAAATGAAAATATAGATTTTTTCGACTCTTATTTATTATTAATAATTGATAGTTTAAAAAAAAATGAGTTAGATATTGCCTATGAATACATTTCTATTGCAAATAATTTTACAGAACAGGATAGGTTTAATTTAGCAATTTTAGAAAGCTTAAAACAATATGTTTACCTCTTTAAAGAAAAAAAATTTTTAGACGATAAGAAAAACTTTGGAAGACTATCTTATATTTCAGAAACATTTCAAAAGTGTTATTTAGATGATCCTAATACAGGGAGATATTTCTCAAAATTGATAAATGATCCTGAGTCTGATTTTACTAGGTATATTTATTTTTATATAAGTTACTTAGTTGAAAACGATAATTTAAATGAAGCAAAAGTAATTACTAACGAAATAGAATTTTTAAATTCAACATTGCTACTATCACAAGGTAAAAGTTGGATTGACAATGGAAACTTGCAAAAATTTCAAGAGGTTTTTTCATGCAAAAATCATAATGATTTAATTGCTGAATTTTTGTTTTTAATATCAAATCTGTATTCTGCACAAGACAATTATGAGATGTCAAATTTTTACTTAAATCTGTCAAATTTTCTCAATCCTAGATTTGTATTTAATTTATCACTAGTTGCAGAAAATCATTATTTTAATAAAGACTATGAAAAGGCAAAAAAGGTTCTTAAAAAATTTAAAAAGGATGATGATTTTTACTATTGGTTTAGATTAAAAAAAGAAGCGCAAATAATTTCAGCGCAAAGAAATAATCAAGAGTCTCTTAACTTTATTAAATTTAATTTTGATAAAATTGAGAATCCAAATGAAAAAATATTATTTGATGTCGCTAATTTTTACAAAAAAGCAAAAAATTACGAAGAAGCAATAAGATATTACTCTAAAATTATTGAAAATTTGGATGATAATTCGGATATCAAGTCAGATATTCTTTATCGAAGAGGAGGTACATATGAACGAATTAAAAATTATGAAAAAGCCGATAAAGATTTAATTGATGCACTTCAAATTACACCTGACGATGCTTATATACTAAATTACCTTGCTTATTCATGGCTTGAGAGGGATTATAAAATTAATGAAGCGATTAAAATGCTTGAAACAGCCTACGAACTTGAGAGTGATGACCCGTATATAATAGACTCTATTGGTTGGGCTTATTATTTAACTGATGATTATCCAAAAGCTGAAAAATTTTTGAAAAGAGCCGTAGAATTGATGCCAGATGATCCGATAGTGAATGACCATTACGGTGACATTTTGTGGAAGCTCAATAGAAAAATCCAGGCTAGATATTTTTGGACCAATGTATTGAAAATGAAAGATACTGAAAAAGAATTAATTGAAAAAATTAATATTAAGTTGATCGAAGGTCTTAAAAGCTCTTAAATGCCCTTTTTCAGAATAAAATCACACGCGAAATTAAATTTGGCATTAAATGTTATAAGCAAAAGTAAATCTTTGCACAATATAGAGAGCATAATAAGCTTTGTAGATTTACACGACATAATTTTGATCAAAAAAATTAAATCAAAAAAACATTTAATTTCATTCAATGGAAAATTTTCTCGAAAGATAGGTAAGAAAAATACTGTTTCTAAATTATTTGAGATCCTAGAAAACAAAAAAATTTTAAAAAACCAAAGATTTCAAATCAAAATCAAAAAATTTATACCTGATAAAGCTGGTCTTGGAGGCGGCTCAATGAATGCAGCAAGTATACTAAGGTATTTGGCACATAAGAGAATAATCAATATCAAAAATAAGGAAATGTTAAAAATTTCTAAGCTAATTGGTTCAGATGTGATTTTAGGCTTAAATCATAAAAGTAAGATTATAAATTCAAGAAATAAAATAAAGTATTTCAATAATGTAAAAAAAATTTACCCATTAATCGTAAAACCAAATTTTGGTTGTTCGACTAAGGATATTTATTCAAAGGTTAGAAAGTTTGATAAAGCAAAATTTGGCAAGGGGGCAAAAAAAATGTTTGATATCAATTTTTTAAAAGATATGAAAAATTCCTTAGAAACAATAGTTTTTTTAAAATACCCAAGATTAAAAAATATGAAACTTTATTTAGAGAATTCTCTAAACCCAGTTTTTGTAAGAATGACTGGATCGGGATCAGCTTTAGTTGCATATTTTCAAACAAAAAAAAGATGTGAACGTGCGAAAAAAAGGTTTATTCAAAAATACAAAAATATCTGGTGTATAGCCTCAAAAACTATATAAATTTGATTTTTTTGTGTTATACGAACTTAATATTGGGGCGTAGCCAAGCGGTAAGGCACGGGTTTTTGGTACCTGCATCCTAGGTTCGAATCCTAGCGCCCCAGCCAAGTATGAAAAATTTTTTAGATACAATTTTTTTTAGATCAAATAATTTAAATTATATAAGTCAAAGTATTCGAGATTTAACAAAAAATACTCCGGCAAATAAAATATTTAAAGCCATAAATTCTTATTCATCAGATAGTGAAGTAAGATTTGTAGGAGGTTGCATAAGAAAAATCATAAATAAAGAAATAGTAAATGATATTGATATGGCTACAAACCTTGATCCTCAAAAGGTTTGTGAAGTTTTGAAAGAAAATAAAATTGATTATTACGAAACTGGTATTGAACATGGAACAATTACAGCACTTATAGAAGGGTACAAATTTGAGATTACCTCATTGAGAGAAGATATTTTAACAGATGGAAGACATGCAAAAGTGAAATTTTCAAAAAATTGGAAAGAGGATGCATTAAGAAGGGATTTTACCATCAATTCCATTTACGCGGATGAAGATGGAAACTTGTTCGATCCTTTTGAGGGTAAAAAAGACTTAGAAAACGGTTTCGTAAATTTTATAGGAGACGCTGATAAAAGAATTAAAGAAGATTATTTGAGAATTTTAAGATATTTAAGATTTTTCGCCCATTACTCAAAGCATCCGCATAATCCAGAATTAATCAGAAAACTTAAAATTAATATCGGTGGTATCTCAAAATTATCTAAAGAGAGACTATTAGATGAGCTAAAAAAAATAACTCACTTAGAAATATTAGAAAAATTAGCTGATGATAAATTGAGCTCAGAATTATTTTTAATTGTTTTTCCTGAATTAAATAATTTAAAAACTTTTTCAAAATTAAACTCAAAAAAAAAACAAATAATTAATAAGGCTGATTTTGTCTTTCTATTATCTTTGATGATTATTGATGAGACAGATAATGCAGATTATTTTATGTACAAATTTAATATTTCTAAAAAAGATCAAAAAAGAATTAAAATTATTGATAATTTTTTTAAGGAAAAAATTGGACCAAAAACTTTTAGAGAGGAAAACTTTAATGGTATTTTTTATTATAATGGAAAACAAGCTGTAACTGATATTCTCAATTATTATTTTATAAAATCAAAAAAAAATTCTGAAAATATTCAAAGATTAATTGATTTCTACAAAGATAAAACAATACCAAAAATGCCTGTGGGTGCAGAATTTTTAATGGAAAAATTCAATATTCCTGAGGGTAAAGAATTGGGTGCAAAATTAAAAATAATTGAGGAAGAATGGGTGAAAAATAATTTTCAAATTTCAGATAAACAAGTAAGTCAAATTGTTAACAATTAGATATATTTTACGTCTTTAATTTCAAAATTTTTGACCCCGGCAGGAGTTTTTATTTCAACTAAATCATTTTTATTTTTTCCTATTAAACCTTTACCTATAGGCGATTGAAAATAAATTAATTTTTGTTTGAGATCAGCTTCATCTTTTCCTACAATCTTATAATTTATTTTTTCTCCAGTATCTAAATTTTCTAAAAACACAGTCGAGCCAAAGATAACTTTTCCATCATTATTTAATTTCGTAACATCAATGACATTTGCTCTAGCAATGATATCATTAATTTCAGTAATCCTTCCCTCATTATGAGACTGTTCTTCTTTTGCAGCGTGGTACTCTGCATTTTCTTTTAGATCACCATGTGACCTCGCTTCAGCAATCGCCGCAACAATCTCAGGTCTTTTTTTTTCTTTTAAAAAGATTAATTCATCTTTAAGTTTATTTAGGCCATTTAAAGTAATTGGTTCTTTGTCCATGTTATTTCCATTTTGCTAACGGAGGTAATGACATTAAAATACCTTCAACGTTTCCACCAGTTTGCAAACCAAATTTTGTTCCTCGGTCATAGAGTAAGTTAAATTCTGTATAACGACCTCTTTTTATGAATTGTAATTCTTTATGTTTTTTAGTCCACTTTTTCTTCATTTTTTTTCTAATGATTTTTTCAAAAATAAATTGAAAAGTGATCCCCACATCTCTTACAAATTTAAAATCTTTCTCAAAATTATCTTTTTTATAATCAAAAAAAATTCCACCAATACCCCTCGGTTCTTTTCTATGAGGTAAATAAAAATATTCATCACACCATTTCTTATATTTTGTGTAATATTTCTTATTGTGTTGATCACACATTTTTTTTAGGGTTTTATGAAATTCTTTTTTTTCCTTATCATCTTTTATTGATGGGGTTACATCCATACCACCACCAAACCAGTCCTGAGTTGTGCAGATATATCTTGTATTAAAATGCATGGCAGGGATCATAGGATTTTTCATATGCATCACAACAGAAATACCAGAAGCCCAAAAACTGGGATCTTTTTTTGCACCTAAAATATTTTTTTGGAATTGTTTTGGGAATTTTCCATGAACTTTAGAAAAATTTACTCCAACTTTATCAAATATTTTTCCATTTTCTAAAATTCTAAATTCTCCGCCTCCTTCATCTCTTTTTTTACTTCTGTTCCAAACAGTGGTCTTGATATTCGCATCTTTTCTTTCAAGGTTGGTTATAGTGTGCCAAATAGCTTCTTGTAGCATTTTGAACCAGTTACTTGTGATGTCTTTTTTAATTTCTAAATCCATATTAGATTAATTTAGTTTGTTTTAAACTTTCTGCCAATATGATTGCAACAGAAGATGCAATATTAAGTGAGCGCTTATTGTTTTTCATAGGAATTTTGAGTCTATCTTTAATTTTTTTGTGAACCTCATTTGGAACTCCCGCACTTTCTCTACCAAAAAGAATAGTGTCATTTTTATTAAACTTAAATTTTGTGTAAGAAACAGAGGCTTTTGTGGTCATTAGAACTATTCTTTGATCTTTTTTCGATTTAAAAAAATCGTCTGAGCTTTGATGGAATTTAATGTCTTTTTCATTCATATAATCCATAACGACTCGCTTAAATCTTCTATCATTTAGCATAAACCCGCAAGGCTCTATTATTTCAAGTTTTGCACCTAGGCACGCACAGGTTCTGATTATTGCTGCTGTATTTTGAGGTATGTCTGGTTCAAATAAAGCAATTTTTGGGCCATGATTTATCAAATTCTGTGTCATTCTTTCAGTAGTAAATTTATGATTTTATATTATATGAAATCATATATTTAAGTAGAAAAAAGCATTATTGAGTATATTTAACTATTATTAATGTCAGAAAAAAAAACTAATAGACGAGATTTCTTATTCACAGCAACTTATGCAGTTGGTGCGGTTGGTGTTGGTGCAACGATATGGCCAATGATTGATCAGATGAACCCAGACGCATCAGTCAAAGCTTTGGCGAGCACTGAGGTTGATGTAAGTGCGGTTAATCCAGGTAAAACAATTACAGTTTTATGGAGAGGTAAACCAGTTTTTATTCGTAGAAGAACACAAGATGAGATAGCTGAAGCAAGATCTGTAAAGTTAGAAGATTTAAAACATCCAGAAAAAGATGAGGATCGTGCAGCGAACCCCGAGTGGTTAGTCATGCTTGGAGTGTGCACTCACTTAGGCTGTGTTCCTTTAGATCAAAAAGGCGAATACAATGGATGGTTTTGTCCTTGTCATGGTTCGCACTATGATATCTCTGGAAGAATTAGAAAGGGACCAGCTCCGACTAATATGGAGATCCCTAAATACGAATTTGTTAATGCTAATACAATTAAAATTGGATAATTATTATGAGTGATCACGAATACACACCGAAATCAAAATTTGGAAAATGGTTTAACGATCGTTTACCATTATTAACTCTTGCAAATCACTTAACTGATTATCCAACACCTAAAAATTTAAATTATTGGTGGACGTTTGGTGGAATATTAACTTTTTGTTTGATTACTCAAATTGTAACGGGTTTAGTTCTTGCAATGCATTATATTGCTCATGCTGATATGGCTTTTGATAGTGTCGAGCATATTATGAGAGATGTTAACTATGGTTGGTTAATTAGATACATTCATGCAAATGGTGCTTCAATGTTTTTTTTGGCTGTTTATATTCATATATTTAGATCATTATTTTATGGTTCTTACAAAGCTCCTAGGGAAATAATTTGGATAATAGGTATCATCATTTATTTATTAATGATGGCAGCTGCATTTTTGGGTTATGTACTTCCATGGGGCCAAATGAGTTTCTGGGGTGCAACTGTAATTACAAATCTATTTAGTGCAATTCCTTTAGTAGGCGAGGGTATTGTTACTTGGTTATGGGGAGGTTACTCAGTTGATAATCCTACTTTAACACGATTTTTTACACTTCACTATTTAATACCTTTTTTAATTTTAGGTTTAGTTGTTCTTCACATATGGGCACTTCATGTTCCTGGAAATAATAATCCAGTTGGAATTGACATTAAAAAACCTTCAAAAGATACAGTACCATTCCATCCATACATTGTAATAAAAGATGGTTTTGCTTTACTAATGTTTATGATTGTTTTTGCATTTTTTGTTTTTTATACGCCAAATATTTTAGGTCATGCAGATAATTATATTGAAGCTAATCCGTTAGTTACGCCGGCACATATTGTTCCGGAGTGGTATTTATTACCATTCTACGCAATTTTAAGATCGGTCCCGGATAAACTTTTAGGAGTAGTTGCAATGTTATCTGCTATTTTAATTTTAGCAGCTCTTCCATGGCTCGATACCTCAAAAATTAGATCAGCAGTATTTAGACCTTTATACAGACAATTTTATTGGATCCTTGTCGCTGATGTTTTGATCCTGGGATATGTTGGTGCTATGCCAGCAGAGGGATTATATCTGTTAGTTGCTAGAGTAGCTACAGCATACTATTTCTTACATTTTTTAGTGATACTTCCAGTTTTAGGTTGGAAAGAAAAAACTCTTCCAATTCCATTAAGTATTACCGAACCGATACTAGGTGGTTCACCTAATTTAGCCACAGCAAAGAACAAGGAAAGTTTAAATAAATAAGTGAAAAATTTTATTAAAATATTTTCATTTATTATCTTATTTTCTGGACTTTCATTAAGCACTCAAGCTGCAGAAAAAGTTGAATATTTAAAAACCGATTGGAGCTTCAAAGGACTCTTTGGAAAGTTTGATCGAGCTGCACTTCAAAGAGGTTATCAAGTCTACACAGAGGTGTGCTCTTCTTGTCATTCAATGAAATATTTAAGTTATAGAAACTTAGCTGAGAAAGGGGGACCAGAATTTTCTATAGAGCAAGCAAAAGCTATTGCTGCATCTTTTGAAGTCAAGGATGGACCTAATTCAGATGGTGATATGTTTACTCGTCCGGGCAGATTATCAGATAAGTTTGTAATGCCCTATGATAACGTTCAAGCTGCTCAAGCTGCAAATGGAGGTGCTTATCCACCAGACATGTCTGTGCTAGTTAAAGCAAGAGGGGGTGGGGTAGATTATATTTACTCATTGCTTCAAGGATATGAAGACCCACCAGCTGGAGTTACTTTAGATGATGGTGTGTATTATAATAAATATATGTATGGGAATAAAATTAAAATGGCTAATCAGTTATCAGATGGATTAGTAGAATACTCTGATGGTACAATAGCTTCTGTTGAGCAAATGTCAAAAGATGTAACAACATTCTTGATGTGGTCAGCCGAACCTCATTTAGAGTCAAGACATCAAATGGGTTTTAAAGCTATCGTGTATTTAATTATTTTAACTATCCTAGTTTATTTTAGTATGAAAAGAATATGGTCACGTATTGAAACGGAAGTTTAGAACGTCTCCATCTTTAACTATATAATCTTTCCCTTCTAATCTCATTTTTCCATTATTTTTTGAATTTACCCAACCATCATTGGATATGAAGTCATCGTAAGAAATAGTTTCAGCCCGAATAAATCCTTTTTCAAAATCAGTATGAATTTCACCTGCAGCTTTTGGAGCAGTACAATTTTTTTCAATTGTCCATGCTCGAGTTTCTTCGGGCCCAGATGTAAAGTATGTATCTAGGTCAAGAATTTCGTAACCTTTCTTAATTAATTTATTCAATCCTGTTTCCTTTAATCCAATCATTTCCATATAATTTTTTTTCTCATTACTATCCAATTCATTTATTTGATTTTCTATGTCTGCAGAGACGATTAAAGTATTATTGTTTCCATACTTATCAATAAATGATTGAGTGTAATTATTTCCACTTTGAACACTTTGTTCATCTACGTTACAAACAAAAATTTTAGGTTTAAGAGATAATAATCCAGATTGAGTAAGTTGTTTTTTATTAAATTGGGTTCTTAAATCATCAAAACTTTTATTATTATTTATACAATCCATAGCTATTTCAAGAATTTTGATTTGATCCTCATCAACATTTTTTTTATTATTTTTCTCTAACCTTTTTTGAATAGATTCAAGATCTGCAAGCATCATCTCTGTTTCTATAATTTCTATATCTCTAACCGGGTCAACAGATGGGTTTACATTTTGAATATCATTAGAGTCAAAGCACCTGATCATGTGAATAATTGCATCAACTTCTCTAATATGAGAGAGAAATTTATTACCCAAACCTTCACCTTTAGACGCTCCTTTTACCAGTCCAGCAATATCAACAAAAGAGATAGTGGTATTGATTATTTTTTTTGATTTTGAAATTTTAGCTAAATTATTTAATCTTTCATCAGGCACTATTACAACTCCAATATTTGGATCAATTGTACAAAAAGGAAAATTATCTGCCTGTGCCTTGCTTGAATTTGTTAGTGCATTGAAAAGAGTTGATTTACCAACATTAGGTAATCCAACGATCCCACATTTAAAACTCATTATTTATTATTAACTGTGCTTGAAAATAAATCTAATTTTTTTTCTACAAGTATAGAAAGTGATTCAGTTATATTTTTGGATATTTTTTCTACACCCATAATTTCTTCATCATCAAAATTTTGCAAAACATAATCAGATACTTCAATGGGTCCTTTCGGTTTACCTATACCAATTCTTACTCTTGAGTAATCTTTTCCAATAAATTTATCAATAGAGGATATTCCATTGTGGCCAGCACTCGATCCACCAAATTTTGCTTTTATTTTTCCAAATTCAACATCAAGATCATCGTGAAAAACAATTACATTTTCAGGTTCAATTTTGAAATATTCAATTAGTTCTCTAATACATATTCCAGAGTTATTCATGAAAGTTAAAGGCTTGATGGCATAAACTTTTTTACTATCAATATTACCAGTTGTTAACAAACCTTTGAATTTTGGTTTTTGTTTTGTAAGCCCGAACTTTTTGTTGATGGAATCTATAATTTTAAAACCAACATTATGTCTATTATTTTCACTATCTGGAGTTGGATTACCTAAACCTACAAATAAAAGCATAAACTGTTAAAATTAGTTTTTCAAATTTAGTGGATTATTTTTTTTCTTCTGAAGCTTTTTTGTCTGCAGGTTTTTTATCATCACCCTCTTTTTTATCGCCCTCCGCAGCTGGTTTATCTCCTTCAGCTGCAGCTGCTTCTGCTCCTTCAGCACCCTCTTCACCCTCTGCGGCTTCTGCTTCTGCTGGTTTTTCTGGTTCTTTCATTACTGTCGGTGCTGCTAAGGTTGCAATTACGAAATCTCTTCCTTGAATAGTTGGTGTTACTTCTGCATCTAGTTTTACTGAGGAAATTTTAAAACTTGACCCTATATCGATACCATCCAAATCTAAAGTAATACTTTCTGGTATTTTTTCACTTGGGCATTTTAATTCAACTTTTCTTCTTACAATGTTAAGTACTCCACCTCTTTTTAAACCTGGAGATTTTTCATGATTAATAAAGTTAACCGGAACCTCAATCTTAATTTTTACTCCAGGAAGAACTCTTAGAAAATCTACATGAGTAGGTTCATCACTTATGATGTGATATTTTACTTCTCTAGGTAATACATTTTGAGATTTTCCATCTACATTTAAAGTAATGATATTTGATAAAAAGTTTTCTTTCTCAATCAAGGTTTTTAATAATTTCTTAGATATAGATACTTTTTGATTTTGGTCTTTACCTCCATAGATAATCCCTGGAACACCACCATCATTCCTGATGGCATTAAGTTGACCTTTAGTTTTGTTATCTCTGATCTTTGCTTCTAAAGAATTCATAAAACAGAGGTTTTTAACCCATGTTCATAAATAATCAAGGTAATTATTTGAATAAATCTGAAACTGATGTTGAATTAGAAATTCTTTTTATAGCTTCTCCCATAAGGGCAGAAATTGGTAAAACTTCTATGTTTTTAACATTTTTTGTTTTTTCACTGTTATCTATCGTGTCTGTAATAACTAAATTTTTGATAACTGAATTTTTAATTTTTTTAACCGCGTCCCCACTCAATACTCCATGAGTAATATAAACATAAACCTCTTTTGCACCTCTTTGTTTTAATGCCTTAGCTGCATTGACGATAGTACCACCAGAGTCAATTATATCATCAACTAAGATACATGTTTTACCTTTTACATCTCCAATAATATTCATTACTTGTGATTGTCCAGGCTTTGGTCTTCTCTTATCTACAATAGCTAAACCAATGTTTAAAATTTTACCAAGTGCTCTCGCTCTTTCTGTACCACCAACATCTGGGGCAACACAGATTTTATTTTTATTTTTAATCTTTTTTTTAATGTGTCGTGCAAAGATTGGAGTTGCAAAAAGGTTATCGACAGGAATATCAAAAAAACCTTGAATTTGACCAGCGTGGAGATCGACTGTCACAACTCTGTCTGCCCCTGCTTGAGTTATTAAATTTGAAACAAGCTTTGCTGATATAGATGTTCTTGGTACAACTTTTCTATCTTGCCTCGCATAACCAAAATAAGGAATTACGGCAGTTATATTTTTTGCTGATGATCTTTTTAAAGCATCAATACATAATAATAATTCCATTAAATTGTCATTAGCTGGTGAAGAAATAGATTGAATTATAAAAATGCTATTCCCTCTTATATTTTCATTTATTTCAATGTAAATTTCACCATCTGCAAATTTTCTTATACTAGAATTGACAAGTTTAGATTTTAAATATTTAGCGATATTTTTACTTAGGATTTTATTACTATTTCCAGTTAATAATTTCATGAAAAGTTTAATTAATCATAATTATTGAAATATTTCTACCATAATCATTTAGATTTAATTTTAATGATCTTCTTGCACTAAAAAAATTATTTTTTTCATCGAATGTATCAATTTTGATCATATCAATTTTATTGATTTTTTGTAATTTAAGTTGAGATTTGACATAATTTGGTAAATCAAAATAAACTAATTTGTTTTTATTTTTAAAGAAAATTTTGTTTTTTTTGTGTTTTTTAATAAATTTCTTTTTAAAGTCAGCTTTTACCTCGTAGTTTTTTTGAGTAATTGACGGACCAATTGCTCCAATTATATTTTTTGGATTACATCCTTTTTTATGCATAAAATTAATAACATTTCTGACTATCCCTCTATACGCACCTTTCCAACCAGCATGGATAGCTGCGATAATTTTTTTTTCATAGTCATATAATAACACTGGTACGCAATCAGCGGTCAATACAGCTATTGGCAGTTTTTTTTGATTAGTTATAATTGCGTCAGCTTTAATTTTTTTTTTTAATTTAGAGTTTTCATTTAGAAAAACCAACTTATTGCTATGCACTTGATGTACTAAATAAATATTTTTTGCTTTTTTCCCTATTTTATCTTTGACAATCTTTAAATTTTTTAAAATATTATTTTTGTTGTCATGAGAACCGGGACCACAATTTAGACTTTTATATATCCCTTTTGATGTACCTCCATTTTTATTAAAAAAACCATGACTTATATTTTTGTTTTTTAATAATTTTCGAGAGGTGATCAGATCAAAATCCTAAATTAAAATTGTTTTTTTGATTTTTTATTAACATAACTTTAAACAATTTTCCCATTTGTTTATCATCTGTTAGTCTTTTTAATCTGTAATAAATATCTGCTTTTTTTAAAAAGTTTTGATTTTTTGCAATCATCTCAGCTCTTTCGTAGATACCCATTTTTGTAAGAAATTCTTTTTGTGTTGTTAAACTATGCTTTAATCCACCCAGTTTTTTTATTATTTTTTCAAATAATCGGAAATTTATATTATGCGTGATATCTGAGTTCCCAATTTTAGCTAAAACATCTGAATATTCGTGTTTATATAATGCTTGTAAAGTATTTTTCATTTTATCTTCATTATACCCATAATCTATGATCAAAATTCCTCCAGATCTTGCTTTGATAATTTTTGAAATTTGTTTCAGGTAATCAATACCAAGCTCTGAATATTCTATAAAATTCTGATTTTTAGATATTTTAAAATTAATCTTTTTTTCGTAATTTTTCATATTAATTTTTTTTTCCAAGAAAGAGGTTTTTTTTTTGTTTAAACTAACGAACTTTTCAAACCATAAATTTCCTTTTTTTTGAAATTGTTTAATTGCAAGTGCATCAAAAAACTCATTTGCAATAAATATACTAGGAATTTTTTTAATTTTTTTTAAATCACTTACCCAATTTACATCTGAATTTAATAATTCTTTTTTTTGTATTTTTTTTAAAGTAGGACTTATCTCATAAATTACCAATCTGCAGGATTTGAAAAACGATGGGAACTTTTTAAAACTTTCTAAAAGAATTTTCATCATTGCAGCATTTCCTGCTCCAAGTTCGATTACGTTAAATTCTTTTGGTGACCCTATACTTTTCCAAAAACTTACAACCCAAATAGCAATCATTTCAGAAAATAATCTTGATATATTAGGAGCTGTAATAAAATCTCCTTTTTTGCCAAATGGATTTTTTTTAATATAGTACCCAGACTTTTTATTATACAGAGAGATATTGATAAACTTGTCTAAGGGTAAATTAACTATTTTGTCTGTTTTCATATTTAGAGATTAATAAATAACATCCGATTATTAAAAAAAAGATACTTATAAGTTGTCCCATAGTTAAATTGAATAATAAATAGCCCAGTTGGTCATCAGGAACTCTTAAAAACTCAATTGCAAATCTAAAAATTGAGTAAAAAACTAAAAATATGCCAGAGATAAATCCATGTCTTTTGGCGAAACTCTTATTTTTGAAATATAATAGAACTAAAAATAGAACTATACCCTCAAAAAATGCTTCATATAACTGAGTAGGATGTCGATATAAATTATCTATTTGTGCAAATTGGACAGCCCAAGCAACATTTGTTTCGACACCATAAAGTTCTGAATTTATAAAATTTGCTATTCTGCCAAAAAAAATACCTATGGGTGCAACAAAAGACACAATATCTAAATAACTAAATGAGCTTTGTGAATTTCTTTTCGCAAAAAGGTAACTTGCAATTATGATCCCTATAACTCCCCCATGAAATGACATACCACCCTGCCAAATTTTAAAAATATCTGATAAATTATTGATATAAAATTCAAAGTTATAAAATACAACATACCCTAATCTGCCACCAATAATTAAACCTAAAATTAGATAAGTTAAATAATCGTCAAATTTTTCCCTTACTTTTAGTTCAGAAATAAAAAATTTTTTACTTAAAAACCACCCCAATAAAATACCAACAATATAAGCTAAAGAATACCATCTAATCTCAAATGAAAAAATTTGAAATGCGACTGGGTCAAAATTATTAATGAACATTTTTATTTTTAAATATAAGTTATAATTATAATAAGTTATTAGATTAATATATGAAAAACTCAAAGTTTGTAATTGAAAAACTTGCTAAATTATTTGAACAAGGCTTAGTATCATCAAAAGATATAGCCAATGAAATTATGACTATTTTAAAATCTAAAAGAGATGAAATAGTTTTTAGAATGAAGTTAACAAGTAAAGATGAGTTTGAAGTTCTTTCAAAAAGAGTTGAAAATTTAGAAAAAAAAATTGATCAATTAAAACTTACAAAAAAAAAGAAAACTAAAAAGGCAAAAAGATCTTAGCTTCTAAACCACCCATTGGCGACTTAGCTAATTTAATATTTCCTCCGTGTGATCTGATAATGTCTGAAGCTATGGATAATCCAAGTCCAACGCTTGATTTTGTTTCAGCTCGACCTTTATCAATTTTGTAAAAAGGTTTGAAAACATTATCATATTCTGCTTCAGGTATACCTGGTCCGTTGTCTTCAATTTTAATGAATAAGTTGTTACTACTTTTAGTAATATCTACATTTACTTTTTCCGCGTATTTAATTGCATTATCTATAAGATTATTAACACATCTTTTGATTAAGTTTTTTCTACCACTTATATAAATTCTAGGTGCAATTTTGGATGATATATTTTCATTTTCGTATTTTTTAACTATTTCATCCACTAATTCGCTAATATTAAATTCTTCGTCTTTTTCAAGGTATGACGAGCTTGTAAATTGCAAATATTCATTGAGCATTTTTTCCATTTCGTTAATGTCTTCTGATAATTTTTTACTTAATTCTTTATCTTTTATAAATGCTATTTGTAATTTCATTCTTGTTAAAGGAGTTCTTAAGTCGTGGCTAATGCCAGACAACATTTCTGATCTTTGATTAAGATGTCTTAAAATTCTTTTTCTCATTCTATCAAATTCATAACCAGCTTGTCTGATTTCTGCTGCACCAGAAGGTTTAAATTCATCAATTTCTTCTCCACGACCAAATTTTTCAGCTGCTTTTGCAAGATTAGTTATTGGTCTAGTTTGATTTTTTAGAAAAATTAATGAAATTAAAATCATTATGATTGCAGGAACTGTTATCCAAAGTGCAAAGATACGAGCCGAGGAAGTCGTCACTCTATCTCTTGGAACTAAAAACTTAAAATACCCAGACTGATATTTTATTCTAATATCAATTAACTCTTTGTATGAGGTTGTATCAAACCAATAATTTCCATTTCCAAACTTTGACTTAAGTTCCCTTCTTAAAGTTCTATCTATTGGGCTAAACCATCTTTCATCAACAATATAAGTAAATTTTTCATTATCTATAAAATCTATATTTAAATCCTGGTAAACTGAAAAAACATTTTTTATTTCATCTTTTTTATAAATTTCATCAGAATAAACTTCTATGAAAGTATTAATTTCATTCACTAACGCTTTAGTCATACCTTTGTTTGTCTTGATCCAAAGGCTATCAAAAAAAACAATAGTAATTACCAATTGTAAAACTATGACTGGAACAGCAACAATTAATAAAGCTCTGTAAAATAATCTTTTTGGAAGTATATTTTTAAAAAATTTACTCAATCCATAGAACATATCCAGCTCCTCTTATTGTTTGTAAAAACTTTGGATTTTTTGGATCAATTTCAATTTTTTTTCTAAGTCTTGTGATAATAACATCTATTGATCTCTCTTTATCAAGCTCAGTTAAAATACCAATATCATCCCGTGAAAAAGTTTTACCAGGATTATTAATCATTTTTTCTAAAATTTTTTTCTCTGTGTTATTAATTTTGTACTCTGTATTTTTTTTGATTATTAGTTGTTTATTTAAATCGATTTTAACATTTTCAAATTGTATTACCCGTTTTTGATCACTTTTTTTTGTTTTTTGAATTATATTTTGAATTCTCAATATTAACTCCTTAGGTTCAAAAGGTTTTGGAAGATAGTCATCAGCACCAACCTCTAAACCCTCAACTCTCTCATTTGCTTCACCTTTCGCAGTTAATAAAATAACAGGTGTATCCAATTTTTTTTGATTTTCTTTAATAAACTCTAAGCCATTTTTTCCAGGCATCATAATATCTAGTATGATTAGATCAAATTTGATTATTTGTATTTTTTCAAAAGCATCTTCTGCACTATTTGCAGTTGTAACTAGGTAATTATTTTCATTTAAATATTTTTTAACAAGAGTTCTGATACCTTCATCATCATCAACAACTAAAATATGAGCTACAAAATTATCCATTAATTATTTTTTTTAAAACGTTGTCAAAGTTAATGACTTCTTCTGAGCTTGAGTTAAGTAACGCGCTGTGAATTCTTTTTTTTTGAATTTCAAAAATTTCATTAAATATTTTTTTTCCTTTATCATTAAGAAATACATGTTTTATTCTTGTATCCTGCTCATCTTTTTTAAAAATTATTATGTCTAGTTTAATTAGATCTTTTAAAACTCTATTAAGGCTTTGCTTGGTAACTTTAAGTCTTTTGAGCAATTCTGAAATAGTGATCCCTTCATACATGGATAACAAATGAATGACTTTTTGGTGCGCTAGGCCAATTTTATACTTATTTAATATTTTTTTTGAGTCTGAAAATGTTTCTCTGTAACCTATAAAAAGCTTTTCGATCAAATCTTTTAATTGATCATCTTTTAGATATAAAAGTTGTTTCATTATTGGTAAGTTATATTGACATATTACAGATACAAAGATATTTTTTCAGTAAGAATTTTTTTATTTCATAATGATACCCTACGATAAAAGATCAGGTAAAATATGGTACAATGGCGAATTAGTCGATTGGTCTGATGTTAAGGTTCATGTTCTCAGCCATGGATTACATTATGCAAGCTGTGTTTTCGAGGGAGAACGTGTGTATGATGGTTCAATTTTTAAATTAGAAGAACATACTTCAAGATTATTTTATTCAGCAAAGAGAATGGGAATTGAGATACCATATAGCGAAGATGAAATTAACAAAGCAAGCAATAAAATAATTTCTACTCAAAAAGTAGAGAATGGATATGTTAGACCCGTAGTTTGGAGAGGTAGTGAAATGATGGCTATTTCAGCTCAGCAAACAAAAATTCATGTAGCAATTGCAACTTGGGAGTGGGGTTCATATTTTGATCCTAAACTTAAGGTTGAAGGTATTAAATTAAATATTTCTAACTGGCGAAGACCCGCCCCTAATACTATTCCTTGGGACACAAAAGCTTCTGGATTATATATGATTTGTACCCTTTCAAAACACGAAGCTGAAAAGCAAGGTTATACAGACTCACTTATGTTAGATCATGAGGATAATATCGCAGAAGCGACTGGAGCAAATATTTTTTTCAAAGATAAAAATGGTGAACTACACACTCCAATACCAGATTCTTTTTTAGATGGAATTACTCGAAGAACTGTGATTCAAATTGCAAAATCTAAAAACATCAAAGTACATGAGAGAAAAATAAAACCAGAAGAATTAAAAGATTTCGTTGGATGTTTTTTAACAGGCACTGCAGCTGAAGTAACCCCTGTATCTACTATTGCAGATTATCAATTTAAAGTTTGCGATTTGATAATTGATTTAAATGAGAGCTATTTAGCTTTGGTGAAAAAGAAAAAAGCTGCTTAATCTTTATTGTCTTCTGATATAGCGTGGTCTATTCCTTTTCGTATATACTCATAACCTGTAAACAGAGTCAAAGCTGCTGATAGCCATAATAAAATTATACCAATAGTTTGAGCATTATAGTCTTGAAAATTGATAATTTTATTTCCTGTATCTCCAGAAAGTAAAAGACCAATTGAGACCATTTGTAAAACTGTTTTTAATTTTGCTAGATTAGATACAGGTAGTTTAATTTTACCTTTTGCTAAAAATTCCCTAAGACCAGATATTAATATTTCTCTTGTTAAAATTATAATTGCAGCAATAACCTCATAATTTTTAATTGTGCCATCCATAACTAATAAAATTAGAGCTGCAGCTACAATAATTTTGTCTGCTATTGGATCTAATAATTCCCCCAATTTAGACTCTTCTCCAAGTAGTCTAGCCAACATTCCATCTAAAAAATCTGTAAATGATGCAATTATAAATAACACTAAAGCAGTTAGATCTCCGTAAAATCCAGGTAAATAGAAAGCTAAAACAAAAAAGGGTACAATTAAAATTCTACCGACAGTTAATATGTTTGGTATTTTTCTAAGCATAATCTCTATTCGTGAAAGAAGTTATATATCTTTTTTGCAACTTTTTCCTCAACACCATCAACTGATTTTATTTCATCTAGACTGGCAGACTCTACTGCTCGAGCAGACCCAAAATGATTTAATAAAGCTCTTTTTCTGATAGATCCAATGCCCTCAATCTGGTCTAACAAAGACTTACTTATACCTCTTTTTCTCTTTGCTCTATGAGCACTAATTGCAAAACGATGAGACTCATCTCTTATTCTTTGAAGAAAGAAAAGAGTAGGGTCATTTTTATTGAATTTATATTCTTTGCCATTATGAAAAAAAGTTTCATTACCGCTATTTCTAAATTTTCCCTTAGCAATCGCGATAATCGGTATTTCGTGAAGTCCTAATTCATTTAAAGAGTCTCTTGCAACAGAATATTGACCTTTTCCGCCGTCAACTATTACTAAATCAGGAAAGGAGAGATAATTGTCTTTTTCTTGAATTGCTCTTTTAAACCTTCTGTTCAATACTTCTCGCATCATTCCGTAATCATCTTGTTCATTCTTTTTTGATTTAATGTTAAATTTTCGATATCTTTTCTTAATAAAACCTTCTTCACCGAATGCAATTAAGGCCCCGACACTATTTGTTCCTTGAATATGGCTATTATCATAAACCTCTACTAAATTTATATTTGTCTCAAGATTAAATTTACTCGCAACTGAGTCAAATAATTCTCTATTATTCTGACTTTCATAAAGTTTTCGATTTAAACTTTCTTTTGCATTTTTGGTTGCTTGATTGATAACTTTCAGTTTTGACCCTTTTTTTGCAACAGATAAATTTACTTGTTTACCTTCTTTTTTAGAGAGAGTTTTTTCTATCAGATTTTTTTCTTTTATTTCTTCGGAAATTATTATCGAAGAAGGCACACTTTTATTTTCATAAAATTGTGAAACAAAAGAATTAAGTATGTTACTTAGACTTTCATCTGGATCATGTTTTGGAAAAAATGCCTGGTTACCCCAATTTTGTTTTGAACGATAAAAAAAAACCTGAATACAAGTTTTTCCAGACTCTTTATAACCCGCAATCACATCGGCCTCGATTAAATTTGCTTCATTGATTCTTTGGGAAGATTGAATAATATTTAATGATTTTATTCTATCTCTCAAAATTACAGCCTTCTCAAAATCTAAATTTTCACTAGCTTTTTCCATTTGATCTGAAAGACTTTTTTGAATTTTTCTTGATTTTCCTGAAACGAATTCTATCGCATCATCAACAGTTTTATTATAGTCTTCCTTTTCGACATATCCAACGCAAGGTCCAGAACACCTTTTAATTTGATAAAGAATGCATGGTCGTTCCCGATTTTTGAAAACTGTATCATCGCATACTCTTAAATGGAAAATTTTTTGTATCATCTTTATAGTCCAATTTGCTGAGCCAGCTGATGCGAATGGACCAAAATAAAAACCTTCCTTGGTTTTTTTTCCTCTATGTCGTCTTATCTGAGGCCAGACATCTTTATTACCAATAAATATAAAAGGAAAAGATTTATCATCTCTTAGTAAAATATTAAATTTTGGTTTGTGCTTTTTAATTAAGTTGGCTTCAAGCAGTAAAGCCTCACTTTCATTCGAGGTAGTTGTAATCTCAAGTTTTTTTGTTTGAGATAACATTCTTTCTGTTCTGATAATATGGTTTTTTTCTGAAATGTAACTTTTAAGTCTATTAGGTAAATTTTTTGCTTTACCAACATAAAGAATTTCTCCTTTATCGTTAAGCATGCGGTAAACACCGGGCAGTTTCGGTATTAACGGAAGTTCTTTTTTAATTACTTCTTTTCCAATTTCAGAACTTATCATAACTTCTTTTTTTGGTAATCTGTATACCAACGGATGAGCATTGTTTTAAAATTTCTAATTTTTCAATTTTAAGCATTATTTTTGCAATCCTTTTATCCTTAAACAATTCATCAAAAACAGACTCCGCAAGCGTTTCTAAAAAATTATAATGTTTCTTTTTTACTAGTTTTGTAATTAATTTGACAATTGTGCTGTAGTTGACAATAGATTTAATATCCTTGTCATTTGAAGGCTTTTTGTCTTGATAGTCAATTTCAAGGCTAAATTTAACTTTTTGAGGTTTTTCTTTTTCAAAATCATAGTACCCAAGTTTTAAATTCAAAATTAATTCATTAATAAGAATTTTCTTCTCATAATTAAATAAGCTTTTATTTTTGTCTATTTTAACAATCTTCAAATTATTTTTTTTCATCTAAGTATATTTTCAAGAAATGAAATCAGATAATTTTTATCATCTAAATATTTTGTAAAACATTTTGATTGTGGAATATTATGTCCTTTATCTGAAGACATTTTTTTATCTCCATCTGCATAAGTGCATGTGGTTGGTTTTAATTCACTATAATCAATAAGATTTAAATCTTTAAAATTTTCAAAAAATGATAAAGTTTTAGGATCTTCAAAAGTGTCGTCTTTATGTGCAAAAACAATTGCGTTTATTGTATCTGTTTTTTTTAATTTATTTATTGAATCTTCTCTAAAAGCACCCCATTCAGGATATTTTTTTTGCCATTCTTTTTTTGGTCCAGCAAATGCAGGGTTAAAAGCAATTGTTCCTATAATTTTTTCTGGATATTTTGATTGTAAAACTAGAGATGACCATCCACCAGCCGAATATCCTGATAATATTATTTTATCAAATCCAAGATTCTTCAAATTTTCAACTTCATTTAAAATTATCTTTGGTCTTTTAATAATTTTATGCTCATCTACTAAATTAATTTTTCCTTTTGATTTCAATTCTTTTCTGTATTTTTTTTGGTTCTTGACTGACATACCTTTTACTCCTGAGCATACACGATAAATCTTAACCTCTAACCCATTAATTTTTTTATTATGTAATTTTAAGATAGCTGGTACTACTGCACCATTCCAAACATATCCAAATTTAGGTTTAAATTTGCATGGATCCTGCTTATGATCTTGAGTACTTCCATGATTATAAATTATTATCAAAGAATTTTTTTTATCAGATATTTCTTCAATTGAATAAGGTTCACCCTTATTATTCATGAAAGTATTATTTTTTGATAATTTTTCTAAACCTTTATATTCTAAGGTATTTGCTAAAAGATTACTTGAGACAAGTAAAAAAATTGAAATTAAAAATATTTTTTTCATTCTTTTCCTCGCATTATATCGGGTGTCTGCCAATTCAAACTTTGACCACTATCAATAGCTAAAACTTGACCAGTAATAGAGCTGTTTTTAATAAAAAAGTCAACTGCATCACAAATCTCTTTTACAGCAACTTGTTTTTTGAGAGGTGTTGCTAAATATTGATTCTTAAAGTGTTTTTCGGATTGTCTTTTATTCTTAATTGTTGGTCCAGGTGCTATAGCGTTTACCCTTATATTAGGTGCTAAACTCATAGCACTAGTTTTTGTAAGAGTATAAAGTCCAGTTTTACTAATTGTGTATGAAAAAAAGAAAGGAGTTAGTTTAAAAACTCTCTGATCAATTATATTAATTATGTTATTATTTTTACCTCTTATATTTTTTGAGAATTCTTTCGATAAAAGGGCAGGGGCTTTAAGATTTGTTGAAATGTGATTTTCCCAACTTTTAGAACTAAAGTTTTCAAGTTTATCATTTTCGAATAAAGATGCATTGTTAATTAGACAATCAAAATATTTTAATTTTGATTTAGCAAACTTCATAATTTTCATGACATCTTTTTCTTTACTAAGATTTCCTTTTACTAAATAAATTTTAGACCCATAATTTTGAAGTTTCTTTTTTAAATTTTCAGCTTTTGCTTTTGATTTATTATAATGAATTATAATTTGTTTGTTTGGCCCTGATAATTTTTCAGCTATTGCAGCACCTATTCTAGTTGCTCCACCAGTAATTATTATCCTCTGTGCTTCCATTTTTTATCTTTTTTTTTAGTAACCTTAGTTCCCGGCATTCCCATTGTCGATCTACCTTTTGGATAAAGTTTATTTTTTACATCATATTGTCTTATTTTTGGATTTAATGTGATCTCTAGCTCTGTACTTTCTAGTTTTCTAATCTCATCTCTTATTTTAGCCGCTTCTTCAAATTCTAGATTTGATGCTGCTTCCTTCATTTTTTTGTCTAAAGCTTTCAAGTGTTTTTTAAGATTTCCTCCAACATTTGAGCCTTCGCTAATTTTAACGTAGTCTTTTTCATAAACACTTTCCAAAATATCATTAATCTCTTTTTTTACAGTCTTCGCATCAATTTTATGTTTTTTATTATAATCTAATTGAATTTTTCTTCTTCTTTCAGTTTCTTGAATTGCTTTTTTTATACTTTTAGTTTCTTTATCTGCATAAAGAATTACTTTGCCATCGACGTTTCTAGCGGCCCTACCTATAGTTTGAATTAATGAAGTTTCTGATCTTAAAAAACCCTCTTTATCTGCATCTAAAATTCCAACTAAAGCACACTCTGGAATATCTAAACCTTCTCTTAATAAGTTAATTCCTACGAGAACATCAAAAACTCCCATTCTTAGATCTCTCATGATCTCTATTCTTTCAAGGGTATCAATATCGGAATGTAGATATCTCACTTTTACACCATTTTCATGAAGATACTCTGTTAAATCTTCAGCCATCTTTTTTGTGAGAGTTGTCACCAAAACTCTATGATTATTTTCAATCACTTTTTTGCACTCATGCATTAAATCATCAACTTGGTTTTTCGCAGGCCTTATTTCTACAGGTGGATCAATCAATCCTGTTGGTCTTATGACTTGGTCGATAAATTTACCTTTCGTTTGTTCTAATTCCCAAGGTCCTGGTGTTGCAGAAACAAATACAGTTTGTGTTCTCATTAAATCCCATTCTTCAAATTTAAGAGGCCTATTATCCATACATGATGGAAGTCTAAAACCATATTCTGCTAAAGTGCTCTTTCTTGATCTATCTCCTTTATACATTCCATTTAGTTGCGGAACAGTTACGTGACACTCATCGACAAAAATCAGAGTATTGTCTGGAAAGTATTCAAAGAGTGTAGGGGGTGGTTCCCCCGGTTTTCTCCCTGATAAAAATCTAGAATAATTTTCTATCCCTGCACATGACCCAGTTGCTTCAATCATTTCTAGGTCAAATTTGGTTCTTTCCTCTAATCGTTGTGCCTCTAATAATTTATTTTCAGATTTATGTTTTTTAAGAGTTATATCTAATTCTTTTTTTATATTTATTATCGCTTGTTCAATGGTGGGTTTTGGAGTGATATAATGACTATTAGCGTAGACTTTTACGAGACTTAAGTCCCTAACTTTATCTCCGGTTAATGGATCGAATTCTTCAATTTGTTCAAGTTTATCTCCAAATAAGCTTAATCTCCATGCTCGATCCTCTAGATGGGATGGAAAAATTTCTAAATACTCACCACGAGCTCTAAAGGTACCTCTATAAAAATTTTGATCATTTCTTTTATATTGTAATGCAACTAAAGACTTAATAATCTGTTCTCTGTTATAATCATAATTTTTTTGGAGTGTTAAAGTCATTTTACTATAAGCTTCAACAGAGCCTAGCCCATAAATACATGATACACTGGCTACAATTAGAACATCATCTCTCTCCAAAAGAGATCTTGTTGCGGAATGTCTCATCCTGTCTATTTGCTCATTTATCGATGCTTCTTTTTCAATGTATGTATCTGATCTTGGAACGTAAGCCTCTGGAGTATAGTAATCGTAATAAGATACAAAATATTCTACAGCATTATCAGGAAAAAAAGTTTTCATTTCACCATATAGCTGTGCAGCAAGTGTTTTATTAGGAGCTAAAATTAATGCTGGTCTGTTGGTGGCCTCAATTACTTTGGCCATTGTAAATGTTTTGCCCGAACCAGTCACACCGAGTAATACTTGATTAAATTCCTCTTTATTTGCACCATTTACTAATTTTTTAATTGCATCGGGTTGATCGCCTGCAGGTTTAAAATCAGATTTAATTTTGAATTTTTTACCACCTTCAAGTTTTCCACTGATTTTCGGGTTTTTACTCTGAATATCCGTAATTAAATCTTGATATGTATTTTCCATATATTAAAGAACGTAGTAGAATTAATTTTTATTTCAATGAGCATAATATCAGATAGTCTAAAAAGAATTAAGCCATCCCCAACAATTGCCGTTACTCAGAAAGCAAGAGAATTAAGAGCAGCTGGAAAAGATGTAATTGGTCTTGGTGCTGGGGAGCCAGATTTTGATACTCCAGTAAATATAAAAAATGCAGCGATCAAAGCTATCAAAAGGGGAGACACGAAGTACACTGCTGTTGATGGCACGCCTGAACTTAAAAAGGCTATCATCAAAAAATTTAAAAGAGAAAATAAACTGAACTACTCTTTAGATCAAATAACTGTTGGCACTGGTGGTAAACAAGTTCTTTATAATGCTTTTATGGCAACTCTAAATAAAGGTGACGAAGTAATTATACCAGCCCCTTTTTGGGTATCATATCCTGATATGGTTTTATTGGCAGGTGGAAAACCAAAAATAGTAAAATGCACAGCAGCGGAGGGTTTTAAATTAACTCCAAAAAAATTAAAAAAAGCAATATCTAAAAAAACTAAATGGATAATTCTTAACTCTCCATCTAATCCAACAGGAGCAGGGTATTCAAAAAAAGAAATTTATAATTTAGCTAAGATTTTAATTCGAAATAAGAAAATTTTTATTTTAAGTGACGATATTTATGAGCATGTTAGATATGACAACTTTAATTTTTTCACGATAGCTCAAGTTTCAAAATTGAAAGATAGGACACTTACCATGAATGGAGTAAGTAAATCATACGCAATGACGGGATGGAGAATAGGTTATGCCGCAGGTCCTAAAGAAATAATTAAAGCAATTGGAAAAATTCAATCTCAATCTACTTCAAATCCATCTTCAATAAGTCAGGCAGCAGCAGTTGAGGCATTAAATGGAAAGCAGGGTTTTATAAAAACTAGAGCAAAAGCATTTAAAGAGAGGAGAAATTTTGTTGTTAAAAGTCTTAATAATATAAAAGGAATTAATTGTTTGACTCCTAATGGTGCATTTTATGTGTTCCCAAGTTGTAAAGGATTATTAAATAAAAAAACAAAATTAAAAACAGACACTCATTTTGTTCAAAAATTACTTGAAAAGGAGAATGTTGCCGTAGTTCAAGGATCAGCTTTTGGCTTAGATGGTTATTTTAGAATTTCGTATGCCACGTCAATGAATAATTTAAAAAAAGCTATGTTGAGAATTAAATCTTTCTGTGAAGGATTAAATAAATAATTATTTTTGACTTAAAATCTTTTTTGCCGGAATCGTTTTTTTTATCCAAGAATTCGGAATTGAATTAAATCCTTTTAATGCAGCGAAGTATGCTCCAGTGAAATTCGCTCTAGAGCAATTGCAACCACCTGCCTTTATTGTTTTTAATATAGCTTCTTTATAATTTCTTGAATTAATTATTGTGTATATTGAACTATTAAAAGTTCCTGGATAACTACATGCCATGCCAAGCTTTTTAATAGTAATAGGATGAAATTTTGAATTTAATCTTCTTATTTTTTTAATATCATTAACAATAACTTTAAATGATGTACTTTTTTTAAATCTTTTAATAAATTCATGAACTGGATCTTTAGCTCCTTTAAGAGCAAAATCAATTATATAAAATTTTGCTAATGCATATTTTAAACTAATTTTTGAAGCAGTCACAATTCTTATGATTTTTTCTAGACTTTTGAAATCATAACCATAAAGAAAGTATGGAAGTGCAGCACAAAACCCATCAGATTCATTAACTTTTACTCCACCCGAAATCTTCTTATTTGATTTAATATTGTTTACAGTTTCTATAATATTTTGGTGAATCCATGGTCCTTTGACCATACCACGCCAATCTTTTACTTTTTTATATTTTGATCTGAGATTCAAATTTTTCCAATATCCACTTCCAGGACCAAAATTCTTCAGAATATTTTTTTTAAATTCTTTATCTATATCTTCATAATTTTCTAGAAGTGTTTGAAACATAACTTGTCCAATTTCATTATAACCTGATACTTTCCCAGTTTTTATATTGTAGAAAGGACTTTTATTTTTTTTTAAAAAAGTAAAGTCTTTTTTACCTTTAATATAGGAATTAAGTTTTTTTTGATTGTATACCCAGTGTAATGGTCTTGCAGCTGCATCAGCAACTGTTGCTCCTAAAAATACATGAAGGTTATTTTTCACTTTAATGTGATAAAAACTTTTCAGCCTCTAGTGCTGCCATACAACCCATACCAGCAGCAGTCACTGCTTGTCTAAATGTTTTATCTTTTACATCTCCAGCCGCATAAACGCCTGGTACATTAGTCTCTGTTGAATCTGGTTTTGTTATTAAATACCCCTCTTTATCCATACTTAATTGATTTTTAAATAATTGCGTAGCAGGATCATGTCCAATTGCGATGAAGACACCATCTAGTTTAATTTCATCAATTTTATTTGTTTTAACATTCTTAATTTTAATTCCTTTAACATTTTTTGGATCTTTATCACCAATAACGTCTTCAACAACACTATCCCAAATAATTTCAATTTTTTTATTCTCCATAAGTTTTTTTTGAAGCATTTTTTCAGCTCTTAAATTATCTCTTCTGTGAATTAATTTTACTTTTGATGCAAATTTCGTAAGAAACATCGCTTCTTCAACAGCTGCGTTGCCTCCTCCAACAACAGCAACTTCTTTGTCTTTAAAGAAAAAACCATCACATGTTGCACATGCGGATACTCCAAAACCTCTGAACTCTTGTTCTGATTTTAAATTTAACCATCTTGCTTGTGCCCCTGTTGAAATTATTATGCTATCAGCAGTGTATTTTTGACCAGTATCTCCGATAGCTTCAAAAGGTGTTTTTTTTAAATCGACAGAACTTATATGATCTTCAATCATTTCTGTTCCAACTGCTTTTGCTTGCTCTTTCATTTGATCCATAAGCCAAGGACCCTGAATAACATCAGCAAACCCTGGAAAATTTTCAACATCTGTTGTTGTAGTTAATTGTCCACCTGGCTCTGAACCATAAACTAAAATTGGATTTAACATTGCTCTTGCTGCGTAAACAGCTGCTGTATATCCAGCTGGACCAGACCCAATTATTAACACTTTTGTGTGTTTAGTTGGATTTTGACTCATATGAAAGCTATATAGTGATTAATGACTAAATTAAAAGGTTTATTATTGACCGAGGGCATGCATGGCATGATTAGCCAAGTTGAAGGACTTGCCAAAGCTTTAGATTTAGATTTTATACACGAGAAAATTGAACTGAATAATTTTTGGAAAATGATCCCCCCAAAAATCACGCCAATTAAAAGGTTTGTTTTTAAAAATGATATTTTAGAAAAATTTAATGTTGTGATATCTTGCGGCAGAAAAAGTGTAATTCCTTCAATTTTCTTAAAAAAAAAGTTTGGAAATAGAATCATGAATATTCATATCCAAGATCCAAAGGTATCTTTAAATAATTTCGATTTTGTAATTACCCCAGAACATGATGATCTAAAAGGTGAAAACGTATTATCAACTAAAGGAGCCATCCACTATCTACGAGAAAGTGAATTAGATGATAATATAAATTATTTAAAACCAAAAATTCAAAAAGAAAAAGTAGTGGTACTTGTTGTTGGTGGTCCAAATAAATATTATAATTTTAGGGATAATTTAGTTGAAGAAATTTTCTATAAAATCAAAAAAAATTTTCTTGATAATGGCTACCAATTAATTTTTATTCCTTCAATGAGAACCCCTCAAAGAATTATTGATAAAGCTAAAGATTTTTATAATGGGGATCAAATCATTATTTCAGATGTTGATAAAAAAGCTTATTTATCATCACTGAAGTTAGCAGACCATATAGTGGTAACTTGTGACTCAACGTCCATGATATCTGAAGCTGCAATAACAGGTAAACCTATATATGTAGCAGATATGCCACCTATTAAGAACAATTATCGCTTCAAAAAATTTTTTGAGTTGTTCAAATCTTTAGATATTATAAGAAATCTGGAGTCTTCTGTTGAAAGTTGGGATTATAAAAAACTTAATGAAACTGATAGAATAGCAGGTTATATAGAAAAAAAATTTCAAAATTATGACTTTTCTTAATTCCATTTTAAACAACTCCAAAAAATATGAATCTCCTTTTAATCATTGGGAATACAATAATGCCTTAAGCGATGAAGCAATTAAAGAAATTGAAAATGCAGACATCCCCGACATCAGTAAACATAATCTTAATTATGATGGAACAAGAGCTATCGATGGTGGTGCGGCAGAATTTAGAGAAGGAATAGCATCTGGGGGAAAAGCAATTAATTTTAGATGTTTTGTCACAAAAGAAAATGCTTCACAATTTCCAAATTTGGTAAAATTTATTACTGAGCTTCAATCAAAGGCTACCTGTAATGCAATTTCAAAAATGATTGATAAAGATTTATCTAATTCATATGTTAGAGTTGAAATTATATGTGATCGTGAGGGTTTTTGGCTTAAACCGCATTGCGATATTAAAGAGAAATTAATGTCAGGTTTGATTTTTGTTAATAATGCAAAAGAGTCTGAGGATCTAGGCACTGATTTTTATAATGAAAAATTAGAAAAAGTTAAAACAGTTCCTTATAAACATAATTATGGATATCTATTCACTAGTGGACCTAATACTTGGCATGGTATGGAAAAAAAGAAGATTATCAAGGAAAGAAGATGTATTCAGGTAAATTATGTCACCTTTCCCACTGATTGGAAAGTTGAGTAATTAACTTAATAAACTCGAATATAAACCAATAAAACTAAATACTCCCAATACTAAACAAATTCCTGTCACTGCTTTCAACTGGTCACCATCTTCATGAATATTTGTTTTGTCATAAAGTTTCCAATAGGCACATTCATCTAGATTAGTGGTCTTTGATTTTAAAATTTTTTTTTTGATAGGAAGTTTTAATAGTTGAGCACTAAAAATTTCACTTTTTTTAGATGCGTCTTCGATAATATATTGACGAACTTCTGAACTCATATGAATAAATTTTAAAAAATAAATTTGATGAATACAACCTAACGATTATTCATTTTGGGCAATTATTCCTCAGAAAAAAAATTTTACAACTTTCAATTGTAATATTATTTTAGTTCTTGCAGTGCAATGATATCAAGTTTTTTTGTTTTAAGAGATTTTATTGCCTCTAAACATGCTTGAGCAGTTGACATATTTGTACAATATGGAACTTTGTTTTTTAAAGTTGCTCTTCTGAGTGCAATGGCATCGTTTATTCGATGCTCACTATTTCCTCCACCAGTATTGATTACAAGTGCTATTCTTTTTGAGTTTAAAATATCTACTATGTGAGGTGTTCCACTGCTGACTTTATTTATAATTTTACATTTCATTCCATGTTTTCGAATATACTCTGCAGTACCTTTTGTTGCACTTAACTTAAAATTTAATTTAATTAAATCTTTAGCTAGATCTATCCCCTCATCCTTATGAGAGTTTTTCAAAGATATAAATGCAAGACCGTTTTTTGGAAGTGAATTCGCAGCAGCAATTTGACTTTTTGCAAATGCCATGCCAAAATTTTTATCAAACCCCATTACTTCACCTGTTGATTTCATTTCTGGACCAAGAAGTAAATCGCTATTTGGAAATTTGTTAAAAGGAAATACTGCTTCTTTAACTGCATACATTCCTTTTGATTTTTCTTTTAAATTAAATTTCAATAATTTCTCTCCAGCCATTACTCTTGATGCAATCTTTGCTAATGGCAAACCTTTTGCTTTAGACACAAAGGGGACAGTTCTACTAGCTCGAGGATTTACCTCAATCACATAAATTTCATCTTTTTTATTGCAAATTGAACATTCATGAAACCTTTGACTTTTAAAGCTAACGCTAGTTTTTTAGTTTGATTTTCAATCTCCTTAACTAAAAATGGTTTGATTGATATTGGAGGCAAACTACAAGCAGAGTCCCCAGAATGAATACCAGCTTCTTCAATATGCTGCATAATACCAGCTACATATACCTCTTTACTATCAGATATTGCATCAACATCAACTTCCATTGCATGATCAATAAATTTGTCGATTAAAATTGGATTTTTCTCTGCAGCTTTAAATGCTTCTTCAATAAAATTTCTTAATTGACCTTTTTCATAAACTATTTCCATTGCTCTTCCACCTAAAACATATGATGGTCTTACCATTAAAGGTAATCCAATTTTATCAGCAATCTTGATTGCTTCTTTATAAGTTTTGGCAATTCCACTTTCTGCTTGTTTTAATTTTAATTTATTTAATAAATTTCTAAATCTATCTCTATCCTCTGCTAAATCTATAGAGCTGTATTGAGTTCCTAAAATAGGTAATTTGTTTTGATGTAAAAATTTAGCAAGTTTAATTGGAGTTTGTCCTCCAAACTGGGCAATTATACCAATTAAGTTTCCATTCATTTGTTCTTTTTTGATGATATTAAAAACGAATTCTTCTTTTAAGGGTTCAAAATAAAGTCGATCACTAGTATCGTAATCGGTAGAGACAGTCTCAGGATTACAATTTACCATGATTGTTTCGAAACCAGCGTCTTTTAAAGAAAAGCTTGCTTGACAACAACAATAATCAAATTCTATTCCTTGACCAATTCTATTCGGTCCACCCCCCAGAATAATAATCTTTTTTTTACCAGTCGGCTCTGCCTCACATTCTGAAACTATTGAAAAGTTTCTTTGATAAGTTGAGTACATGTATGGAGTGAAAGATTTAAATTCTGCAGCACAAGTATCAACTTTTTTATAAACAGGTAATATTTTTAGTGCTATCCTTTTTTTTCTAACAACATCCTCAGAAAGATTTGTTAATTCTGATAATTTTTTGTCTGAGAAACCTATAGATTTAATCCTATTAAATTCTGTAAAATTTTTTGGTAATCCTACTTTTTTTAAATTTATTTCACAATCAACAATTTCTTTAATTTGGCCTAGAAACCAAGGATCAATTTTAGATAATTTAAAAATCTTATCTAAACTAATTTTTTTTCTTATCCCCTCAGCAACTAGTAAAATTTTGTTTGGAATATTTTCTTTCAGTTTTTTTTCAATTTGTCGTTTTGATAAATTAAATATTCTATCAAGACCCGAGAAACCAGTTTCTAATGATATCAAAGCTTTTTGAAGAGACTCTTTAAAATTTCTACCTATCGCCATAGCCTCACCAACAGATTTCATTGAAGTACCAAGAGTGGTTGGAGAGGATGAAAATTTTTCAAAAGTAAATCTTGGTATTTTGGTTACTACATAATCGATACTTGGTTCAAAAGATGCAGGGGTGATTTTAGTAATTTCATTTTTGAGTTCATCTAAAGTATATCCGACAGCTAATTTTGCTGCTACTTTTGCAATTGGAAATCCAGTTGCTTTAGATGCCAAAGCTGATGATCTTGATACACGTGGGTTCATCTCAATTATAACCATTCGACCATTTTTAGGATTAATTGCGAATTGAACATTGGATCCACCTGTCTCAACTCCAATCTTTCTTAAACATGCGATAGATGCATTTCTCATGACCTGATATTCTTTATCAGTGAGGGTTAGTGCTGGTGCAACTGTAACCGAGTCACCTGTATGTATGCCCATCGGATCAATATTCTCAATGGAACAAATAATAATACAATTATCTTTCTTATCTCTAACGACTTCCATCTCAAATTCTTTCCAACCTTCCAAGCATTCTTCAACCAAAACTTGGCTAACAGGTGACTCATGTAGTCCGTTTTTTACAATTTTTAAATATTCCTTCTTTGTTTTTGCTATTCCTCCGCCAAGCCCGCCAAGTGTGAAAGCAGGTCTTATGATTGCGGGCAAACCAATTTTTTTTAGAACCTTTGTAGCCTGGTTATTGTTGTTTACGATTTCAGATTTAGGTAAATCTAAACCAATTTCTATCATATTTTTTCTAAACTTTTTTCTGTCTTCAGCGTTTGAAATTGCC
>CACBRD010000004.1 GCA_902541515.1 uncultured Pelagibacteraceae bacterium | reverse complement strand
CTCTTCATTTATATCTTCATTGATAATAGGCAAAACTCTTTTCACTTCCCAATCGTAGGTATCAACTCTAATATTTGAACCAACCGCATCCATTACATCAATTGTCTGCGTTTTCTTTAATTCCCATGGTCTAGCTTCAAAAACATAAGGCTTAGATGTTAGAGCTCCTACTGGACAAAGATCAATTACGTTTCCTGACAGTTCTGATTGAACTGATTGCTCTAAATATGTAGTAATTTGCATATCTTCACCCCTTCCAATTGCACCTAACTCAGGAACTCCAGCTATCTCGGTTGCAAACCGCACACACCTTGTGCAATGAATACATCTTGTCATTTGAGTTTTAATCAGTGGACCCATATTTTTCTCAGGCACTGCTCTTTTGTTTTCTTTAAATCTTGACTTATCTATTCCATAAAACATCGATTGATCTTGAAGATCACATTCCCCACCCTGATCACACACTGGACAATCCAACGGATGATTTGCTAATAAAAACTCCATCACGCCTTTTCTTGATTTCTCTATTTTTGGGGTATTAGTTTTTATAACCATTCCATCTGCAGCGGGCATTGCGCATGATGCTATTGGTTTTGGAGATTTTTCCATTTCAACTAAACACATTCTGCAGTTACCAGCTATTGATAATTTCTCGTGATAACAAAACCTTGGTATTTCTGCGCCTGCTTTTTCACAAGCTTGAAGAACAGTCAACCCTTCCTCAACCTCTACTTCAATATCGTTAACTTTTAATTTAAGCATTTTTATCCAATAAGTGTTGATCTACCAAATAAGGAATATTTTTATTTTCTTTTACAATTGGATCAAATTTATTTCTTTTTTTAATTTCATCTTTGAAATGTCTTAATAAACCTTGAACTGGCCAAGATGAACCTTCACCAAATGCGCAGATCGTATGACCTTCTATTTGTTTTGTAACATCTCCCAACATGTCTATCTCATCTTTAGACGCTTCACCTTTTGCCATTCTTTCAAGCATTCTCCACATCCAGCCTGAACCTTCTCTACAAGGTGTGCATTGGCCACAGCTTTCATGTTTGTAAAATCTCGCTATTCGAGCCATACATTTTATGATGTCTTGATCTTTGTTAATCACAACTACACCGGCTGTTCCTAATCCACTTTTTTCAGCCATTAATGAGTCAAAGTCCATAGTCAAAGTCTCACATTTTTCTTTTGGTATTAATGGCATTGATGATCCGCCAGGTATGACAGCTTGTAAATTATCCCAGCCACCTATGACACCACCAGCATGTACTTCAATTAGTTCTTTTAATGGAATGTTCATTTCTTCCTCAACATTGCAAGGATTATTTACGTTTCCAGATATACAAAAAATTTTAGTACCCGTATTTTTTTCTCTTCCTAAAGATGCAAACCATTTCCCACCTCTTCTTAATATAGTTGGTACAACAGCTATAGTTTCCACATTATTAATTATTGTTGGGCAACCATAAAGTCCAATTAGTGCTGGAAAAGGAGGCTTTAATCTTGGTTGACCTTTTTTTCCTTCAATACTTTCAAGTAATGCAGTTTCTTCTCCACAAATATATGCTCCAGCTCCATAGTGAATATAAATATCTAGATCCCAACCGGTGCCTGCAGCGTTTTTACCTAGTAGTTTTTTTTCATAAGCTTCATCAATTGCTGTTTGTAGCTTTTGTCCGTCTACAAAATATTCTCCTCTAATATATATGTAACAAACATGTGCTTGAATTGCATAAGATGCAATCAAACAACCTTCGATTAATTTATGAGGTTCAAATCTTAAAATATCTCTATCTTTACAAGTACCTGGCTCAGACTCATCACCGTTAATCACTAAATAATGAGGTCTAGAGCCGACTTCTTTAGGTGCAAAGGACCATTTTAAACCTGTTGGAAAACCTGCACCACCTCTTCCTCTAAGTTGTGAGTCTTTAATTTCATTTATAATCCAGTCTCTACCCTTATCCGTTATTTCTTTAGTATTCACCCAATCACCTCTTTTTTGAGATGAAGTTAGATCAGGTCCCAAATCATTGTATAAGTTTTGAAAAATTCTATCTTGATCCTTAAGCATTTTTTAAATCCATTAATGTTTTTCTATTGTTTTCTGGTTCATTATTTATTCTACCTCTATATGAGCCAGGTGTTGGTTTTTGTCCGTTAAGAATTTTATCCAAAATTTTTAAAGTTTTTTCTTTATCAAGATCTTCATAGTAATCATCATTAATTTGCATCATCGGAGCATTGACACATGCTCCTAGACATTCAACTTCCATCCATGAACAACTTTTATCGTTTGATAGGACTGACTCATCCTCTGAAATTTTTTCTTTACATGCTTCGACTAGTTTGTTTGCACCCCTTATCATACATGGAGTTGTGGTACACACTTGAATAAAATATTTACCTACAGGTGATAAATTATACATGCTATAGAAAGTAGCAACTTCATATACCTTTATGTATGGCATATTTAAAAATTTTGCGATGTATTTCATTGCAGCTAAAGGTATCCAGTTATCATTTTGTTTTTGAGCAATGTATAATAATGCCATCACAGCACTTTGTTGTTTACCTTCTGGATATTTGGCAACGATACTTTTTGCTGCCTCTAATGAAGAATGGTTAAATTCAAAATTTTCAGGTTGGTTTTTTGCAGGTCTTCTTAAACTCATCTATCGACCTCTCCAAAAACTATATCAAGTGAACCAAGAACAGCAGGAACATCTGCTAACATATGGCCTTTAATTAAATAATCCATTGATTGTAAATGTGAAAATCCTGGCGCTCTAATCTTACACTTGTAAGGTTTACTTGAACCATCCGATATTAAATAAACACCAAATTCACCCTTGGGTGCTTCTACAGCAGTATAAATTTCATCTTTTGGTACACGATATCCCTCAGTAAATAGTTTAAAGTGATGAATCAATGCTTCCATAGATTGTTTTATTTCTGCTTTAGATGGTGGAGATATTTTACCATCAAAAGTTTTAATTGGACCTTTTTCCATCCTCGCTAAACATTGTTTTATAATTGATACACTTTCTTTCATTTCCTCAATTCTACATAGGTATCGATCGTAACAGTCACCATTTTTACCTACTGGAATTTTGAATTCTAATTGATCATAGCAATCATAGGGTTGAGATTTTCTTAAATCCCAAGGTATCCCTGAACCTCTAATCATTACACCGCTAAAAGAGTAATCTAACGCGTCATCTTTAGTTACCACTCCAATATCTACATTTCTTTGCTTAAATATTCTATTATCAGTTAAAAGATTCTCGAGATCATTTATTATTTTTGGGAAAGTTTCACAAAATTTCGCTATATCGTTTTCTAAACCAGCTGGTAAATCTTGATGAACTCCACCAGCTCTAAAATAATTAGCGTGTAATCTTGATCCAGATGCTCGTTCGTAAAAAGTCATTAATGTCTCTCTTTCCTCAAATCCCCATAATGATGGTGTCAATGCACCCACATCTAAAGCTTGAGTAGTAACATTTAATATATGACTTAAAATTCTTCCGATTTCACAAAACATAACTCTTATATATTGTGCTCTTATTGGAACATCGATATCTAGAATTTTTTCTATAGCTAATGCAAAAGCATGTTCTTGGTTCATAGGAGCAACATAATCAAGTCGATCAAAATATGGGACAGCTTGCATATATGTTTTATTTTCAATCAATTTTTCTGTTCCCCGATGCAATAAACCAATATGCGGGTCTGCTTTTTCTACAACCTCACCATCCAGTTCAAGAATTAGTCTTAACACACCATGGGCAGCTGGATGTTGTGGACCAAAATTCAAATTTAGATTTTTAATTTTTTTTGTCATTAGTTCCTGATATTTCTTTTATATATTTTGTTCCTTCCCAAGGACTTTCATAATCAAAATTTCTATAATTTTGTTCTAGTTTTACAGGTTCATTGATAACTTTTTTTTTCTCTTCGCTATATCTAACTTCAGAATGGCCAGTCAAAGGAAAATCTTTTCTTAATGGATGGCCTTCAAAACCATAGTCAGTCAAAATTCTTCTTAAATCAGGATGATTTTTAAAGTTTACACCATACATATCAAAAACTTCTCTTTCCATCCAATTTGCTGATGGAAATACATTTGTTAAAGAGGAGATAAGCTCATTTTCATTGATAAAATAACTTAGGATCATTCTATGGTTAAACTCGTGGCTTAAGAATAGATACACAATTTTAAATCTTTGAGTTTCCTCAGGATAATCTACAACTGTAATATCAATAAGTTGTCTAAACTTAGTATCTTTATTTGTTTTTATAAATAAAACGACATCAATTAAATCTTCTTTATCAATTTCAACATAAATTTGATTATGTATAATTGAAGTCTTATTAATTTTTGTCGTAAGTTCTGAATTTATCTTTTTCTCTAAATCGATTAAGTTATTCATTTTACCTATTAAAAGATCCTTTATTTCTAATTTTTTTTTGTAATTGCATTATTCCATATAACAATGCTTCAGCGGAAGGTGGGCAACCTGGTACATAAACATCAACGGGCACAATACGATCACAACCTCTTACAACAGAATATGAATAATGATAGTAACCTCCACCATTAGCACAACTTCCCATTGATATAACATATCTTGGTTCTGGCATTTGATCATAAACTTTTCTTAATGCTGGTGCCATCTTATTTGTTAAAGTACCTGCAACAATCATAACATCAGATTGTCTAGGTGATCCCCTTGGAGCAGCACCAAACCTTTCAATATCATATCTTGGCATGGCTGTTTGCATCATTTCAACCGCACAGCAAGCAAGACCAAAGGTCATCCAATGCAAAGATCCAGATCTTGACCAATTTACTAAATTTTCTAATGAAGTAGTTATAAATCCATTCTTGCCAAAATCTTCCGCAAGTTGTTTAAATTCATTAGGTACTTGATCTAATTTATTATTCATTTAAAAAAATTTTATTCCCAGTCCAATGCACCTTTTTTCCATTCATAAATAAATCCGATTGTAAGTATGAATAAAAAAATCATCATTGACGTAAATCCCAAGATACCAATATTTCCCAAAGAAATTGCCCACGGAAATAAAAATGCAATCTCAAGGTCAAAAATAATAAATAAAATTGCAACTAAATAAAACCTCACATCAAATTCCATTCTTGAATCTTGAAATGGTTCAAATCCACATTCATAAGCCGATAACTTTTCTGGATCTGGATTTTTTGGCGATAAGATAAAATTAATTACTATAAAGGCACAACTAAGTCCTAATGCTATAATTAGGAATAATATTATAGGTAAATAATCTTTTAAAAAATCCGCTGTCATGGTGGAATATATATCATTTTTTAAAGCCAGATGAAGTGGTGTTAGGTCACATTATTCAAAATTTACAGCTCATTTGATAACGATTATCAGCTTTAAATTAGATAAGTGGCGGGAGTGAAGGGACTCGAACCCTCGACCTATCGCGTGACAGGCGATCGCTCTAACCAACTGAGCTACACCCCCACTTTTGATTCTTTTGGTGGGCAGTAAAGGACTCGAACCTTTGACCCCCTCGGTGTAAACGAGATGCTCTACCAACTGAGCTAACCGCCCAAAACCAAAATGTTGGTTATATCTTTTAGTAAAATAAGGTCAAGATTAATTAGTTGTTATAAATAAAAGATAATTTTTTAAAATCCACCTCTCCAATTATTTTTGGAGTTAAAATTATCTTTCTCTCTTTTCGATGTTGGTCTTGTTAAATAATAAGTGACAAAAACTACGATTAATAAAATTAAGTATAATTCCATAAATAAATTTTTTATTGAATGCTTGCTTGAGACTTATCGTCTTTTTTAGAAATATCAACTTCAACCCACTCTGTTTTTTTAAGTTCCTTAGTTAAAGCAATCTTTAAAACTTCATCAGCATACTCAACGGGAGTTATCTTAATTTCATCAATTATCTTTTTTGGCATATCAACTAAATCTTTTTCATTTTCTTTTGGAATTAATACCTCTTTGATTCCTGCCCTATGCGCTGCAATAAGTTTTTCTTTTAAGCCACCAATTGGTAATACTTGACCTGTTAAAGTAACCTCACCTGTCATTGCAACGTCTCTTTTAACTGGGATATTTGTTATAGAAGATACTATTGAAGTAACCATTCCAATACCTGCAGATGGACCATCTTTTGGTGTAGCACCTTCTGGGACGTGAATATGAAAATCTTTTTTCTCAAACAATGGAGGTATTATTCCATACTCTAAGCATTTAGATCTAACAAAAGATTTTGCAGCTTTTACTGACTCTTGCATTACATCTCCAAGCTTACCTGTTATTTGCATTCTCCCTTTTCCAGGCATTGTAGCAGTTTCAATTTTTAAAATTTCTCCACCATATTCAGTCCATGCCAATCCAGTAACTATTCCTACTCTATTTTCAGTTTCCAATTCACCTGATTTAAACTTGGGAACACCTAAAAAATCTGACAAATTTTCTTTATTAATCTTGACTTCTTTTTCCTCTCCAGAAACAACTTTCTTAACTACTTTTCTAGCAACTTTAGAAATTTCTCTCTCTAGATTTCTAACACCAGACTCCTTTGTGTAACTTCTGATAATTTCTTGGATAATATCGTTTTGTAAACTCATCTCTTTTTCTTTAACGCCATTATCTTTAATTTGTTTTGGTAATAAATATTTGTTTGCAATATTTATTTTTTCATCCTCTGTATAGCCCGCGAGTCTTATAACTTCCATTCTATCTAATAAAGGTGGAAGAATATTTAAAGTGTTAGCTGTCGTTACAAACATAACATCAGATAAATCATAATCAACTTCAAGATAATGATCGTTAAAAGTTGTATTTTGCTCAGGATCTAATGCTTCCAACAATGCTGAAGATGGGTCGCCTCGATAATCATTACCAATTTTATCAATCTCATCTAAAAGAATTAATGGATTTTTTGTACCAGCTTTTTTCATCATTTGGATTATTTTACCAGGTAGAGAGCCTATGTATGTTCTTCTGTGCCCTCTTATTTCCGCTTCATCTCTCATACCACCAACTGACATTCTTACAAATTCTCTGTTAGTAGCTTTTGCTATTGATTTTCCTAATGATGTTTTACCAACACCAGGAGGGCCAACTAAACATAATATAGGGCCTTTGATTTTTTCCATTCTTTTTTGCACAGCTAAAAATTCTATAATTCTCTCTTTTACTTTTTCTAGACCAAAATGATCTTTATCCAAAATTTCTAAAGCTTTTTTAAGATCAATATCTACGGCACTTTTTTTATGCCATGGAAGTTCTGTCATCCAATCCAAATAATTTCTAACAACAGTCGCTTCAGCTGACATTGGACTCATGTTTTTTAATTTTTTTAACTCTTGTAAGCATTTTTTCTCAACCTCTTTTGGCATTCTCGCTTTAATTATTGCTTTATTAAGGCTAGTATTTTCATCTTTTCCATCTTCAATCTCACCTAACTCTTTTTGAATAGCTTTTAGTTGTTCATTTAAATAATATTCTCTCTGAGTTTTTTCCATTTGTGTTTTAACTCTGCCACGAATTCTTTTTTCAACACCGATTATGCTAGTTTCATTCTCCATTATCTTAATTATTGCATTTAATCTTTTCTTAACATCTATAGTTTCGAAAATTTGTTGTTTTTCTGAGATAGTTGCAGTTATATGAGATGCGATATTATCAGCAATCTGGGAAGGGTCTTTCAATTGTTTGATAGAATTAATAGTTTCATTAGAAATTTTTTTATTAATTGATGTTAACTTTTCTAATCTTCTCAAAGCTGTCGCTGCTAGCGGATATAGATCTTCATCTTTAGTTACGATGTCGTTGTAGTGAGTAAATTCACAAGTAATGAATTTTTCATTGTCTTTAAAATCTAAAATCTTAACTCTTTTTGTTCCTTCCACTAAAACTTTTACAGTTCCATCCGGTAATTTTAAAAGTTGGAGAATACTCCCCTCACAACCATACATAAAAATATCTGTCTTTTTTGGATCATCTATTTCTGAGTTCTTTTGAGTTACTAAAATAATCTTTTTATCTTTTTTCATTACTTCATTAAGAGCAGAGATAGATTTATCTCTACCTACGAATAGAGGAATCACCATACTTGGAAACACCACTATGTCTCTTAGCGGTAATAAAGGTAATGAAATTTTAACGTCCATGAGTAAGAATATGGATATTATAAATTATATTGCAATACCTTTTTCTTATTTATTAAGGATATTACGCCGCTGAGGTCTTGCTAGGCTTTGATTTATTGTCCGATTCTGAATGAACTATTATTGGTTGTGATTGCCCTTTTACAGATGCAGCATCAACTATGACTTCTTTAATATTTTCTTGACTAGGTAAATCATACATCGTCTTAAGTAAAATATTTTCCAAAATTGATCTTAAACCCCTTGCTCCTGTTTTTTTTCTAATTGCCTTAAGGGCAATTTCTTTTAATGCACTTTCTTTAAAACTTAGTTTTGCACCATCTAATTTAAATAATTCTTGATATTGTTTTGTTAAAGAATTTTTTGGCTCTTGTAATATTTTAATTAAAGATTTTTCGTCTAAGTCGTCTAAAGTAGCAATCATTGGTAATCGTCCAATAAATTCTGGGATAAGTCCATATCTTAATAAATCCTCAGGTTCTAAACCTTTCATCCATTCACCGGTCTTTTTATCTTGTGTATTTTTTACATCAGCACCAAAACCAATAGAGGTTCCCTTGTCTCTTTGAGATATAATTTTATCTAATCCTGCAAAAGCACCACCACAGATAAACAAAATATTTGTTGTATCAACTTGTAAAAATTCTTGCTGAGGATGTTTTCTTCCACCTTGTGGTGGAACACTTGCTATTGTTCCTTCCATAATTTTTAAAAGCGCTTGTTGTACACCTTCGCCTGAAACATCTCTAGTTATAGATGGGTTCTCAGATTTTCTGCTAATTTTATCAACTTCATCAATGTAAACAATCCCACGTTGTGCCTTTTCAACATTATAGTCTGCAGCTTGTAATAACTTTAGAATAATATTTTCAACATCTTCACCAACATAACCTGCCTCAGTTAATGTAGTTGCATCAGCCATTGTAAATGGGACATCCAAAATTCTAGCAAGTGTTTGTGCTAATAAAGTTTTTCCACATCCAGTTGGTCCAACTAATAGAATATTTGATTTAGCAAGTTCTACATTTTTACTTGTCTTATTTTCGTAATTTAGTCTTTTGTAATGATTATGAACTGCAACAGATAAAACTTTTTTTGCATGTGATTGTCCAATTACATAATCATCTAAAACTGAACAAATTTCTTTTGGTGAAGGTAAACCATCTTGATGTTTTACAAAAGTATCTTTGCTCTCCTCTTTAATGATATCCATACAAAGTTCAACACACTCATCGCAGATAAAAACAGTTGGGCCTGCAATAAGTTTTCTAACTTCGTGTTGACTCTTTCCGCAGAAAGAACAATATAAAATATTTTTATTATTTGTATTCATAGTTTTTATAACGAATCAATTTAATTACTCTATTATAAGAGACTTATGTTAATCAAGTTTCTAATAATTTGATGTCAATATCTTGTGTATTAAGATCTTTTTTCTACCACTTCATCTATCAAACCAAATGACTTAGCAGCATCAGCAGTCATGAAGTTATCTCTTTCTAAAGCAGATTTAATTTCGTCTACAGATTTACCTGTGTGTTTAGAATAAATTTCATTTAATCTTTTTTTTAAAGATAAAACTTCATTAGCATGAATCTCAATATCAGTTGCTTGCCCTTGAAAACCAGCAGATGGTTGATGAACCATTATTCTAGAATTTGGTAATGAAAATCTTTTCCCTTTTTTTCCAGCTGAAAGTAAAAATGATCCCATTGATGCTGCTTGACCGATGCATAATGTCGAAATATCTGGCTTTACATATTGCATAGTATCATAAATACCAAGACCCGCAGTTACTAACCCTCCAGGACTATTTATATATAAATAAATTTCTTTTTTTGGATCTTCTGCCTCCAAAAATAAAAGTTGAGCAGTAACTAGAGATGCAACATTATCGTTAATTTGTCCTGTTAAAAAAATTATTCTTTCTTTTAATAGCCTTGAGTAAATATCATATGCTCTTTCCCCCTTACTAGATTGCTCAACAACCATGGGTACTAACGTGCTCATATGTTCTGATAATTTATTTGTCATAAGTTGATTCGTTTTACTTATACAACTTGAGATTACTTTTTACTAACTTTTTTTGTTTTTTTAATTGGAGACTTTGTTTTTGCGGTTTTTGTTTTAGTTTTGTTCGTTGAGGTTTTTTTAGTCTCAACCTTTTTTTCTGTCTTTTCTTTGCCCTCATTAGCATGACTATATTCTTGCATTTGAGATTGTTTCAAAATTTTTTCTGCCTCTTCTTTTGAAACTTCTTTCTTGTTTGGTTTTGCTTTTTCTTTGATCAGCTTTAAAATTTTTTCCTCATAGACTGTACCTCTTAAACTAGATAATGCTGAAGGATTTTTTTGATAAAAATCCATGACCATTTTTTCTTGTCCAGGCATCATTCTTATTTGTTTTTGGACTTCAGCTTGTAATTCCTGCTCTGTTACCTTGATTTGATTTTGCTCGCCAAATTCATTTAAAACTAATCCAACTTTAATTCTTTTTTTTGCTATTTCTTCAAAATTTTTCCTACTTTTTTTTGCATCTTCTTCAGACATTCCTTGAGAAAGAATTTTTACTTCTTCATCAATCAGATTCTCAGGAATTTCTGTAATCTTAAATTTTTCTATCTCTTTTAAGATTTGATTTTTAGAGAAACGCTCAAGAGAATTTTTATATTCATCATTTATTTGTTTCGAAATTAAAGATTTAAGGTCTTTCAAATCTTTAGCACCAAAATTTTTTGCAAATTCATCATCGATTTTTACAGGTTCAGGGTTTTTTAATACAGTTATTTTGCATTTAAATTTAGCTTTTTTGTTTACCAATTCTTTTTCAGGAAAGTTTTCAGGTAAAGTAGCTTCAACAATTTTTTCATCACCTACTTTGACACCCATTAGTTGTTTATCAAAACCTTTTAAAAATAAATCTTTACCCAAAGTTAATTGTGTATTTTTACCTTCACCACCTTTAAATGGCTTTTCATCAATAGTAGCATTATAATCAAAAGCTACTAAATCACCTTCTTTTGCAATTGTATCTTTTGGAGCATCTTTAAAGTTTGGTTGATTTTTTGCTATTTCTTTTATTCTTTTATCTGCTTCAGAATCATCTATTTTTACTGAATACTCATCAAACCTAATATTCTCTATTGGTTTTACCTCAACCTTTGGAAGCTCTGTTACAGAAATAATGTATTCAAGATCTTTATCTTCTCCATAAGTTTTTAGATCTAGTTTTGGTTGACCCGCTGGTTTGATATTGTTTTCTTGTAATGCTTTAGTTGAACTGTCTTTTATAACCTTATCTAAGACTTCACCAAAAACTGCTTTTCCAAATTGTCTTTTTAAAATTTCTTTTGGTACTTTTCCGGGTCTAAAACCTTTGAGGTTTACAGTTCCTTTGATTTCCTCATACCTTTGGTCCATATGAGTACTCATAGTTTTTTTATCAATGAATACTTTTAAGTCTTTATTTAAACCTTTTTTATTTTCTATTGTTACTTTCATAATATACTGATGGTAGGGCGAAAAGGACTCGAACCTTCACAGATTGCTCTATCGGTTCCTAAGACCGACGCGTCTACCAATTCCGCCATCGCCCCACAATTCTTGAGGTTTTATATATTATTGAAACTATTTGTCCAACGACATTTGTTGTAAAATTTATAATTTTTCCTCTATAATGATTATTATGATTGTTTCGCCATGTATAAGTATTTGTAAAACTGATCCTAAAACTGGATATTGTTATGGCTGTGGCAGAAATAATGATGAAAAAAAAATTTGGAAACAAGAGGATACTTCAGATCAATGGAAAATAGAAAATCTTAAAACAATTAAAGCTAGATTGTCTGGATGGCAATTAGAAAGTTTTGAAGAGTCCTATACATATAAAATTGAAAATGGTATTTCTCTTTTTAAAAAAAGTTTAAAAAATGAGTAGAACTACAATAGTATCAATTATTTACATAATAGGCCTTATCTTTGGAGCTATATTTCTTAAAATATGGAGTGCAGACACCAATGTATATAAAGGTCTTTTAGGACTTGGCTGGACAGCTATATTTTTAATAAGTTTATTTTTAGCTGACAAACATGAAAAAAGTTAAATATTTTATCATTTTTTTATTACTCATTTCACCTATCCAAAGTTTAAAATCTGAGATCATAGTAATGAGTTCTTGTGACGACAAACAAGATGAGTTTTTAAAAAATGAATACATACTTAATTTGAATGAATTGATCATGGTCAGAAATTATGTGTACAAAGAAAAAACTTATCAAAAATACAGATTAACAGACCTTAGTGTAAAAAAATCTAACTCATATGTAAGAAACATTTACGAGGAAAATGGAAAAATTTTAACTCACAAACATGGATACCCACAATTTTATACTCAAATACTTTTTGAAAAGGGCAAACAAGAAGTTTATATGAAAACTGTTTTAAATGATGAAGAAGGAATTTCTAAAATTTCTACATGTAAAAAAATTGAAAAATTTGATAGTGAAAGTTAATTTTTCTTACCTTTTTTTGCAAAGTTTCTTTTTTTTTGACCAAATCGACTTTGAGTAATGTTACTTCTGTGTCTAGCATAAGCTTGTTTTTGTGCTTGTTTCATTGCTCTCTTTGAGGACATAATCTTTAATAATTAATTTCTATACTATTCAACTTTTTAAAATTTTTATCAGCAATCACAATTTCTCCTGAACTTGGTGCATAATTAAGTGCTTCTGATATTACTACATAATGAGTGACTAACACTAAATTTTTGTCACCATTCCAACTTTTTACATAATCTTTCAGTTTTTTCATTTGCATTTTTCTATTTTTTGCAAATTTAGCACTATAAAAAGAATTGAGAAAATTTTCTGTTTCATAATTCTTAAAAGCAATTAAAGCTGTTTCTTTACATCTGCACCATTCACTTGAAATTACTAATTTTATAGGAATTTCATTCTCTTTAAAAAAATTTCCAATTTTTTTTGATTGTAATCTTCCTGATTGATTGAGATTTCTTTGTGTCTCACAATTATTGATATCAAAGTTTTCTGGATCCCCATTGCCTGGAGCATAAGCATGTCTGATAAAAATTAAATTACCACCTTTTTGAAGATTGTTTATAATTTCTTTTTCGGTATCTGCATTTATTTCATTTGTTAAAGCGAGAAATATTATTATTATAATCTTAAGTAATTTCATCAATGAGCATTAAATTCAAAAAATTAAATAACACAATAATTAAATGTAAAAAATGCCCACGTTTATTTAATTTTATAAAAAAAATTTCATTAGAAAAACGGAAACAAAATATAAATGAAAAGTATTGGGGAAAGCCTGTTACTGGTTTTGGTGACATCAATGCAAAATTAATGATTATAGGTTTAGCTCCTGCGGCACATGGTGGAACAAGAACGGGCAGAGCTTTTACTGGAGATAAATCAGGGGATTTTTTATTTAAAAGTCTCCATAAAGTTAATATATCAAATCAAGATTTCTCAAAAAATAAAAATGATGGATTAAAATTAAAATCGACTTATATAACTAATATACTCAAGTGTGTTCCTCCAGGAGATAAACCAAAAAATACTGAATTAATAAAATGTTCTAATTATTTTATTAGTGAATTAGATCAATTGAAAAAACTTAAAGTAATTGTAGCGTTAGGTAAAGTTGCTTTTGATAATTGTCTAAAAATTTACAAAAAGAAATTTAATATGAATAAAAAATTTGAATTTAAGCACGGAAAAAAATATTTATTACCCGATAATAAAATATTAATTGCTTGTTATCATCCTAGCCCCAGAAATGTTAATACAAAAGTTATAACACCTTTAATGATTAACAGTTTATTTAAAAAAGCAAAAAAATTTTCTATGCTTTGATTGTGTCGCAAAAGTAAGGTTTGAATTTCGAGTATATATCCTCAGGAATTTTAACTGGCTTACCACTTTTATTAATGAAAACTAAATGAACTTGTGCTTCAACTATAATTTCTTCACCTTTTGTAATAATTTGGTTCATAAAAAAAGAGGTTTTGGTTATAGATTTAACAAAAGATCTAATAGTTAATTCATCCTCTAAAAAGGCTGATTTTTTATATTCAATGTTACAAGACTTAACGATTATTAATGATCCAAATTGTTCCTGAACTTTTTTATTACTAAAACCTATTGAAAATAGAGCCTCTGTTCTTGCTCTTTCTAAATACTTTAAATAATTTGCATAATAAACCACTCCACCAGAGTCTGTATCTTCATAATAGACTTTTAATTTGTGAAAAAAATTTTCATGCATAAGAAAATTATATCAAATAATTATCTAATTTACTGAAAAATAGATATTTTGAAAATAAGCTATAGCTTTCATTTTAGAATTATCAGTATCAGACATTATAGCCAACCCATCTAATTCATTAACATCTAAATCGTGGAATTTTTTAAAGTCTTCTTTGACGTTTGCTTTAACAGTAACCCACTGATTGAGATTATTTTTAGTAGTAGATAAAACATAATCTATAGACTTTTTAGTATAAGGGCTGGGTGAACTAAATCCAATTTTGTTATTACTTGAGAAAACATAATTTATTGCTCTATTTGAAAGTGGTGTTGCACCAGTTTTTTTTACTGCGAATACTCTAGCTGCAAAATCATGTCCTTTTTTTGTATTTTCTTTTATCCCAGATAAATCTTTTTCAACTTTCCATGTAATATTAATAAAAGGTGTCTTATTGAGGTCAATTTTAACCTCTTTGCCTAAACCAGAAGCAGCATTATCAGCAACAGATTTTAGAAAATTGCCATTTTCATTAGATCCAACCGAATAATTTGTCTTATTCTCCGCACCTCTTACCTTTCTAACCTCAAGCTGTGAAAGTTCAGCTTCGGTAAATTCAAATACTTTTATTTCACTAGCTACACCTATCTCAGTAAATAAAAAGAGACTGATAAAAAGTTTTAAAATTATTTTCATAAATTTTTAAAAAAAATTGTTAATACATTATTTTGACAAAATTTAAACAATCAAAAATCAATTTCTATTCGTATATAATAATTATGAAGACAATTTCCATTTTTATTTTATTAATTTACTGGTCAATAATGATTTTTGCTCCAGTGATGTCAAAAGATGTAAAATTTGGTAGGGCCAAACTAAATCAAACTAAGATGGTAGAGATAAAACCAAGAAGTTAATAGGTCGAACGACCCCCACTGATATCAAAAACTGCAGCGGTTGAGAATGTATTTTCCTCAGAAGATAACCAGCAGACTAAAGAAGTAAACTCCTCAACCTCAAGAAATCGTCCTCTTGGCACTTTTGATAACATTTTTTGGACGTGTTCTTTGGTCATTTGATCCAAAATTCTGGTTTTTGCACCTGCAGGAGTAACGGCATTTACCGCTATATTCTTATCCGCAAGCTCTTTACCCAATGATTTTGTTAGTCCAATTGCTCCAGCTTTTCCAACGCTATAGGCACTCGCGTTTGCATTCCCATCTTTACCTGCAACTGAAGCTACATTAACTATCCTGCCATAATTATTTTTGATCATATTCGGTACAATTGTTCGACAACAATTAAAAGTACCCATTAAATTTATATCAACAACCTTTTTCCACATCTCAATATCATATTCCCATAAAGTTGCTGTTGGACCAGTAATACCAGCATTATTAATCAATATATCAATATTTTTTTGTTTAGTGATTTCTTGCACACATTCTGCAACTTTTGAATAATTTGAAATATCAACAATATTAAAACTAAGATTGGGACTTTTAATATCTTCAATTGCTTTTTCGACCATTTTCTGATCATTGTCCCAGATAATTACACTCGCACCCGACCTTATTAATCTTTTTGTAATGTCTAAACCAAAGCCTTGTGCACCGCCAGTTACAATTGCAGTTCTGCCTTTAAAATCAAAAGAAATTTTATCCATAAAATTACTCTCTAGCTAAGAGGTAATAAACTAAAGCTGCAACAAAAGCACCAATAATCCAAGAGTAAGATTGTAAAAACATAAAATTTGTGTTCCAAATTGTTGAAGCAGAAAAAATAAATCCTAATATCAAAGAGTAAACTCCTTTAAGATGCCACCCTCCTGAATAATAATAGGTGCCACTAGTTTCAAGTGAATATATATCCTTGTTTTCTAATTTTCCTTTTTTAATCATATAAAAATCAGCAATCATTAATCCAAATAAAGGACCAAAAAATGCACCGATTGTATCTATATAAGATAATACTCCGACTTGGCTTAAAAAAGTTAACCAAAAAACTCCTATAATAAACCCAAAAATAGCAATTACATAACTGGCACTTTTGAAAGAAAAAGATGAGGGATCAAAATTAATTAAAGTATATTGAGAAGGAATAAAGTTTGCTATTAAGTTTGTTGATGCAGAGGCAATAATTATAAAAACTAAAGCTAAGGAAACCAAAAGAATATTATCTAATTTTCCAATTATATCTGTTGGGTTGGTCAAAATCATTTCTACATTTTGCTCATTTAAATTCTGAAATGCATCAGCACCTGTAACAATAAATAATGCAAAAAATGAAAAAATAATAAGATTTAAAATTAAGCTTAAATTACCTTTTCTTAGTTCTTGTTCATTTTTAACGTATCTAGAAAAATCACCAAACGACAAGATTACAATAGAAAAAAAGGTAAATGTTGTGCCAGCAACTGTTATTATGGGGCCTACATTATTAGCATTAAATATATTTTGAAAATCAAGTACGTTGATAAATGATTTAGCGGTTAATTTTACATCAGATAAAAAAACAATAAAGAAAAACATTACCATTGCTGCATAAATTAACAATGCTGAAAACTTAATTAATCTTTTGTTAAAGTTCATGCCCACACTAAATAAGTATGTTTGCAAAGTAATAGATATTATGATGGCAGCCCAATCAATAATATTAAGTCCTATAAAAAAAACTAATAAAATTTCTTTTTGTAAAATTGAATTATCGACTGAATACATTAAAACTCTTATAAGAAAACCAATCGCTTTTGATAAAAAATATGTTTGGATACCAAACATAAAAATTCCAACAATACTCCTCAATAATCCAAAAAATTGAGCACCTCTGAATCCCAATGACGATCTTAACAAAACAACAAATGGTAATCCAAATTTTTGAGATGGTTTACCGATTAGATGAGAAAATATGTAAACAAAAAAAGTTCCTAAAATTGTTCCAAAAAGAACTACAGCAGTATTTAAATTATAAATTAAGTACAAAGATGCAATTAGTGAAAATCCAATAACACTTTGTATATTAACCCCCCAAAAACAAAATAAGTCCTTCCAGTCCCAAGTTTTATTGTTAGGGTTTACAGTTACTAAATCCCAGTTAATGAGAGTTTTTTTTGTTTTTTGCTGACTCACTTAGACAATATAAAACTTTAATATTCTACTGTCCATATAAGAGAGTTGGTAACCAAAGTGCAATTTTAGGAAATATAATGATCAAAACTAATCCTATCACTTGAAGAACCATAAACTGCATCATTCCATAGTAAATATCTTTTAAATCCCATTCAGGGACAACTCCTTTTAAAAAATAAGCAGAGAGTGCTACTGGAGGTGAGAGCCAGGCAGTTTGTAAATTAACGGCCACTAAAATTGCAAACCAAGTTAAATTAAATCCTAACGCTTCTACCAATGGTAAAATTATTGGAATAATAATCATCACAATCGGTACCCATTCTAACGGCCAACCCAATAAAAAAATCATCACCATTATCATCGCTAGAATTAAATATTTGTTCATTTCTAAGCCTAATAAAAATTCAGTCAAAAGAGTTGGAGTTCCTAGTCTTGCAAAAACTGCGCCAAAAAAATTTGATGCTGCGACTAACACCATTATTAAAGCAGTAATTTCTAATGTTTTCACTAATGCTTCTTGAAGTTTTGAAAGAGTTAATTTTTTATAAGCTAATGAAAGTAATAAAGCACCCATAGCTCCACAACCTGCTGCTTCTGTTGGAGTTGCAAATCCAAATAAAATACTTCCTAATGCAGCAAACACTAAAGCAGCTGGAGGAACTAAACCTAAGAAAAATTCTATCCATACTTCTTTCATGCTAGCAGCTCTCATGTCATCAGGTAAAACAGGTCCAAGTTTTGGATTAATCATGCATCTGATTGTTGTGTAAGCTGCATACAAACTAGCAAGAAGAATTCCTGGTAAGATTGCAGCTGCAAACAAATCTATAACTGGAATTTCCATAATAGGTCCCATTACAACAAGCATAATGCTTGGTGGAATTAAAATTCCTAAAGTACCACCAGCAGTAATAGTACCAGCAGCAAGTTTTACATCATAACCAGATCTATTCATTGACTTGGCAGCCATAATTCCAAGAATTGTCACCGATGCACCAACAATTCCTGTTGCTGCCGCAAATATAACTGAAACGAATAAAACTGCGTAATATAAAGAACCCTTAACTTTTGCTAGCATCATTTGAAATGCTGAAAACAATCTCTCCATTAATCCAGCTTGTTCCATCATAATACCCATAAAAACAAAGAGCGGGACGGCTGCGAGCGTTTGTTCGGTCATGACCATTGAAAATTGAAGGGTCATTAAATAAAAAACTAATTTTCCAAAACCAAGATAACCAAATACAAACCCTAAAAATATTAAAGTGAATGAAATGGGAAACCCTATAAATATTGCAAATAGCATCACGCCAACTAAAATGAAACCTAAAATAGCCGGATCAATGAATTCTGCTATCATTTTTTCTCTCCTGGCCACTCACCTTTTTTAGCTGCCCAATAACTTTTTAGTAATTCTGAAAAGCCTTGAATTAATAAAAAAATAATTCCAAGTAACAAACATGTTTTGATAGGCCACATATAGGGCATCCAAGTAGTATCCATCCCTCGCTCACCCCTTCTTATTGACTCTTCAACAAAACCTATAGTCATATAAAGAAAAACAATTAGTCCTGGAAAATAAAATAAAAGATACAACCAGAAATCAATAAGACCTTGTGTTTTAGTTTTAAAATTTCTGTATAAAAAATCTGCTCTTATATGCACTCCTCTAGAAAGAGCGTATCCTGCACCAAGCATAAATAATGCGCCATAAAGAAAACGGCTTATGTCGTAAGCCCAAATTGTTGGTGCTAAAAATAATTTTCTTGCAAGAACTTCGTAAGTCATTGCAAAAATGAGTGGCATCAATATCCAACAAACAATACTGCCAATCCACTTACTGAATTTATCAATATAAATAATAGATTTAGCCATCCATGATGGCATATCGGTTGGCATTTTACCTGATCCACCTCGCCTTTCGGCAATCATTTCATCAGAGATATCTAGTTTACCAGGTTCGTCTGCCATAAAATTTTAGTTAAAAAAATTAGAGCGGACTTTAAAAGTCCGCTCTAAAAAATCAAGATTGATTACTGATTTACTTTAATGTTGCTGCGTGAGCCATTCCTAGCTTCGCATTAGACATTTGAGCACCACTCCAGAAAGGAACAGCAACATCAGCAAAATTTTTCATTGAAGTGTAAACTTCGTTAAAAAATTTATTATCTTTAGCATTCTTATTTAAAGATGCTTTTGCTGCAGCCATATATTCTGTGAAATAATCTGAAGGTGTATCTTCTAGAATTACTCCATGTTTAGTAGTTAGCTCTCTTAAAGCTTTGCCATTCTCATAGATTCTGTAACTTAAAGATTTTGCTAATGAAGCATTAGCAGCTACTTCAAGTGACTTCTTCTCATGAGCACTCATAGCATTGTATGTTTTTCCAGTAATATAAAAGTCAGCATTTACGACTACTTGGTGTAAACCTTGTAAGTAATAGTGCTTTAACACTTTTTGAAAACCAAATGTTAAGTCTGGTTTTGGACAACACCACTCAGCAGCATCGATAGTTCCTGCTTCAAGAGCTGGAAGAATATCTCCACCACCCATTGCAACAGACGCTATACCAATGTCTTTATAAGTTTGTCCTGGAATTCCTGGAGGAGTTCTGAACTTATATTTTCTAAAGTCAGCCATATCTTTAATTGGTTTTGGAAACCAACCTAAAGCTTCTGGGCCAACTGGTTGAATCATAAATCCTTTAATATCTCTTCCCATTTCTTTCCAAAGTTGGTCGTATAACTCTTTACCACCACCATATTGGAACCATGATAGGAATGCGATATTGTCGATACCTACTCCACCACCAGCTACTGGCGAACCAAATAACATTGCAGCAGGGTGATCACCTGACCAATAGTGAGTCCATGCGAAACCACAATCAATCAAACCTTTATCAACAGCATCTAGAGTTTCTTTAACTCCTACAACAGCGCCAGCTGGCAATATTTCAAATTTTAACGATCCACTCGTTAATTCAGTTACTGTGTCAGTAAAGTCCTTTAACATTTTTACCTCATCAGCTTTAGTGTTAAGAACAGTTTGACACTTTAATGTTTTTGCAGCATTAGCACTTGAAGTAAATCCAAGAACTAAAATTGTTGCAAATAACATTGAAATGATTTTTTTCATTATTTATCCTCTTGTTAGTTAAATTTAACTTGTTTAATTCAATCAGAAAAACAAACCTGACACAAGTGACAATCGATAAATATAAGTGTAAAAGCATTAAAAAGCTTAAACTAAAAAACGATTCAACTATTGATGGAAAATTTTGATTACGTAATTATTGGAGCAGGATCTGCAGGATGTGTTCTGGCAAACAGACTTTCTGAAAATTCAAATAACAAAGTCGTATTAATTGAAGCTGGTGGAAAAGATAATTATCCATGGATACATATACCTGTTGGATATTTTAAAACTATGCACAATCCCTCTGTTGATTGGTGTTATAAAACTGAGCCTGATGCTTCAATGAACAATAGGTCAATTCGTTATCCAAGAGGTAAAACATTAGGTGGTAGCTCTTCGATCAACGGACTACTTTATATAAGAGGACAAAGCAGAGATTATGATATTTGGCGACAATTAGGAAATACTGGTTGGGGTTGGGATGATGTTCTGCCATATTTTATTAAAGCAGAAAACCAAGAGAGAGGAAAAGATGAATTTCATGGTATTGGAGGGCCTCTATCAGTTTCTGATCAAAGAATTCAATTACCATTATTGAATGAATTTCAAAATGCCGCCGAAGAGTTTGGCATACCCAAAACTAAAGATTTTAATACAGGTGATAATCATGGATGTGGTTATTTTCAAGTTACTGAAAAAGATGGCTTTAGATGTAGTACTTCAGTTGGATATCTAAACCCAATAAAAAACAGACAAAATTTAAAAACGATAACTAATGCTCATGTAAAAAAGATTAATTTTAAAGGCAAAACTGCAAAAGGAATTGAATACTGGCAAGGTGATGAGCTTAAAAAACTAACTTGTAATAAAGAAATAATTTTATCATCTGGTTCGATAGGTTCACCTCAGATATTGCAAACTTCTGGAATAGGAAATTCTAAAAAATTAAAAGAATTAGGTATAGATATAGTGCAAGAATTAAAAGGTGTGGGTGAAAATTTACAAGACCACTTGATGTTTAGACCTATATATAAAATTCAAGGACTTAAATCGCTAAATAAAAAGGTTAATAGTTTATTTGGAAAATTAATGATTGGTCTGGAATATGTTTTTAATCGTAGTGGACCAATGACCATGGGAGCTAGCCAAATGTGTATGTTTGCTAAAAGTGATCCCTCATTAGAATTACCAGATCTACAATGGCACGTACAACCAATGAGTATGGACACCCTAGGAGCAACTAAAAATCATGATTTTCATGCTTTCACACCTACTGTTTCAAATATTAGACCTACAAGTAGAGGCCATGTGAGTATTGTAGATAAAGACTCTAGAACATATGCAAAAATAAAAATGAATTATCTTTCAACTGATCATGACAGAATGATTGCAGCTAGAGGATTAAAACTTACAAGAAAAATTGTCATGGAATCTGAAACATTTAAAAAATATAAACCTGAGGAATATAGACCAGGTATTGACATTAACGATGATGAGGAACTTGTAAAAGCAGGTTCAGATTTTGCGCAAACAATTTTTCATCCAGTTGGCACATGTAAAATGGGTCAAGATGATATGGCTGTAGTTGATGAAAAACTAAAAGTAAAAGGAATTGAAAATTTAAGAGTAATTGATGCTTCTATAATGCCAAACATTACATCAGGTAATACTAATGCACCTACAATAATGATTGCAGAAAAAGGTGCAGATATGATACTTACCCATTGATGTTTGCTGAATTATTTACACCAGAACAATTAACTATATTAACTCAAATTATTTTAATCGATTTAGTCCTTGCAGGAGACAATGCAATAATAATTGGTATGGTTGCATCAAAATTTCCTTTAGAGCAAAGAAGAAAAATTATCATTTTTGGAATTGGTGGTGCGGTAGTTTTAAGAATTATTTTAACTTTACTAACTGCATATTTACTTCAAATAACGGGACTAAGGCTTTTTGGAGGTTTGCTTCTTCTTTATATTGTCTACAAATTGTATGTGGATGTCATTAAAGGTTCTGAAAATCATGATGATATAAAAGTTGATAATTCCAGTTTTTTCAAAGCGATTTGGACAATCCTCTTAGCAGATTTTACAATGAGCTTAGATAATGTTTTAGGAGTTGCAGGAGCAGCAGGAGATCATTATGGATTATTAGTATTTGGTTTAGTTCTATCAATTGCCTTAATGGCATTTGCAGCAACTTTAATATCAAATTGGATTAAGAAGTATAAATGGATTGCTTGGGCAGGTTTAATTGCAATATTAATTGTTGCTATTGAATTGATTTATACAGATATTAAAATATTGTTCTTATAATGTATTTAAAAAATTACAATTTAAAGAATAAAACAGCAGTTGTCACTGGTGCTGGCAAAGGGCTTGGAAGAGCTTGCGCAATAGCACTTGCAGAAGCTGGAGCAAATTTAATTATAATTAGTAGAACCAAAAAAGATCTAGATGAAGTTTCAAAAAAGATTAAAAAATTAAAGTCAAAATGTAAATCGTATGTATGTGACATAACAAATTATAATGAAGTTAAAGAAATTATAAATAAACAACCAAAAATAGATATTTTAATTAATAATGCTGGCAATAATATTCCTGAACATTTTACAAAAGTGAAGACTAAAAATATGGAATATCTTGTAAAGATTAATACGATGGCAACTTTTAACCTTGCTCAGCTGTGTGCTCTTAAGATGATAAAGTCAAAAAATAGAAAAAAAACTGGTGGTTCAATTGTCAATATGTCATCACAAATGGGTCATGTTGGGGGTCCTATTCGAAGTGTATACAACATGACAAAATTTGGTTTAGAAGGATTAACAAAAGGTATGTCAATTGATCTTGCCAAATATAACATCAGAGTAAATACTGTTTGCCCTACATTTGTGGTTACTCCTATGACAAAAAAATTTCTAAAAAGTAAAAAATTTAAAAAAGAAGTTTTAGGAAATATCCCATTAGGAAAATTTGCTGAACTTTCTGATGTTTCAAGTGCAGCTGTTTTTCTTGCGTCTGATGCTGCAGCGATGATTACAGGAACTTCATTATTGGTTGATGGTGGATGGACTGCAAGATAATAACTAGATTATTTTTTTTAATTTTTTGTTTTATACCAACACATTCAATAGCGATAGAATTTACAGGAAAATTTCTACAAGGACATTTTATTATTGGACAGACTGATCCAACGGCAAAAATTATAATAGACAAAAAACAAGTTAAAGTATCAGAGGATGGTTTTTTTGTTTTTGGAATAGATAGAGATAGAAAATTTGATTTAACAATTACAAAAATTATTAATGGAAAAAAAGATAAAATAATAAAGAAAGTTCTTAAAAGAAAATATAATATTCAAAGAATAGATGGTTTAGAAGAAAGTAAAGTCACACCTCCAGAGTCTGTTTACAAAAGAATAAAAGAAGAAAATTATAGAATTGGTGAGGCAAGAGCAATTAACTCAGATTTACCCTTTTTCAAAAATCAATTTATTATGCCAGTTGAGGGAATCATTAGTGGTGTTTATGGAAGCCAAAGAATTTTAAATGGAAAACCGAAATGGCCTCATTATGGAATTGATATTGCTGCCAAACAAGGAACTATGATCAAATCATCTGGATCAGGAATTGTCACCATGGCAGAAGATGATCTTTATTATACCGGGGGAACAATAATTATGGATCATGGTCATGGCATCTCAACTATTTATTCACATCTTGAAAATGTAATGGTGTCTGTTGGAGATAAAATAAATCAAGGAGATATCATTGGAACTGTAGGTTCAACAGGAAGATCAACTGGTCCACATCTAGATTTTAGAGTGAATTGGTTTCAGACTAGACTAGATCCTATGTCTGTAATAAATTAAATCATGCAAACATTAATTCTATTAGCTTTAGTTATTGTGATCGGGTGGATATTATTTAGACCTATCACGAAGAAAGAACTTGATAGATTTAATGATAAAGACTGGCCAGATATGGATTTACATTAAGAATTTAAAGAAGGCTGCTTCTTCATATCTTCTTTTTTAATACCAGCTACTCTCACTGGTTTTTTCATAGCATCTCTTCTAAATGGTTCACCTAATTCTTGATTTAATATCACTTCAATAAATGTTGTAATACCTTTCTTTTGATCTGCACAAGATTGTTTAATGGCAGCTGTAGTCTCTTCCATAGTTTTAACAGTAACTCCATTTAAACCACAGGCTTCTGCTACTTTTGCGAAACTTAATTCTGGATCAAGTTCTGTTCCAACAAAATTATTATCAAACCAAAGAGTTGTATTTCTTTTTTCAGCGCCCCACTGGTAGTTTCTAAAAATTACCATTGTGATTGCAGGCCACTCCTCTCGTGCACAGGAACTCATTTCGTTCATACTTATTCCAAAAGCTCCATCTCCCGCAAAACCAATTACAGGTGTGTCCGGACAACCGATTTTAGCACCAAGTATTGATGGAAAACCATAACCACAAGGACCAAATAAACCTGGCGCTAAATATTTTCTTGGCTTTTCAAATGTTGGATAGGCATTTCCAATTGCACAGTTATTTCCAATATCACTTGATATAATTACATCCTCAGGCATACCAGCTTGAATAGCTCGCCAAGCTTGTCTTGGTGACATTCTGTCTTTATCTCTTTCTCTTGCTTCTTTGTTCCAAACTGTTCCTTCGTCATCATCTTCATGATCTAAACTAGACAATTTTTGTAACCATGCTGATTTTGTCTGATGAATTAAATCTTTTCTTTTTTGTCTATCGGTATCGCCTGCATTTGAAGAAAGCTTTTCTAAAATCTGCGTTGCAACTAATTTTGCATCACCACTAATTCCAACTGTAACTTTTTTAGTTAATCCAATTCTATCTGGATTCATATCAACTTGAATTATACTTGCTTTTTTTGGCCAATAATCAATTCCATAACCTGGTAGAGTTGAAAAAGGATTCAATCTTGTTCCTAAAGCCAAAACGACATCAGCCTTAGAAATTAATTCCATCGCAGCTTTTGATCCATTGTATCCTAATGGCCCAACTGCTAAAGGATGACTTCCTGGAAAACTATCATTGTGTTGATATCCTGAGCAAACAGGTGCATCAAGTTTTTCAGCAAGTTTTTTAGTTTCTTCAATTGCACCGCCAATAACAACACCTGCTCCAGATAAAATTACTGGAAATTTCGCTTTAGATAATAAATCTGCCGCCTTAGCAATTGCATCAGCACCTCCACCTTGTCTTTCTAATCTGACGATTGGGGGAAGGTCTATGTCAATCACTTGACACCAATAATCTCTTGGAACGTTTATTTGTGCTGGTGCTGAACCTCTTATTGCTTTTTCTATTACTCTATTTAAAACTTCAGCCATTCTTGAAGGATCTCTAACCTCTTCTTGATAACAAACCATGTCTTTAAATAAATTCATTTGCTCTACTTCTTGAAAACCACCTTGCCCCATAGTTTTATTTGCAGCTTGTGGTGTTACTAATAATAAAGGTGTGTGGTTCCAATAAGCAGTTTTAATTGGTGTTACTAAGCCTGTTATACCCGGACCATTTTGTGCTATGACCATTGACATTTTTCCTGTAGCTCTTGTGTAACCATCTGCAATCAAACCACCATTTGTTTCGTGTGCCACATCCCAAAAGGTAATTCCTGCATCTGGAAAAATATCAGATATAGGCATGAACGCTGAACCAATAATTCCAAAAGAATGTTCAATACCATGCATTTGTAAAACTTTTACAAAAGCTTCTTCTGTTGTCATTTTAGTCATTTGTAGAACCTTTCTAAATTACTTTAGAACAATTTTTTTAAAAATTAATTGTTAATTTTTGCGATTAATATATAAGATTTTAGAAAATTCAAACAAACAAATCGACACTATATTAATGTCAACAGATATTATAATTCACGACAAAAAAGACAATGTTGGTGTAGTTGTAATAGAAAAAATAACTCCAAAACAAGATTGTAAATGCTGGATAATGGAGAACGACAGCTCGGTTAACATTCAATCTGCAGATGAAATCCCTCTAGGCCATAAAATTGCAATGATTGATTTAAAAGAGGGAGATACAATTTTAAAATATGGTCACGATATAGGTAAAGTAGTCAAAGCAATTAAAAAAGGTCAACATGTGCATGTTCATAACGTTAAAACAAAAAAGTGGTAATTAGATGGAAATTCCAAAAAGTTTTTTAGGTTATAAAAGAGAAAATGGCAGAGCAGGAACAAGAAACCATGTAATCATTTTACCTGTTGATGATATTTCAAACGCATGTGCTGAAGCAGTTGCAAATAACATTAAAGGAACAATAGCACTTCCCCATTCTTATGGAAGATTACAATTCGGAGCAGATTTAGAATTGCATTTTAGAACGATGATTGGAACTGGTAGCAACCCAAATGTTGCAGCGGTAATTGTGATTGGTATTGAACCTAAATGGACTAAGAGAATTGTCGATGGAATTGCAAAAACTGGAAAACCAGTTGAAGGTTTCCATATTGAACGTACTGGGGATATTGGAACTGTAATGAAAGCTTCGAAAAAAGCTCAAGAATTTGTTATGTGGGCTTCTGAAAAACAAAGAGAGGAATGCCCGATAAGTGATTTATGGATTTCAGTAAAATGTGGTGAGTCTGACACGACTTCTGGTTTAGCTTCAAATCCAACTGTAGGAAATTTAATGGATAAACTAGAACCACTTGGAGTTCATTTATGTTTCGGAGAAACATCAGAACTTACAGGAGCAGAAAAAGTTTGTGCAACAAGAGGTGCTACCAAAGAAGCTTCAGATAAGTTTATGAAGACTTGGAGTGCCTATAACGATTTTATTTTAAAAGAAGCAACTGATGACCTTTCTGAAAGTCAGCCAACTGCTGGTAATATAGCTGGTGGTTTAACAACTATTGAGGAAAAAGCTTTTGGAAATTTTCAAAAAATAGGAAATTGTAAATTTGTTGATGTTTTAGAACCGGCTGAAGAGCCAAAAAAGGGGAAGGGTTTATACTTTATGGATACGTCATCTGCTGCAGCGGAGTGTGTAACACTACAAGCAGCTGCAGGATTTAATATTCATTTATTCCCGACTGGCCAAGGTAATATTGTTGGTAACCCAATTGAACCAGTTATAAAATTAACTGCAAATCCATTAACAGTTAAATCTATGGGAGAACATATTGATTGTGATGTTTCAAAAATTCTCTCGAGAGAAATGAATTTGTCTGAAGCTGGAGATGAATTGATTAAAACAACTTTAAAAGTTGCAAATGGTAGACTAACTTGTGCTGAAGCTTTAGGTCATAGAGAATTCGTAATGACCAAATTATACCGAAGTGCTTAAAATTTTTACTTAGCTGGTTTGCTAAAGTGCTTTTTTTTTAAATCAGATAAAAATCTTCGAATAAATGCCGCTGCAACACCTAACGCTATAGCAAAAAATATTGAAAATAAACTATATACAATTGGCATATCTTTTGAAAATTTTTGAACCAAAACTGATAATGGTGTTAAGTCTTTCTCTGGAACCTTATTGATACCATTCATAGTGTGATCAACAAAAAAAGTATCATACGCAATCGCAATTCCAACAATTAATAGCAAAACTGCTAAAAGCGCTTTTAGTCCAGAACTTTCAATTGACTGACCAATTTTTTGACCTGTTTGTACGCCAATTATTGAACCAATAACCAACATTAAAACTAAAATTAAATCAATAGATCCATAATTGAAAGCATGCAAAAAAGTTACGATGACACTTACAAAAATAGTTACAAACAAAGAAGTTCCTGGAACTAATTTTGTGGGCATACCTATTATATAAATCATTGCAGGAACTAATATAAAAGCTCCTCCAATACCCATAATCGCTGCTATAAAACCTACGAATAAACCAATGATAATTGGTGTGAATGCGCTCTCATATAATTTTGATTTAGGAAATCTCATCCTAAATGGAAGACCATGTATCCAATAATGAACGTGTAATTTTCGTTTTACAATAGTATTTTTCCTAGCTTTATCGATCTCACCAAGACTTTCAACAAGCATTAAAGTTCCAATAATTGCTAAGATATACATGTAAGCAAGTGAGATAACTGTATCTATTTTGCCAATGTCTTTAAAGTATGTGAAAGTATAAATTCCAATGATGGTTCCTATTGCACCACCAATCACAATCATAAAACCCATTTTATAATCCAATGTATTTTTAAGATAATGAGTAGTTGATCCAGAGACAGAGGTAGCCAGTATGTTATTTGCTTCATTGGCAACAGCATAAGCTGGTGGGACTCCTAAAAAAATTAAGAAAGGTGTCATTAAAAAACCACCTCCTACTCCAAATAGTCCTGATAAAACTCCAACTAAAGCACTTAATAAAATGATTTCAATAGCAGTAACATGTACTTGTGCTATTGGTAAAAATACTTCCATTTAAAATAATTAACTTTTTTAAAAAAATTTATTTAAAAGTTAAAAAAGTTCCAAATAATATAACACCCCAACAAGCTAATATTGCTGAAAAAATTCCTGTTTTAATTAATGCTGTTTTATAATTTAAAATTTTTTGTAGAATTTTTATATTTGAAAGGTGCATCTATATCCTCAATAGCACCAGCAGAAAAATTGTCAAACTTTAATTAATAAATTGTGGCTCCAAAAATTTTTATTTCGCCATCCTCAACACCAAGGACCAGCCTTCCTAAAAATTCTCCAGGCACCTCCTTGTTAGTCTGCTTAATCAATACAGTAATATGGTCACCTCTTCTTAATGTTCCGAACGGTTCATAGGTCTCATTTAAATTGGTGATAATCTTGTTGTTAGCCCATTGCTTTCCAAGCTCTACTTCATTGGCACCAAACAGCATTTGGGTAGAGAAATCTCTGGTAAAGCCACCATAATCTTTCATATTTGAGGCTCTTACGAGATTTTCCCAAAAAGGCTTGGCTATCGCGTATATCTCCTCGTCAGATTTTTTCAAAAGGTCCATAAAGAAGTTTGGAATTTGGTGTTACGAAGCCTTCTTCTTCTCTTTTTCGTCAACAATATGATAAACTGGTACTTTCTCCAGAGTAAATTTTCCTGTTTTAGGGTCTCTTCTAGAAACTGTTAAACAATGCCAATTTTCATCATCAAGTTTCATATGATCGCCTCTGTAATAATAACCAGGCCAACGAGTTTCTTCTCTAAATAATGTATGCTCTGTTACACATTGTGAGGTTAAAGCTCTATGTTTGAGCTCCCAAGCTCTCATTAATTGATGATAGTCCTCAGCTCCCACGTTTTCCAAATCTTCTTGCAACCACTCTAGAAGTTCAAGGGCCCTCTTAAGCATATTTCCATTCGTCATATAATTTGAGGTAATTCCCCCAACATACTCATCCATAATTTTTTGAAGTCTTTGTAATCCTTGTATTGGAGAAATGTAACTTGGTGAAACAGTTCCACCAGTGATCTCGTTTTGAGCAACTGTGTAAGTCTCTAAAGGTTTGTAAACTGCCTTTTTAAAATCCTCACATTGTTTATCAGTAACATTAATTCCTTCTGCTTTTTTATCCTCTATATATTTAACTGCTGCTTTTGCAGCTAATCTTCCTTCAGTAAAAGAGCCTGATGAAAATTTGTGAGCACTACCCCCTACTGTATCTCCAGCACCAAAAAGTCCATCGATTGTAAGCATTCTGTTATAACCCCAGAAATATTCTGGTGGAGATAGATCTTCTGGTCCACTTACCCAAGCTCCAGAGCATGTTGCGTGTGATCCCATAACATAAGGCTCAGAAGTTGTTAATTCTGGATTTGTATACTTTGGATCAATATTTTGAGATGCCCAAACTACAGCTTGACCAACAGTCATACCTAAAAAGTTTTCCCAACCCACAGTTTCTAAATGAGGATCTTGGAAAGCTTCTTTAGTTACCATATGTATCGGACCACCACCTGCAGCAACCTCTTGAATAAAGGCATGGTTTCTCAAACAAGTGGGAGTTGGATGATGATCGATATATTCTCCAACTAACTCTTTAGTTTGCTCATACCATTTTTTTTCATAATTTTCGCCATTAGCATTTTGTGTGTATGTTTTTAAATGTAAAAAATATGCTCCAACCGGTCCATAACCATCTTTAAATCTACACAATACAATTCTGTTTTCCATTTGAGTCATCTTTGCACCTGCCGCAATAGGTAAAGCATAAGCAGATCCATTACTCCATGGTGCATACCAAGTTCTTCCCATACCTTCTCCAACTGCTCTTGGTTTAAAAATATGTGATGCTCCACCAGCTGAAACTATAACTGCTTTTGCTCTGAAGACATGAAAATCACCTGTTCTCATGTTAAAACCAACTGCGCCACCAATTCTATTTTCTTGAGACTCATCCATTAACAAATGAGTAATCATTATTCTGTTGTAAATTTTATCTGCGGATTTTTTTGCTGCCTCAGCAACAATTGGCTTGTAACTTTCGCCATGAATCATTATTTGCCATTTACCTTCTCTGAGATATCTTCCAGTTTTTTCATTTTTCATCATAGGAAGACCCCACTCATCAAACATATGAACAGTTGAGTCTACATGACGAGCCATGTCATAACCCAAATCTTCTCTAACCATTCCCATTAAATCATTTCTGGCATACCTTACATGGTCTTCGGGTTGATTTTCATCCCATTGCATACCCATATAACAATTGATTGCATATAAACCTTGTGCAACAGCACCACTACGATCAATGTTTGCTTTTTCAACACAAACAATCTTTAAATCTCTTCCCCAATGCCTGGCCTCAAAAGTTGCTCCTGTGCCGGCCATTCCACCACCAACAACTAATACATCGCACTCCTCATAATGTGTTTTGTGCTTAGCCATTAATAATAAACACCTTTTTTAAAAGACTCTTTTGGAACCGATGGTAATTCTTTATTGGTATTTAATCCTTCTGGCTCACTATATAATCTTTGTGAATTAATTTCTCCTTGATTAGGAGTATCACCTTCAGCAAGTTTAGGAATAAATTTTCCCCAAGGTTTTGTTGTTATAGGTGAAACGAAATTTTTCTCTGTTCCGTTTCTAAATTTAATTTTCCAAGAAATAGTTCCTTTTTCTTCTTCTCTTCTAACTCTAACGCTGTGACCCATCGGAGCAAAATCAGCATACCCTCTCACATCAATTGCATGATTAGGACATGCTTTAACACACGAATAACATTCCCAGCAAAAGTTTGGTTCAATATTTTTTGCTCTTCTTATATTTTCGTCAATGTGCATGATGTCTGAAGGACATATATCTACACAATGACCACAGCCATCGCATCTTGTCATGTATACAAAAGTTGACATAATTTTTATTATTCTCCTTTTTCTATTAACATATTAATAATGTTTTGGCTCTTCTCTTTTTATACCCAGGCCAAATTGTTCTGGGGCATCAGCTGGTGGGGGTAAATTATCCCTAGATCCATCTGCCTCTGCTAAATTTTTCTGAATAGCTGCTCCAGGTTTATAAAACATGTGAGCAAATTTTGACCAATAAACACCACCAAATAAAACTAGATTAGATGCAACAAATAAAATTAAAAATAAATAAGACAAACCTATTTGTCCATTAAATTGAGTGAATGACCAAGCTAACCCAAAAGTTGAACACGCAAGTAAAGCTAAAACAAATAAATCAGCTTTAATAATTCTATACCAAGGATGGGCTTCTGCTGAAACATCAACTCTTAAAAAAAACCAAAACCAATATCCTCCTAAACATGTTAATATTGCTCCCGCATGCCAAATCATTGACCAAGTTTGAGAACTTGGTTTATCAGCACCTGTGTAACAAAAAACTAAAATAGCTGAAGACACCCAAAATAAAATTGTGCCATACATTCCTAGAACATGGGCCAGTCTTCTTTTTCCAAAACCTAATTCAGAAGTTGTGCCAATATCAACCACTGTTGTTTTAGCAATGACAGAAACTTTTTCTCCAACCCCTAATTTTTTTGTTGCTGACAGCTTTGCTTTTTTTGCGTTGTTAAAAAAATAAGTCAAATTTTTGTGATGGATCATTTGAATAATAGTTCCAATTGCAATTAACAAAACCATTGCAATGATAAAAGATTGCATTGCAAAGGGTGAAATAGTTTCTGATAAAATTGAAAAAGGATTGTTACTTAACATTTCCGCCTTTTGTTAAATTTTGAATTAGTTTTAGAGTTTTATATATAGTTGAATTTATAGTTCAACCTCAAACTGGGGTCAATTTGTCTTTTATAACAGGCTAATTATTTCTTTTATAATGTTGTTTGTTTGGAATAACTGATCGTACTCCGCCCTGAGGATTGTCAACATCTCCTTCTCTTCGGGGAATCAGATGAAAATGGCAATGAAAAATAGATTGACCAGATACAATTCCTATATTTGTGCCTAGATTAAATCCTTTAATTAACGGATCTTTATTTGTTATTTCTTTTTTAATAACTTTTATAAGATCATTACATGCAATCAATTCATCATTAGATAAGTCAAAATAATCCTTTATGTGTCTTTTGGGTATAATCAAACAATGATGTTCTGAAACTGGATAAGAGTCATAACTTGCGTATGCCAAATCATTTTCATAAGCACATCCACTTTTTTTAACGTCACAAAATAAACAGGGATTATTTGGATCTTTCATTTATTAAAATCTATAAGAATTGCATTTGTTTATAACTGCATCATATTGTTTTGACAGAAACTTGAATTTTTTTAGGTTTTTTCTTTTCCATTTAAGCTCATTTATAGTTCTAACTGAAGCAACCCCTTTCCCAGAACCTATCAATAATATTTCATCATAATCTTTTATCTCTTTAAGCAAAATATCTTTCCTAAAAATCTTTGTTATTTTTGTTTTAAAAAATTTATAAGTATTTCCCTCATAATAATCCTTTTTAGGAGTAAAAAATTTTTGATCTTTAACAAATAATAAATTTGAGGTTCCAGTTTCTAATAATTTCTTATTAGAGACCAATGCAATATCTGATTGGGAATTGTCCATTTTAGATAGATAAGATAAGATCTTTTTATATTTAAGATTTTTAAACTCTGGTTTTTCTCTTTTTAATTTTACTAACTTCAAATTAAAATTTAATTTTGGTTTAACTCTTTTCCTTAAAGATATTGAAATAACTTTTTTATTTATAGCAATTCTCAATAGATGATTATATTTCCTCTTTTTGGATAAATTTTTATTTATTATTTCTAAAATATCCGACCTTAATGATTTCTTTATAATTTGATATTTTTTTAGTGATGAAATTAAGTTTTTTAAATGATTATCAAAAAATAAAATTTTTGCTGGTTTGCCAAAAATCCACATCGTTGTAAAAATTCCATGATCCCCCCAAAGATCTTGGAATTCTATCTGTTTTAAGTCTTTAAGCCGATAAGATTTTTTTAATAAGTAGGTTACCATTGATAGTTAAAAAAGATTCTGGGTGAAATTGAAATCCATAAATTTTTTCCTTTTGATTTTCAAATGCCATTGCAACTTTTGAATTTAAACATCTCATAGTTATCTCAAAATTATTAGATTTGAAAGGTTCTTTTAATTTTAAAGAATGATACCTGCCAACTTTAAATATTTTTCCTTTTTTAAATAAAGATTTATTAGTGATTACTTTTATATTTGATTGAAAACCATGATAAATTTTTCTTTGTTCAACAATTTTTGCACCTTCACAAAATAAGATGTGTTGAAATCCTAAACAAATTCCTATGATTTTCTTTTTACCTTTATATTTTTTATAAATTTTTGAAGTGATTGGATAATTTTTTGGATTACCTGGACCGGGTGAAAAAATTATTGTAGATGCTTGCTTAATTTTATTTTCACTAATTTTATCATAGTTATCGCATTCAACTTTATCAAACAAAGCAAATTGATGAACTACATTATGAGTAAAGGAGTCATTATGATCAATTACATAAATCATTTAAATAAATCTATTAACGCTTTAGCTTTAAGAAAATTCTCATTAAATTCATGATTGGCATTACTATCGACGACAACACCTGAAGCAACTGAAATTTCAGATATATTTTTAAAATTTAAAATTGAACGTATAATTATGTTAAATCTCATATCACCATTGAACTTTATATAGCCAAAACTACCTGTATAAATATTCCTGTTTTCTTTTTCCTGATTATTTAAAAGATTAAGCGTATTTATCTTTGGACACCCAATAACTGAACCCCCGGGCATCATTGCTTTTATTATTTCAAAATTATTTATATTCTTTTTTAATTTACCCTTGATGAGGCTGACATAATGAAAAAGGTCTTTATATTCCTCCACGATTTTTTGTTTAGATAGTTTTACAGTGCCCACTTTACAAATTCTTGATAAATCATTCCTTTCCATATCAACAATCATATTGTGCTCTTTGGTTTCTTTTAAATTTTTTCTAAAATAATTTAATGCTTTTATTTTATTCAAATGCTTGGTTTTTTTTACAGTTCCAGCTATTGGTTTTGTAGATATATCACTCCCCTTTTTTGTAATTAAAGTTTCTGGAGAACAGCTTATTATTGAATAATTATGATCTTTAATCATAAAAGCCTCGGGAGCTAGGTTAGTATTAGATAACCTCGAAAAAAAATCTAAAGGGTTAATTTTTGACTTTGTTTTATATTTGGTGCAAATTTTAATTTGATATGTTTCACCACTTTTTATTTTTTTCTTAAATTTATTAAATATTTTTGTATAATTTTTTCTATTAATATTTATTTTAAAATTACCTGATTTAAAATTTTCGAAATCATAATTTAACTTGTTACTTAGCTTGATCTTTTTTTCTGGTTTATAGAAAATACCTTTGGGAAAATTTAAATTCTTCTGTTTTGGGATTTTAACATCAATTAGATTATTCAATAACTCATATCCAAAAAAACCAATAAAAAGGTCAGTATCTTTTGTTTTCTTTTTATTTTTTTTAGTTAAAAAACTTTTAATATTTTGATTATTTAAAATAATTTTTTTTGAAAAATTGGTATAAAGATTAAATCCTTTTTTAGATTTATAAATAATATAGGGTTTTCCTGACTGATGTATCTCTGTTAATTGATTTAATCTGTTCAAATTATTCTGTTTTTAGTCTTAAAACTGGTTCTTCTCTAATTGGTAGATGAATTATTGCTGCAAAAACTGATAATGCAATTGCTAAATACCACGCATAATCATATGACCCATATAGATCATAAAATAAACCCCCTAGATAAGCGCCAAAAAAAGATCCAACTTGGTGACTTAAAAAAACAATTCCATACAGAAGACCTAAATACTTTGTCCCAAACAGGTGAGCTACAATTCCACTTGTTGCAGGCACTGTCGATAGCCATAAAAAACCAAAACTTGCACCAAATAAAAATGCATTAATATTACTTGCAGGCATAAATATAAAAAAAATTATAGAAACACCTCTTAAAAAGTAAATTGCACTAAGGATAATTTTCTTACTCATTTTTGCAGAGAGGTAGCCACTTAATAGTGAACCAAAAATATTAAATAAACCGATCAAAGATAAAATTGCTGCTGCAGTCCAATCCTCAAGACCTCTATCTATTACATATTTAGGTACATGTGTTCCAACCAAAGTTATATGAAAACCACATACAAAAAACCCTGATACAAGTAAAATATAACTTTTAGTTTTAAAAGCTTCTGAGAGAGCTTCCTTAAAAGATTGATCTGAAGTTTTTTCGACACTTTCCGTTTTAGATGGAGATCTAACAAAATATGCTGCAACTAAACCAGATAACAAAAATAAGCAAAAAACAAATAATGTATAGTTCCAACCAAACTCTGTGAGAGAAAAATTAGTGAAAATTGGTGAAAGAAAGTAACCAAATGATCCAACAGCAGTAACAAAACTCATTGCAATCGTTCTTGTAGATAATGGAAAATGTTTACCCACAACTGACATAGGAATACTTATTGCCGTTCCACCAAGACCTATTCCTATTAATAAACCCATATGGATTTGAAAAAATATTCCAGTATTTGGACCCGTGTATAAAAAATAAATACCTAAAGTATAAAAAATAAATGCTCCGATTATAGCTATATGTCCTCCGTATTTATCTGCTATAGCTCCGAAGATAGGACCTGTTATACCCCACATCAACATCTGCATCCCAATTGCAAAACCAAATGCGGTGTTGCTTATCTTTAAACTCTCGTTGAAGTCCATAAAGAACAAACCAAATGTTTGTCTGACACCCAAAGAAATCAAAACAACAAAGCATGCAGCAAATAAAGTTACTATCGCTGTTTTTGAACGAAAAAATTTTTCAGAACTCATCTTAAATGTCTTAAAGCTTGTTTGATGTCAGCAATCAAATCATTAGGATCTTCAAGACCTATATGTAATCTTACTAAATGTTCATCTTTTGGTAAGTTCATATATTTTCTTTTACCAGTTTCTCTAAATTCTTGATGAAGCGCTAAACTCTCAAATCCACCCCAACTATAGCCATAGCCAAACAATTTCAGTGAATTAACAAACTTTCGAACAGAATTAATATTCTTAGCTTTTATCTTTAATCCCATTAAACCTGACGCTCCAGAATAATATTTTTTCCACATTCTAAAATTTTGTGAATTTTTTTTGAAAGGATATAACAATTTAATTCTTTTATTTTTTGATAAAAATGCTGCAACTTTTTTAGCATTTTCTCTATGTCTGTCTAATCTCACATCTAAAGTTCTTAACCCTCTAGTTATTAAATAAGCATCATCAGGTCCTAATCTAAGACCTGTAATTTTTTCTGCTGCTTTAACTTTAAAAAATACCCTTTTATTCACTGCCAAACTTCCACCCATAACATCTGAATGTCCAGAATAATATTTAGTTGCAGAGACAATTGACATATCAAAACCAAGTTTAATTGGTTTTAGGTAATAAGGAGTACCCCAAGTATTATCAATTGCAGTGTATAACTTATGCTTTCTTGCAATCGAAATAATTTTACCCAAGTCTTGAAAATCAAAAGTATTACTTCCAGGATTTTCTACAAAAATCAATTTTGTTTTCTTTGTAATATTGTTTTTTAATGTATTGAGGTCATGTGGATTATAAAAAACTGTCTTTATATTAAAATCTTTTAGATAATCTTCAGTTAAAATTCGTGTAGGGCTGTAAACTGGATCTGCAACTAACATTTCATCTCCAGGTCTAACAACGCTGAATATTGCTAAAAAAACGGAGCCAAAACCTGTTGGTGTCGTAAAAACATGATAACTTTCTTCAAGTTTTGTTAAAATTTTTTGTAATATATAAGTAGTAGAGGTCCCTTGTCTGCCGTAATCAAAATGACCACCTGTTGGATTTCGTAGAGCTTTTTTTTGAGTTTTTCTTATATGTTGCATAGACTTAAAAATAATTGTCGATGCTCTGACTACTGGTGGATTTACTGATTGGTTATGAAAATCTTTTGCAGTGTGTTTTAAAAATGTCTTAAAAGATTTGCCCATAAAAAAATTGATATGATTAAAGGACAATGCTATATCCATATCAAAAATTCAATAAATTAATGAAAAGGATTTAATGAGTTACCCAAAGAAACATAGAGGCCGAAGAAAAATGGGGTCGAAAAAAAGAAGAGCTAGAAAAAAAAATAAGAAAAAATAGCTTATTCCTTTATCCAGCCGCCTCCTAATACTTTATAACCTAAAGCATCTTTATTATAAAAAACACATGCCTGACCTGGTGATATTCCATCTTCAGGATTTTTCAGATTTACATTTGCACCATTTTGATCACTTAGATTAACGTTTGCTTCAAGCAATTTACCAGTAGATCTAACTTTTACAAAAATGCTGGATTTAAATTCTTTTTCATTTGCTAATAAATTAACATTTTTTAATAGAATATCTTTCTTTCCTAAATATTCTTTTGGTCCAACAATTATTTCATTTTTTTCAGAATTAATTTTAATAACGTATAAAGCTTCTTTGTCAGAAACTTTTATTCCTTTTCTTTGACCAATAGTAAAATTTATAATTCCGTCGTGAACACCAATGACATTACCTTTAAGATCTTTTATGTTTCCTTTTTTAAATGAGTCTGGTCTAAATTTTTGAATTACTGATGCATAATCTCCTCCAGGTACAAAACATATATCCTGGCTGTCTGGTTTATCAGCAACATTAAGGTCTAGTTTTTTGGCAATTTCACGTGTTTCATTTTTATGAAGACCACCTAATGGAAATCTTAAATAATCAAGTTGTTCTCTAGTAGTATTAAAAAGAAAATAACTTTGATCTCTATTTTCGTCGATAGCTCTGTACATATTTGTATTATTATTTGAAGTAACACTTTTCACATAATGCCCAGTGATTAAAGCATCAGCATTTAAATCTTTAGAAACTTCAAACAAATCCTTAAATTTAACTGTTTGATTACATTGAACACAAGGTATTGGAGTTTCACCTTTTAAGTAACTATCAACAAAATTATCTATAACTCCTTGCTTGAACTTATTTTGATAATATAAAATTTTATGTTCTATATCTAATTTTTGAGCAACTCTTTTTGCATCCATGATATCTTGACCAGAACAACATTGCTTTGACTCCGCGACCTGCTTTGCATCGTCATAAAGTTTTAAAGTAATACCAATTACGTCATATCCTTCTTTTTTCATCATGCCTGCTACAGTTGATGAATCTACACCTCCAGACATTGCAACAACTACTTTTGTGTCTGATGGTTTCTTATTTAATCCTATTGAATTTAATTCTTTATTCATTTGATGGTATTTATACTTATTTCTAATATAAGTTAAATTAAATGATATTAGATTTTGAACCAGGAGACAAAGTTATCAATCCCTCTAATAGAAACTGGGGTATAGGTCAAGTTCAATCAATTATAAAAGAAAAAGTGACAGTAAATTTTGAAAATGTTGGAAAAAAAGTAATAAATACTAAAAATATAGAATTAATAAAGATCAATGAATAATTTGAATTTAAAAGAGATTGTCGAAAATCTGATTGATACATTTATTCATGCAGGAAAAATTTCTTTAGATTTAAGAAAACAAGGACTTATAAAAAAAATTAAAGCCGATAATACTCCTGTTAGTAATGGAGATTTAGAAGTTAATAAAATTGTTACTCAAAAAATTAAAGAATTAACACCTGAACTTCCCATCATTTCAGAAGAGACCTCTGATAATAAATCAATAAACAATCTTGAAAACTTTTGGCTCATTGACCCTATCGATGGTACCTACGACTACATAAATAATCTAGAGGAATTTACAATTAATGCTGGATTAATAATTAACAAAAATCCAGTAGCTGGATTAATTTATGCCCCTTCAAAAAAAAGAATGTTTTACTCCTATGGTCCAAATAATGCCTATGAGTTTACAAATGGTGAAACCAAGAATTTAAAATGTTCTGAAAATTTTGATAAAAATGATGTGAAATTTGTATCCTATTCAAACAATATTAAACCTGAAATAGAAAAATTACATAAAAAATTTAATGTAAAAAAATATGTAAGAATGAAAAGTTCTCTTAAATTTTGTGTCATTGCTGCTGGCGAATATGATGGATATGTGGCTGAGCCTAGAGCCTGTGAATGGGATATAGCGGCTGGTCATGCAATTTTACAACATGCTGGAGGAATAATTTCAGATTTTGATGGCAAAGCAATAAAATATGGAAAAAAAAATTTTAAAAATCCAAGTTTAATCTTAAAAAATAAAAATATCTAATATGGATGAACAATTAAGGATAATACTTATAATTATTGTATCAATATCTATTTTTGGTTTATTGGTATTTGTATATGTTAAAAATTATATAAGAAATAAAATCAATCAATTAGTTGAAGAAGAAAAGAAAAAAAAATCAAAGTAGTTTTATTATTTTTAAATAATCATCTTTTTTTAATTCCATAACTTTTTTTGATGTCTCAAAATCGAAGCCATTTCTTGCTAATAAAGAGATATCCTTTTTATAAAAAAGGGGTCTATTATCATCTATCCTAGCTGGTCCAATTCTTTTCTTTTTACAAATTTTAATTGCTGAAAAAAAATCTTGATCTGAATTATCCTCATTAATTTTGTTGACTGTATCTTTTATAAATTCATCATTAACACCTTTGCCAATTAAGTAGTTTCTGATTTTATTAATCGAACTTCCTCTTCGGATCATACTTTTGGCTTTACTTTCAGAATAAAATTTATCATTAATAAATTTATTTTTTTCTAAATCAGATAAAACAATATCAATTAAATTTGTCACATCCTGTTTTTTTACATTTGGAACAGATAATTTAAGATATTTTTTTAGTAAATATGTTCTTAATTGTTGTTTAGATGGGGCATATTTTTCAACATATGCTAAAGCAAAATTTCTCATTTCATCTACAGTCACCTGTAATGTTTTTCTCTTATTTCTTATAGGAATCATTGTAAGATCTAATATAATATAATTTAAAATGATCGAACAAATTTATGCTTACTTTACAATTGAAATTCTCTACTTCTGGGTGAATTTAGGAGTTTTACCTTTTTGGTTAGTACTAATATTTTTTCCACAATCAAACTTTACAAAATATTTTGTTACTTCTATTTTTCCAATCACATTATTAGGAGGTGCTTACATATTTGTACTTTATAAAGCTTATTTAAATGCTTATGATTTCGATAGTAATTTTGAATTATATTTAAGTATTAGTAATTTATCAGGTTTGTTTTCAAGTAATATTTTTTTAATGTTATTTTGGATCCACTTTGTATCAATTAATTTATTCGTTGGTGGCTGGATTGTAAGAGACTCCCAAAAGTTTTTTATCAATAAGATTCTTGTTGGCATCCCATTAGTAATCACTTATTTAATTGGTCCTTTAGGCATCTTTATTTATTGGCTGATTAGAATATTTTACGCAAAAAGTATTAACCTATATGAGTAAAATCATCGATTTTTACTTCGATTTTATTAGTCCATATTCTTACATTGCCTATAAAAAAATTAAATCAATGCAGAATAAAAATGGGGTCGATTTTAATTATAAACCTATTTTGCTAGGTGGTTTACATAAGTTAGGTAACATAACTGCTCCTGCTTTTAATGAACGAAAAATGAAAAATATGAAGAATGATTGCGAAATTATAGCTAACAAAAATAATATATCTTTTAAATGGAACGAAAAATTTCCGATTAATACCCTTTATTTAATGAGAGGATTTATTTCAATCGATGCAAATAAAAAAAGTGAATACTTTGATATTTGTTTTGATGCCTATTGGAAAAATAATATAGATATATCAATCGAAGCTAACGTAAACAAAATTTTAGATAATTGTAAAATTGATAAAAAAAAATTTTTTGAAGATATAAGTAATCAAAAAGTAAAAGACGAATTAAAAAGTTTAACTGACAAAGCTTTTCAAAATGATGTATTCGGTGCTCCAACCTTCATAGTCAACAATAAACTTTTTTGGGGACAAGATAGACTTGAATATGCTTTAGAAGAGTGTGTTTCTTAAACAATCTTAAATTTACTATTTCTAATAGCTCCAAACCCACCATCAATGTGTGAAACTTTTTCAAACCCCATATCTTTAAGAGTTTTTGCAGCCAATGCTGATCTCATACCGCCAGCACAGAAAAGAACCATTTCTTTATTCATATCTAATTTACCATCTTTAAAATATGGACTATCAGGATCTAACCAAAATTCTAACATTCCTCGTGGAATATGATTTGAATTTTCAACTCGCCCATCTCTTTCAAGTTCTCTTATATCTCTAATATCAATTAGATTACATTTATCTTCATTCATCATTGATAATGCTTCGTCTGGTGAAATTGTTTTAATTTCGCTTAAAGCTTCTGTGACTAATGTTTTTGACGATTTTATATTCATAGAACTAAATTTATTATATAGTTTTTTTTGAAATCACATAAATAAAAATGAATAAAATTTGTATCGTTTATACTCATCATAAATTAGGTGATTTAATCTGGCAATTACCCTACATAAAAGCTATCAGCCAACATCATCAAACAAATATAGATTTAATTGTCAGAGAAAAAACTCAAGCCCAAAATATTCTTAAAGACCTAAAACATATAAATCAAATTTTTTATAATGATTTCAGAAAGGGTTTATTTTACTGGGTTGATGTATTCAAATTAATAAAAGTATTTAAATCTGAGAAATATGAATTTGTCTATATATTAGATAAAGTCAATAAACCTGCCATCGCAGCTAAAATAGCAAAAATTAAGAATATTATTGGACCAGGATTTAAAAACCAAAAGAAATGGCTTACTGTTAAAAATTTTCTTAATGAGGAGGATTTAAAATTAAATTATTCTGAAAGATCTCAAAAACTACTTAAGATTCATTCGATAACAATAGAGAATAAATATCCAAATTTGGAAATTGATGTTGAGAGTCTCAAAAAAAACAATTCGGACCTTATTGTTGATGGAAAGAAAATTACTTTTGGGGTCGATTCTTTTGAAGATTACAAAATGTGGTATGAGGAAGATTTTATCAAACTTGCGGATCTTTTATTCGAAAAAAAATTATTTGATTACATATATCTTATTTGTAGCCCTGAAAAATCTCATATTGCAAAAAAAATAATTGCTGAGTCTAATAAAAATTATTTTATCGATTGTTCTGATAAAGATCTACAAGGAGTAATATTAGCAATTAAAAATTCAGATTTTTTTCTTGGAAATAATTCAGGTCCATTAAATCTTGCAGCAGCTCTTGGAATTAAATCATTTGGATTAATAGCCAATGACCCAGTGAGTGAGCTAAAATATAGTAAAATTATTCCAATAGTTCCAAAGGATTATGTGGATAATATTTGGCATAGAGATAGAAATGGGATGAAGAATCTTAAGCCCGATGAAGTGTTTAATCAGGTGATTGAAAATTTGTAATCATTTAAGTTTTATGAAAATAAAAAAAGCCCCTTGAGGGAGGGGCTTTTTTTCGTTTAACTAACTTTAAGAGAGAATTTTAGGGACCCTTCGATGAGTAATCGCGGAGATACACAGAGAGCGAAGAGTCCCTTATTGTTAACAATTAGTCACGTATTGCATATGCAATCACGCCAGTTTCAGTGACATCAGTACCTTTGGTTTCACCTTCTTTACTTAACCTTAGGCCAATTGTTGCTTTAATAGCGCTAAACACAATGTAAGCTACAATAAACACAAATATGTTTACTGATAATACACCAATCAACTGAGTACTAAAATTTGCACCAGAATTTGTTGCAGGTACAATTAACGTACCCCAAATTCCAGCAAATAAGTGAGCAGGAATAGCACCAACTACATCATCGATTTTTAATGAGAATAATAGTTTAGTACCATATACTACGATTAATCCACCCACAGCACCAATTAAAATTGCAGCAAATGGTGATGGCAACAATGGTTCTGCAGTTACAGCAACCAAACCACCGATACATCCATTTAACATTTGAACTACGTCAGTTTTACCAAAATGTAATCTTGTTATAACTGCTGCACCCATAACACCACCAGCACCAGCAAGGAATGTGTTAATAAATATTTTAGATACAGCGATTGCATCAGTAGCTGTTCCCAATGCTAATTGTGAACCACCATTAAATCCAAACCAACCTAGCCATAAAATAAATACTCCAATTGTTACTAATGGTATTGATGATGCTGCAAACGGTTTAAGTGGCGCTGGAGCCCCAGATTTAGTAAATCTTCCTAATCTTGGACCAATTATCATTGCACCAGCTAAAGCAGCTGCACCACCAGTTGAGTGTACTAAAGTTGAACCAGCAAAATCAGAAAATCCTAACTCTGCTAACCAGCCTCCACCCCACTGCCAACCCATTACGATTGGATATATAATTCCTGATAGAACTGCAGCAAATGTAAAGAATGGCCATAGTTTAATTCTTTCAGCCATTGTACCTGATACGATTGAAACAGTAGTTGCACAGAATACCATTTGGAAATACCAATCTGAACCATCGGAATATCCTGTGTCTATTTTACTGCCATCTGCCCATGGAATAAATTTTCCAATATATCCACCTGGACTGATACCATAGGCTAAGTTATAACCTACAAGCCAGAACATTATACCTGCAATTGAGAATAACCCTATATTTTTTGCACAAATAACGGATACACTTTTTGATGTAACCATTCCAGACTCTAGCATAGCAAAACCACATGCCATGAACATTACTAGAAATCCACAAATCAAAAATAATAAGGTATTAAAAATAAAACCTACTTCAGCAGAAACTGTTGTATCTGCCATACCTGCACTACTCATGTTCAATAAAAAAATTAAACTAATAAGTGGCGCACTTATTTTTTTCATTAATTTAGTCATAAGACCTCCCTGTTATAAAAAGAGCTTGTATTTTAATAATTCCTAAAAACTAACGCTGATTATGAAAATTGGGTATGCAGATTTTGCATATAGAAACAGCCTTAACGCTTTTTGACGTTAAGGCTGTAAAATTAACTATTTATTGAATACTTCTTTTAAAGCTTTGGCAGGTAAGAATTTAACCTTTTGCGATGCAGCAATTTGAATTTGCTCACCAGTTCTAGGATTTCTTCCAACTCTCGCTTTTCTCTTAGCCACTTTATATGTACCAAATCCTGCAATTTTGACTGAATCATCAGCTTTTAGTGCATCTAAAATAGTGTTGGTAATCGTGTCAAAAGTTCTCTCAGCATCAGCTTTACTTAGGTTTAAAGCACCTGATAATTTGACAACAAGTTGTTTTTTGTTCATTTTAGCTCCGGTTTTATTAGGTTATTTACTATCTTTATCAAAAGTATTGATAAATCAAGCCTTTTTTTAGTATCTGGCTCAAAGTTATACACAATATCTGGTGTAGTGAAAAAACCTTTATTTTAAAGGGTTATTAGAAGACTTTAAATATATTAACTTAATAAGCCAAGATCTTTAAGATCATTAAATGTTGTAAATATCATCAAAGTTAAGAGCAAAAACATCCCGATTCGAAAAAAACCCTCTTGCGTTTTTTGTGATAAAGGACGTCCTAACACTTTTTCGAAAGCATAAAACATTAAATGACCTCCATCCAACATTGGTATCGGAAATAGATTAATTAATCCTAAACTTATAGAAATGTAAGCCATCATACTAACAAAAGCCAACAAACCAAACTCTGCTACTTGACCTGAAATTTTAGCAATTCTAATGGGTCCACCAAGCTGTGAAGTATCTGCTTTTCCAAAAATCATCGCACCGATATATTTAAGTGAGGATATGCTCACGAAATATACCTCATTTGCTGCGTGGTATATAGCTTGTGCGGGTCCTAATTTTACATGATTTATCTCGTTGTTGTAAGCACTTAATTTAATTCCAACAATCCTTTTGTTAATCTTATTTCCAAGATTGTCTTCACTTAAAACCATTTTAGGTTTTACTTTTAATAATATTTCGTCGTATGAACGTTTAACCTTAAAATCTATAAAATCATCTGTTGATAACGTTATAAATTTAGAAACATCCATAATGCTTTTAACTTCATTTCCATCTATCTCTAAAATAATATCATTTTGTTTCAAACCACCGATCATTGCAGGGCTATCTTTTTGTACCTCATTGATCATTGCAGGAGTAAAATCTTTTCCTGCAAAAGTATAAATAGAAAAGAAAATTAATAATGCGAGTAAGAAGTTTGCTAATGGTCCACCAAAAACAATTAAAGCTCTTTGATAAAGTGGTTTTAAAACGAATAATTTTTTCCTGTCTTCTTCATTGTACTTTTCAATTAATTTTTCTTGATCAGCTTGTGAAAAAACATTTCGATCTCCAAAGAATTTTACATATCCACCAAGAGGTATCCAGCAAATTTTCCATCTTGTTCCAGATTTATCATTCCAACCAAATATTTCTTTTCCAAATCCAATTGAAAAATCAGTTACCGCAACACCATATCTTTTTGCAAAATAATAATGACCGTATTCGTGGATGAATACCACAATCATGATAAGTATTAAAAATGGTAATATATAATCTATCATCTTAGATTGATTGTTTTTTAATTAGTTCTTTAATTTGATTTATCATCATATCTGGTGACTTCATTGTGGGATATATCTCTTTAGCTTTTTCATAACTCTTAATTGCCTTATTATAATTTTTTAATTGAATATTTACAAGACCTTGTCCAGCAAGAGCGCCGAAATGCCTTTTTTCTAATTCTAAAACTTTATCAATATCTTTTTGCGACTTTTCAAAATTACCAGATAAATAGAATACAGTTGCACGTTTATTCCATGCCTCGGCCCATAATGGATCCAAATTTATTGCTTTAGAAAATATATCTATTGCTTGATTATACTTTAATTCATTTACTAAACTTGATCCTTTATTTAATAACATTGTCAAATTTTCATCATTTGGATGTGTGCTCCATATTTGCCAAATTTCTTGTTCAATTTTATATGCTGCTGAGTAATTTTGAGTTTTTAAATCATCGAACAATTGATTAAGTTTTTTAATTCTTTCATTTGCAATTGAATTACTTAAATATGAAAAAAAAATTATAAAAATTATAAAAATTTTTTTCATCAGAACTAAAAGTATAACAAAATCAATACTGCTATAACAAATAATAAGGCTGCAGTTAAAATAACTAAATTAATTTTAACCTTAAATTTTTGGTAAATTTTCTCATTAATCTTTTCCCAAAAAAGAACAATTAAAAAGAATATGACTGCAGGAATTATAAATTTAAGCATATCTTTAATTTTTATCACCTACATAAACTGAAACGCCTCTCAGATTTATGTCGACATCAAATTTTTTGTGTAAAGGAGGAAAAGCTCTTTGAGAACAATCTAATCTATCGCAGGTTCTACATGACACACCTATTGGAATTTCCGATGACTTTTCACTTAAATTAACATTTTCAGTATATACAAAATCTTTAGCATATTTAGCTTCACAACCTAACCCAATAGATAAAATACTTTTTGCTCTACCAAATCTTCCAATCCCTTTTTCGACAGTTCGTGCAATACAAACATATTTTTCTCCGTTGGTCATTTTACTTACAGCACTTTGAATAACCCCGGGTCGTGTAAATGCAGAATAAACATTCCATCTTGGACACGCACCTCCATATCTTGGAATTTCAATTCCAGACAAAGAAAATCTTTTTGAAATATTTCCAGCCATATCAACTCTTAAAAAATGAAATGGTATTCCAGGTAGTTTTGGATCTTGCAAACAAGTTACTCTATGAGCTACTTGTTCAAAAGATGTTGCAAAAGTATTTTGTAATAATTCAAGATCGTATTTAAGTTTTTTACACTCTGAATGAAAAAGTTTGTAAGGCATTAATATTGCTGCACCACAATAATTAAGCAAAGCAATTTTAGTCAATTTTTTAGACTCTTCTGATGGAAAAGTAAATTTAGTTAAATAATCCTCAATTTCTTTAATTGCTCCCTCTTGTGCGATTTGTGCAGCTGCGTGAAGTTTTTTGGTTTCAAGGGAACTATAATCACTTAGCAGTAGTTCTTTTTTATTTTTGTTATAAATTTTAGAAAAAGGTTTATTTTCCTCTGGAATAACATCTTTGACAATAATGTCATATTCAGATTTTAAATGATCACAAAGAGCAACATATCTTGTACGATTATTTTTTTGAACTTTTTCAAAAACTTTATTGGCAAAATCCTCTAATTTTGGAAAATAGTTTTTATTTTCTTGAAGAAAGTCAGAAATAACTTCACCTGGAAATGAGTTCTTTCTATTGTCAACAATTTTTCCAGAAATTTTTTCAATCTTATTAACTAATTCATGATCTTTTTTTTTTAAAATATCTCCTAATCTTACAATTGCTTTTCCAATTTTTGGATTAGTTCCTACAAGATCTTTGACCTCTGGGCCCAAAATATCAAGATCCTCAAATAATTTATCATCTAAAATTTCTGAAAGTGTATTTTCTAAATTTACATCATCTTTTGAGGTTAATTGAGAAAGTTCGATGTTTAACTTTTCGCAAATTTTTAAAAGCAGATCTCCGTCAATTTTTCTTTTTCCTCCCTCGATTAAATTTAAATAACTAGGTGAAATATTTATCTCTTGTGCAAGTTTATTAGCTTGGAGACCCAGTTGACGTCTAAAAGCCTTGATTTTTGGTCCTATTTTCAAATCATTTTGACTCATATTTTCTATTTGTAAATTTTGTAAATTTATATTTACAATTATTTTCCTTAATTTACAAGCTTTTTATCATTTTTTGTAGATTTTGTAAATTTTGTAAATTATAAGATTTACATGACTGATAAACAAAAAAACACAGAAAATGAGGCTCAAATCATAAAAAATGAGGACCTTGCTAGACATAACAGCAGAGGTATTTACATGAGAGATGATCATTGTGATTGGGGTTCAAGTGGAATGAAAGATTTAGTTGAGACACTTAACGACTCTAACTAAATCAAATTTTACTTTTTCATTTTAATTTTAACTTCTGAGGTAACTACCAATTATGAGTGCAGAAAACATCTCATACGAACTAAAAAGATTTGCAGGCATTAAAAGAGATTATACCCCCGATGAAGTTGAAAGGTTGCGAGGCTCAATAAAAATTGAATATTCCCTATGTAAACAACAATCAGTTAAACTTTGGAAACTTCTTAATACAGAAAATTATATAAGTACTTTAGGATCTTTGTCAGGAAATCAAGCGGTTCAACATGCTAAAGCTGGTCTAAAATCAATTTATTTAAGTGGTTGGCAAGTAGCTGCAGATGCTAATAGTGCTGGCGAAATGTACCCAGATCAATCTTTATATCCATATGATAGTGCTCCAAAACTTGTAGAATCAATGAATAACGCTTTACTAAGAGCAGACCAAATTCAACATATGGAACTAAAAGATGGTGATATGAAAAAAGAGAAAAGAATTGATTATATGCTTCCAATTATTGCAGATGGTGAAGCAGGTTTTGGAGGTCCATTAAATGTTTTTGAACTTACAAAAAAGTTTATTAAAGCTGGTGCAGCAGGTGTTCATTTTGAAGATCAATTAGCTAGTGAAAAAAAATGTGGTCATATGGGTGGTAAAGTACTTGTACCGACAGGGACTATGATTAAAAATTTAAAGGCTGCAAGACTAGCAGCTGATATTGCTGATGTGCCATTAATAATTTTAGCTAGAACAGATGCAAATGCTGCAAAACTAATTACTAATGATTTTGACGAAAATGATAAACCTTTTCTAACAGGTGAAAGATCTCCTGAAGGATTTTATTACGTCAAATCAGGAATCGAACAAGCAATTTCAAGAGGATTGGCATATGCGCCATATTCAGATTTAATTTGGTGTGAAACAGCCACACCAAATCTTGATGAAGCTAAAAAATTTGCAGATGCAATTCATGAAAAATTTCCTGGAAAACTTTTAGCATACAATTGTTCTCCATCATTTAATTGGAAGAAGCATTTGTCAGATGAAGAAATTGCTTCATTTCAAAAAGAAATAAGTAAAATGGGCTATAAATTTCAATTTATAACGCTTGCTGGTTTTCATACACAGAATATTGCAATTTTTGAATTAGCAGAAAAATACAAAAAAGAAGGTATGGCTGCTTATTCAAAGATACAAGAACAAGAATTTGCTCGTGAAAAAGATGGTTACACAAGTGTAAAACACCAAAGAGAAGTAGGTACATCTTATTTTGATGCCGTTTCTAATACAATAAGTAGTGGAAAGAGCTCAACTACAGCAATGGATGGCTCAACCGAGTCAGAACAATTCTAATAAAACAATTCCTCTTATATATTAGTCTATTAACTGGCCCAGAGATGGGTCAGTTTAATTTTCTGGTAATAAATCTAAATTTCCATAAAAAAGATTTGAAATTTTTTTTTAACTTAAAATTATCACTTACCTCTTTGCTTTGATCTGTATCAACAAAAATATTGTCAGTTTTAAATTTACATACTTTTCTTAAATCTCTTTTTCCATAATAATTATTAGTCATATGTTCAATAAATGAGTCTTGTATTGGCTGACCATTTAGCTCAGGTATCAAAGTTGCCCTGAAATAGTTCATGCTTAAACCATGGTAACCAATCGCAGCTCTCTCAGTGATACCATAGTTAAATCTAAAATTATGAGCTCTTTTTTTAAAAGTCCACCACTTCGAACTTAAAAAATTTTGAAATTGTTGTCTTGTATAAATCCAAAAACAACAATAATTTTCAAAGTCATTTACAATAAATTTTTGATTATTTATCATGAAAAATTTATCCAACTTTTTTGTCATATGAATACTATAATTCTGATTATCAGCATTGCTTTTTTCAAAAATAAAAAAACCAAGATGGAAATTTTTTTTAGCCAATATCTCTTGATATTTAAGCCAATATTGTAAATTAGTTTCCGAAAACTTAATGTCATGTTCTAAGTAACAAAAATATTCATAATCACTTTTTTGTTCTTCCATCAATGATCGACACTTCCAAGTTAAATAACCTTTATCCAAATCATTATCATTTATTTGATGCTTAATTATTCTAGCATCTAATTTTTTATCATCTAAAAACTCATTGTGCGTATGTACAAAAATATCATTTTTAATTGAGAGTGTTTTTAAGTTTTCAATATTTTCTTTTAAATAATCAAATCGTCGTAAATTTCTATGTCCCTCTTTTTTTTCGGGATTTGGATTGTAAAAAGGTATATGAATAGATATAGACATTATTTAGATTAAAATTATAAACAAATTTATAACATTTAATAATGAAAAAAATTCTTATAACAGGTGGCACTGGTTATCTAGGAAGAAATTTAGCTAATTTTTATAAGAAAAAGTATAAAGTTTTTCTTGGTGCTCGTAACAATAAACAAAATTTCCTGGTAAAGAATTTAACGAATTGTGAAGTAGTACCTTTAGATGTTTCTAATATTGAGTCTGTAAATGATTGTTTAAACTATACTAAACCTGATATTGTAATTCATGCTGCAGCTACAAAATTTGTCGACTTATCAGAAAAATTTCCATTTGAATGTATTGATATAAATATACTTGGATCTACAAATATTGTTCGTGCCTGTATAAATAAAAAAGTTCCAACAGTTATAGGTGTCTCAACCGACAAAGCATCACCGCCAATTAAGAATATTTATGGCTTAAGTAAATCTTGTATGGAAAGACTTTTTTCATCAATAAAATCTTATAGTAAAACTAAATTTATTTGTGTGAGATATGGTAATGTAACATGGTCTACTGGATCTGTTCTACCAATTTGGAAACAAATGTATAAAAAAAATAAAACTATCCTCACTACTGGTCCTTACATGAGGCGATTTTTTTTCTCCGTCAATGAAGCGGTAAGTTTGATAGATCAAGCTTTAAAACTTAAAAATAAATTAAATGGAAAAATTCTTTCAGCTGAAATGAAATCTGCAAAAATGATTGATTTCTTAAAAGTCTGGACAAAAAAATTTGGTGGTAAATATAAAATAATTCAATCCAGAAAAGGTGATCGACAAGACGAATATTTAATTGGTGAGGACGAGTTAAAATATGCTAAAGAGATGAAAATTAAGAATAGAAAATATTTTGTAATTGATTTTAATAATCTTTTAAAAAAACCACTTAAAGAAATAGTATCTTCTGAAAATGCAAAGAGATTAGCGCGGTCTGAAATTGAAAAAATTATCAAGTTTGGTCTGAAATCTAATGACTTATAAAAAAATAAATCATGCTTTTATAATGGCAGCTGGTCGAGGAACCAGATTAATGCCTCTTACAAAAAAAATACCTAAAGGTTTAGTCAAATTTAAACAAACATCATTAATCGCAAGAGGCATTAAAAGACTGAAAAAATATATAAATTTTGTTCACATTTCAGTTGGTTACAAAGGGCCTATTTTAGCTAAACATTTAATAGAAGAAAAAGTTTCATCAATAATAAATACAGATAAAAAAGGCAATTCTTGGTGGATATTCAACTCTATATTTAAATCATTTAACTCTCCAATTTATGTCTTAACTTGCGACAACGTCACTAACATTGATTTTAAAAAACTTGAGAAAGATTATTATAAAAAAGGTCAGCCCCTATGCATGTTAATTCCAACAAAACCAATTAAAGGATTAGCGGGAGATTTTATTTTTAAAAAAAAAAATATTGTTAAAAAACTATCAAGAACACAAAAATCTGATATTTACTGCACCGGTATTCAAATATTAAATCCAAAAAAGATAAACGATAAGATTAAACCAACTGATGACTTTAATATTCTCTGGAAAAAACTAATTAAAATCAGACAATTATACGTTTCTGATATAATGCCAAAAAAATGGTACACGGTTGATAATGCTGATAACCTCAAAAAACTTAAAAAAATTTTTAAATAAATCTATTTTAAGACTTAATGCTGTAGCCCTTTTTAAGTAAGATAGAGACAATAATTACGCAAACTGACAAGAATAACACCATTAAACCCACACTAATCCAAATGTTAAAATCTGATATGCCATAGAAAGAGTATCTAAGGCTACTAATTAGGTAAACAACAGGATTAAAATAAGTTACCACTTGCCAAAATTCAGGTAACATATCTAATGAATAAAGACTTCCACCTAAAAATACCATTGGTGTTATCACAAAAGATGGGATTATTGACATCTGTTCAAAGTCCTTGCTAACTAAACCAACTAAAAATCCAAATAATGCAAATGTAAAAGAAACTAGAACTAATAAAAAAATCATTAGCAATGGATATTGAACTTGTACATCAGCAAAAAATTGTGCTGTCAAAAAAATTACAAAACCAACAATCAGTGTTTTGGTAGCTCCAGCACTTACAAATGCCAATACAATTTCATAAGCGGATATAGGTGCAGCTAAAATCTCATAAATAGTCCCATTAAATTTTGGAAAAAATATTCCAAAAGAAGTATTACTTATTGATTGAGTTAATAGAGTTAACATCAGTAATCCTGGAACTATAAAAGATCCATAACTTATACCATCAATTTTTTGGACGTAACCACCGATCACTGAACCAAAAACAATAAAATATAATGATGTTGAGATTACTGGTGATAAAAGAGATTGACCTAAAGTTCGTCTAAATCTATCCATTTCATGGAAATAAATAGCTTTAAATCCATAATAATTAATTTTCATTATTTTCTCTTACTAAAGTTACAAATATTTTTTCTAAATTACTTTGTTCTGTTTTTAAATCTCTCAATTTTAATCCTGAGTCTTTTATATCTTGTAAAAGATTTGTAATCCCTGTCTGTTTTTCTTCAAGGTTATAAGTGTAAACTAGGGACATTTTATTATTTCCGATAATTAAATTATATTTTTTTAATGAATCTGGAATATCTTGAATTTCTTCCTGTAATTCAACAGATAAAACTTTTCGACCCATTTTTTTTATAAGTTCTTTCTTTTGTTCTACAATGATAATTTCTCCTTGATTAATAACTCCCACTCGATCAGCAATCGCTTCGGCCTCTTCAATATAATGAGTTGTTAAAATAATTGTAACACCTATTTCTCTTAATGATTTTACCACCTTCCACATCTCTTGTCTTAATTCAACATCTACACCAGCAGTAGGTTCATCTAAAAATAAAATTTTTGGTTCATGAGACAATGCTTTAGCAATTAAAACTCTTCTTTTCATTCCACCTGATAACTTTCGCAAGATTAAATCTTTTTTGTCCCAAAGACTGAGTTGTTTCAAGACTTTTTCAATATGTTTTGGATCAGGTTTTTTTCCATACAAACCTCTTGAATAAGAAACGTTATTAAAAACAGTTTCAAATTGCTCTAAAGTTAATTCCTGAGGAACGAGTCCTATACGTGATCTTGTTTCCCTATAATCCTCAATGATATCAAAGTCTTCAACTGTAACTTTTCCTGATGATGGTTTTACAATGCCGCAAATAATACTAATCAAAGTAGTTTTACCTGCACCATTGGGTCCAAGCATCGCAAAAATTTCTCCTTTTTTGATATTGAGGTTTATATTTTTTAAAGCATTAAAGCCATTATCATAAACCTTTGAGAGATCATTAATTACTATTTGATTTTCTGACATTCGATCAGTTATATAATTATTAATTCACTTAATACAATCAGCTAAAATTTTATCTTTTGAGCCTTAAGAACCAAAAAAGGTATAAAAGTTGCAATGATAAATGACAAAAATAATAATGATTGGGATATAAATGGACTAAATATTTCTTTTGATAACAATATTCCAACTAATAAACTTTTTGAGAAATCTGGTGAAGGGAAAAATAAAAATCCAAATATAAGTCCAAAAATGATTGATATATATGCATTTTT
>CACBRD010000003.1 GCA_902541515.1 uncultured Pelagibacteraceae bacterium | reverse complement strand
CATCTGGCGGAATAGGAAAAAATGAACTTTCAACAAAAGAGACTATTGCCAAATAATATTTAGAACTTTTGTGAGCTGCTAAATCTAAACATTTTTTGTAAAGACTTTTAAACATTTTTTGGTTTTAATATAATTTTAGTTCTTATACTATTTAATAAATTATTAAATAACTAGGGCGAATGGCGGAACTGGTAGACGCGCACGACTCAAAATCGTGTTTCGCAAGAAGTGAGAGTTCGATTCTCTCTTCGCCCACCAAATTATGGAATTAAGTAAAATTAACAGTTTAGTAGAACTTTTTTTCACTAAGTATAAGGAGTTAAACTCTACTTCTAATAAACCATTTTTAAAGTGTGTAAAGGATAATAAGAAAGATTTTCTTACTTGGAAACAAGTTGAAAGAAATATTCAAATCTTATCTGAATATTTAAGAAAAAATTTATCTAAAGGAGATAGGTGCATTTTATTATCTGAAAATCGACCTGAATGGCTTATTTCTGATATAGCCATAATGAACGCTGGTGGGGTAACAGTTCCTTTATTTACAACTTACTCTGAAAAAGATTATGAATATATCATTAATGATTGTAATCCAAAAATTTGTATTGTCTCAAATAATACTCAATTAAAAAAAATAGATAAATTCATTTCAGATAATATAAAAGTTTTATCAATAGAAAATATAGATAAACAAATTGATAGTATAGAAAATATTTTTAAAAGATTTTCTAAAGACAAAACTTTAGATCATTACAACTTTAACCAAAATATTGAAAGAAAAGATATAGCTTGTATCATTTACACATCAGGAACAACTGGTAACCCTAAAGGTGTAATGCTGAGTCATGGGGGTATTTTATCTAATTGTGAGGGTGCGCAAGAAATTTTGAATTCGCTAGTTAAAGATAGTGAACCTGTTTTTTTGACTTGGCTTCCTTTATCTCATTCATATGAACATGCTGTTCAATTTGTACAAATCACATTAGGAGCAAAAATTTATTATGCTGAAAGTTTAGAAAAATTATTATCTAATATGTCAGTTGCTAAACCAACTATAATGACCGCTGTGCCAAGATTTTATCAAAATTTGTATAGCAAGATTTCGGTTAATTTTTCAAAACAAACAGGTCTCAAGAAAAAATTAATATCCTCGACGATTTTGCTTGGAATAAAAAAACTAAATAATGAGAATATGAGCTTCAGAGAAAAAATACTAAATTATTTATGTGAAAAATTAGTAAGACAAAAAATCAAAAATCAGTTTGGAGGAAATTTAAAGGCTTTTGTTTCTGGAGGGGGCGCGTTAGATCAAAAAATTGGTGAATTTTTGAATTCTATCGGATTGCCAACTTTACAAGGTTATGGCCTAACAGAAGCATCCCCAGTAGTAAGTTGCAATATACCTGAAAAAATCAAGATTGATACAGTTGGACCTCCTTTTAAAACTAATGAGGTGAAGATTGCACAGGATGGTGAAATTCTGGTCAAAGGCGAAAATGTAATGCTTGGTTACTGGAACATGAAAAAAGAAACAGAAGATATACTTAAAAATGGTTGGCTACACACAGGAGATATAGGTGAAATTACAAAAGAGGGAAATTTGAAAATTACTGACAGAAAAAAAGAAATTATTGTAAATTCTGGTGGTGATAACATTTCACCCTCGAAAATTGAAAATTTATTGTGTCTTGACGACAAAATTAAACAAAGTTTTATTTATGGAGACAAAAAAACTTATTTAGTTGCTTTAATTGTAAGTGACAGTGAAAAAAATAAAAAAGAAATTGAATTATATATAGATGATCTAAATAAAAACTTATCTCTTGTTGAAAGAGTAAAAAAGATAAAATTAATTAATGAAGAATTTACAATTGAAAATGGAATGTTAACACCAACTTTAAAACTAAAAAGAAAAAAAATTTTAGAAAAATATAAAGAAGATTTAGAAAAACTTTATTAATTTTTTACAAAATATTTGATTATTAAGCGCATAAACACTAACTTTTTTACAATTTAAATTTTTTTTAAAAAAAAATTTTTATTTTAATTTTATTTTTAAAATTTTCTTTAAAATTTAAGATTTGACATAAGGCACATAAAAAAATAAAAATAGATTAATAGCGAATCAATTGATTCGTTTAACTTAAAAAAGGGAGCTAAAGATGCCTAAGAGAAGAAAAAAAGCAAAGAAGGCTAAGAAAAAAGCTAAGAAAAAAGCTAAAAAAAGAAGAAGAAGATAATTACTTAGTATTCTTTATTAAAAACGCTTCTCATAACGATTTACGTGTGAGAGGCGTTTTTTTTTATTCCTCTATATCTTCTTCATTTTCTGAAACAGTTTCTTCTTCAGGTAAATCTGATGAAGCTTGCTTTATTGGTGCTGCCTCTGGTTTAGGTTGAGTATTTAAGTTTCTTTTTAAAGCTTTATCTAATTTTTTTTGAGTATCCTCTAATGACAGATTTAGAATTATTTGAAATTCTGAAAGGATTCTTTCATATGCTTTTTCAAACAATTGCCTTTCACTATAAGATTGGTCAACCATCAAATCATCCCCCTTATTAAGGTCTCTTACTACTTCAGCTAACTCATAAATCTTACCTGATGAAATCTTTGCTTCATATTCCTGTGCTCTCCTACTCCACATAGATCTTTTTATTTTAGGCTTACTTTTTAATATTGAGATGCATTTATTTACCTGATTGATAGTAGCTAATGGTCTTAAGTGTAATTGTTTATTAACAGGCACCATTCCATTTGCTTTATCTTTTTCAAATTTTATAACGTAAGTTTCAACGTCTATTCCTCCAATATTTATTTTTTTGAATTCAGTAATTTGCCCAACACCATGTTTTGGGTATACGACGTAATCTTTGATTTTATATTCTCTTTTTTCTGTTTCTTGTTTTTTTACTTTTTTAATTTCTGGTTTAGCCTCATTATTTTTTGTAATTCTTAAACCATCACTTTTCTGTTCTGCAGTTTTGACTTCAGATTTTATAGATTTTTTTAAAGGTATTTTTTTAGTCTTAATTAATTTTTTTGGTAATTTATTTATCTTCTTTTTTACTTTTTTTAATTTAACAATCTTTTTGGTTTTTGCCTTTTTTTTTGATTTAGTAGCTTTACTTTTTTTAAAGGTTTTCTTTAAAATACTTTTCAAACTTATTTTGCTCATCTTTATATTTTTCGTGATCCGATGGAGGATCTTTCTTAACTGTTATATTTGGCCAGATTTCGGAATATTGTTTATTGATCTCTAGCCATTTATCAGACCCCGGCTCTGTATCAGCTTTTATTGCATCAACAGGACATTCAGGCTCACAAACGCCACAATCTATACACTCATCAGGTTTAATTACAAGCATATTTTTTCCCTCATAGAAACAATCTACAGGGCAAACTTCAACACAATCCATTAACTTACATTTTATGCATTTGTCATTAACTATATATGTCATTATTGATTTTCTTTTTTAATTTTTTCTTTGATATCTCCCATGATCTTATTGTCAATATACAATAAGCCTGCAAGTCGTCTCATCAAATTAGTTTCAAACATATCTGCTTCTTTATTTGAGTAAATTATTCTCCAAAGGGTTTCTATAATTTCAATTTTTTTTTTATCATCCATATTTTTAACTTCCCTTGTAAAATCCAAAATTTGGTTAGAGTTTTCCTCGATTTCTTTACCTTCTTTTAAAATATTTTCTAAATTATCTTGGTCTGCACCTATTTTCAAAAGTGCCTTACTTATTATAACCTCTTCTTCTTTTGAGAAGTTCTCATCAATTTTTGCAGCATGAATCAATAATGCCGCAACTCTTGCTAAATCACTAGTTTTAGTATCTCCTTTTTTTTCTTTAAAAAACATTACTTACTGGTTTAAATTTAAATTTTTTAACACTTTAAAAGGACTTTCTTTAATGAATTTTTTACTTACTTTTTTTGAGCTTTTTCTTGGATTATATTTAAAAAATATATCATTATTTTTTTCAAAAACTTTATAACCCATAATTTTTAAAAGCTTTTTAAAGTTGTCCTTATTACATCCAAGTAAATTCAACATTTCAGGAATTAACTTAATTTCATTCTTTTCTGTGTTTGAATTAATAATTTGAACAAATAATCTCTCTAAAATATCAATCCTTATGTAAAAATTGTCAAATTTCTCAAATCCACAAAGTAACATAAAATTTCTGTTTTTAATTTTGTCGTTTTCTAAAAAATTTAAACCAAACACAGGAGGTTTTAAATTAAAATATTTTTGATGATAATTTTTCCAAAGTAAAGTTCTTAAGGACACAGCCTCTGGTTTGATTAATTTGTGTAAAAATACATGATATCTTCCAAATTTTACTCCTTGATCTCTCAAAAATTTCCTCTCATTTTGTCCTAATATTTTTAGATAATCTGTAACTTGATTTCTTTGAAGGACTCCATTGTTCTCATACAATTGATATGCAAGAGCTTTAATTGATGAATTTTTTTCCTTAAGATTTCTCAAATCAATTAAACTGCTCAAAACATTTTGTATTTTATTTTTTAGCCATTTAACTAAATAATTATTTAATTTTTTTAATTGATCTGTTTCCAGAATATCATCAACTATAAGAACAATATTTGGATTTAAATAATCTCTACCTGGTTGCAATTTTGCTATTGGAGACTTTCTCCAATAAATTTTAAAATCCTCGTTTAGTTCTATTAAACCTGTCTCGATTATTGTATCTATTCTTTTTTGAAGTTCTGGACCAACTGTCTGTCTTGCTGCTTTTTTGAGAGATTTGATATCTGTTTCTAAAGCACCCTTTTTTAAATCTAGTTCTAATTTAAGTCCATTTATCTTTCCAATAAATTGATCATCAATCATTACTTCGTTATTTTCTAAAATTTTAGTATCAAATTCCATATCTTGCTTTAAGCCTCTTGCTAGGACACTTGCCCTTTTGTCAATAAAAGTTTTTGTAAGCTCCTCATGTAATCTATCTGATAACTTATCCTCTAAGTGTTTTGTTTTTTCTATCCAATAGTTTTGATTTTCTATCCAATTATTTTTATTTGAAACATATGACCAAGTTCTTACATTTGCAATTCTATTTGATAAAGAATCTACATTTCCATCTAATTTATCAAGTTTGACGAGTTGAAGTCGCATATAATCATCTGTAATTTTACCCTTTTCACTTGTTAAATATTTAAAAACATTTTCAATCACTTCATAGTGATTGCCATAGGTTTTTTTAACAAAATCTGGTATTTGGCAACATTCCCATAAAAGACTTAATTTATCTTTATCAAATTTAATATTTTCTAAATTTTTATCTCTTAAAAAAAATTTTAAGGCTTTTTCGTCTTCGCACTCATGTATTTTTCTTAACCATCTTCTACTAGGCTTCTCCTCTAAAGACTTTAATAATTTAAAAGGACTCTCAAAGTTTAAATTTGAATTTCTCCAAAATAAAGATTGGATTTCCTCAAATTTATGATTTTCCAATAAATCTACTTCATCAGCATTTATTTCTTTGCATTCTCCTGTTATACCAAAATTTCCATTGTTCAAATATCTTCCTGCTCTACCAGCTATTTGGCCAATTTCTGCTAAATTTAGCTTTCTTAATTTTTTTCCATCAAATTTTTTTAAATTGGAAAAAAAAACATGATCAAGATCCATATTAATTCCCATACCAATAGCATCAGTTGCTACTAGAAAATCAACATCTCCGGATTGATACAGCTCTACTTGTGCATTCCTTGTCTTTGGGCTTAGAGATCCCATAACAATAGAAGCTCCTCCTTTTTGTCTTCTTATAAGTTCAGCGATGGCGTAAACTTCCTCTGCAGAAAATGCTATAATTGCAGTTTTTCTTTGAATTCTTGAAATTTTTTTATGACCAACATAAGAAAGTTTTGAAAGTCTAGTTCGATTTATAAATTCGACGTCATCATCAAGATTAGAAATAATTGGTCTTATAGTATTTGATCCCATTAACATTGTTAATTTTATTCCTCTTAAGTTCAATAATCTGTCTGTAAAAATATGACCTCGCTCATGGTCTGCGCACATTTGAATTTCATCCACGCCTACAAAATCTAATTCTTTATCAATAGGCATAGATTCAACAGTACACAGATAATACTTTGCATTTGTAGGAATTATTTTTTCTTCACCAGTAATTAATGCAACTTTATCCAAACTTACCTTTTTAATTACCTTGTCGTAAACTTCTCTAGCTAACAATCTCAAAGGAAAACCTATCATCCCAGTGTCAAACGACAGCATAGTCTCAATAGCAAGATGAGTTTTACCTGTATTTGTTGGGCCAAGGACAGCTGTAATTTTATTTTTTATCATTTCTATCTTTGGTATATCTTAATTTTTATCTACCAGATGTAGTTATTGTTAAAGAACAAAAATAGACTAAAACATGACCGAATCGAAGGATAAAAAGTTCTCATTTTTTTTAAATAATAATTTAACTTAACATAATTAAATTAATTATAAAGATTATGTGCTGAGTGCTTAGTCAGTTGTTTTGATTTTTAAAATTTTCCAAATTCCTGATGCTGACGTAATTATCCTACCATTACAATTTAACTCACAAAATAAAAATACAAGAGTTTTTGTTTTCTTTAATATTTTAACTTTCCCGTATATTTCATCATTAACTTTTGATGACCCAATAAACTTTATATCTAAAGAAATTGTAACGCAGGGTGCATTATCAGCTGATCGGTGTGCTGCTGTGCCGGCACCGGCATCTATCAGTGCAGACAAATAACCTCCATGAGTAATTCCTGCAGCATTTAAATGATTATTATCAATCGTTGATTTAAATTCGTATTCATTTTCAGAGATATTCCTAAATAAAAGGCCTCCATTATGTTTCATAAAACCTGGTTTGAGACTGATTTGTTCAAATTGATTAGACATAATTTTTTATAATACAAAAGTTAAGATTAATATAATTACAAAAATAGAGACAAAAAAATATATTACTGACATTTGAAGAGATATTTTTTCTAACCATTTTAACATAATTTTCCTTTTTTATGGTGCGCCTGCTAGGAGTCGAACCCAGAACCTCCTGGTCCGTAGCCAAGCGCTCTATCCAATTGAGCTACAGGCGCATTTATAAATATATTTGTTTATAGTATATCAATATTTAGTGTATTTTAATGATAAGATAAAATTAAAATTTATGAACAACAAACCTGATGACGTGGTCATTTGTGGTGCAGTTAGGACTCCTATAGGCACTTATGAGGGATCATTAAAAGATTTGAAAGGAGATCAACTTGGTACTATCGTGATAAATGAGGTTTTGAAAAGAAGTAAAATATCTAATAATCAAATTGATGAAGTAATAATGGGCCAGGTTTTGACTGCTGCTGGAGGACAGAACCCTGCGAGACAAGCAGCAGTAAATGCTGGGATCCCTGTATCCAAACCTGCCTATTTAGTAAACCAAGTTTGTGGATCAGGACTAAGAGCAATTATTTCAGGTTACCAACAAATTAAATTAGGAGATGCAAAAAATGTAATTTGTGGGGGTCAAGAGAATATGTCAATGACACCTTACTCTTATTTTTATTCAGAGAAAAAAGAAATTTCAAAAGATCAATTAATCAATACAATGATTCACGATGGTTTAACTGATGCTTTTAAAAATTACCACATGGGAGTTACAGCCGAAAATGTTGCAAAAAAATTTAATATTTCTAGAAAGCAACAAGATGAATTTGCTCTTCAATCCCAAAAAAAAACAGAAATTGCAATTAAAAATAATAAATTTGATGATGAAATAGTTTGGATAAATCATAAAGGTATTATTTTAGAAAAAGATGAACATCCTAGAAAAGATTTAAAATTATCTGATTTAGAAAAATTAAAAACGGCTTTTAAAGATGGTGGGACTGTAACACCCGGAAACTCATCTGGTATAAATGATGGAGCAGCTGCTTTATTATTAACTACATTTAAGGAAGCTCAACAAAATTCACTTAAACCATTGGCCAAAATTATTTCCTGGGCATCTGTTGGTTTGGAACCGTCTTTAATGGGTCTTGGTCCTATAGAAGCTATCCGCCAAGCATCAAAAAAAGTAAATTGGAATTTAAATGAAATCGATTTATTTGAAATTAATGAGGCTTTTGCTGCTCAAGCTATAGCAGTTATAAGTGAATTGGGCATTGATGAAAACAAAGTTAATGTAAATGGTGGGGCTATTGCTTTAGGTCACCCAATAGGTGCATCTGGAGCAAGAATACTTGTAACACTTTTACATGAAATGCAAAAACAGAATAAAGAAAGAGGTTGTGCCGCACTTTGTATAGGTGGCGGTATGGGAATCGCGCTATGTGTAGAAAAAATTTAGGAATTAATTTTTCCGTATTTTTCCTCTAACAATATTTTTTGGATCCACACATTGGCATCTTTATATGTGTTGAATTTTGGTTGAATAAATATATTTAATAACTTTTTAATCATTATTTAAGTATTTCAATAAAGAGTGTCAAAAAATTGGGTAGAATGTGTTAAAATTAAAGATTAAGTAAATTTTTTTTATGTATAAAACTTTTAAAAATGACTGAAAAATTGTTAGTTCCTGACATAGGTGATTTTGAGAACGTGGAAGTTATAGAACTTTTAGTAAAAGAGGGTCAAGATATTAAAAAAAATGATCCTGTTGTTACTATTGAAAGTGATAAATCGAGTGTTGAAATACCATCAATATTTTCTGGTAAAGTCGAGTCTGTAAATGTTAAAGTTGGAGATAAGGTTTCAAAGGGTGATTTATTAATAAATATTTCTTCAAATCAATCATTATCTCAAACAGAAAGTGTTCCAAAAGAAACTGAAAATTTAATTCAAGAAGCTGAGAATACTTTAAAAAAACATCAGGACCAAAATATTCCACAAAAAATAATTGAGACTGAGAAACCAAAAATAATCCAAGTAGTTAAAGAGGGGGATATCGATCCACTAGAAACAAGTGAATGGCTCGAGTCTTTGTCAGCAGTAATAGAAAAAGACGGAAATCAGAGGGCACATTATTTAATTAAAGAACTTATCAACAAAGCTTATATGGAAGGTGCTAATATACCCTATACGCAAAATACTCCTTATATAAACACTATACCTGTTAACGAGGAAAAAAAATCTAATGGAGATCAAAACATAGAGAGAAGGATTAGATCTTTAATTAGATGGAATGCTGCCGCAATGGTAGTTAGAGCAAATAAAAAATTCCCAGAACTTGGAGGGCATATTGGAACTTTTGCATCTGCTGCAACTCTTTACGATGTTGGTATGAATCATTTTTGGAGAGCTAAAAATAATAAATTTGGGGGAGATTTAATTTATTTTCAAGGTCATAGCGCTCCAGGTATGTACGCTAGAGCTTACCTGGAAGGTAGACTTAACGAAAAACAACTAGATAGTTTTAGACAAGAAGTAAACCCTGGTGGTCTTTCCTCATATCCTCATCCTTGGCTAATGCCGAATTTTTGGCAATTTCCAACAGTGTCCATGGGATTAGGTCCAATGCTTGCAATTTATCAAGCAAGATTCATGAAGTACTTAATCAATAGAGGTCTCATAAAAGATGAAGGTAGAAAAGTTTGGGCATTTTTAGGTGATGGAGAAATGGACGAACCTGAATCTTTAGGAGCCATTGGTTTAGCCGCAAGAGAAAAATTAGATAACTTAATATTTGTTGTAAATTGTAATCTTCAAAGACTAGACGGACCAGTTCGTGGAAACGGAAAGATAATTCAGGAATTAGAGGGAATTTTTAGAGGTGCAGGATGGAATGTTATAAAAGTTATTTGGGGCTCTTATTGGGATCCATTGCTTGCCAATGATAAAACAGGTCATTTAGTTAAAACAATGAATGAGACAGTCGATGGCGAGTATCAAGCAATGAAAGCAAGAGATGGTGCGTATGTAAGAGAAAAATTTTTTGGAAAATATTTAGAGACCAAAGAGCTGGTTTCCAGTCTTTCAGACAAAGATATTTGGCGGCTGAACAGAGGTGGTCATGATCCTCATAAAGTTTTTGCAGCTTATGATAAAGCATCTAAAAATATTGGAAGTCCTACAGTTGTAATTGCAAAAACTATTAAGGGTTATGGAATGGGCAAAAGTGGTGAAAGTGTAAATACTACTCACCAAACTAAGAAGTTAGATATTGACGATTTAATGTATTACAGAGATAGGTTTGACGTTCCATTAACAGATCAACAAGTTAAGAATATTGAATACTACAAGCCAGATCAGAATTCCCCTGAGATTAAATACATAAATGAGAGACGAATTCAATTGGGTGGTTTTATTCCTGAAAGAACTACTTACGCGAAACCTGTTAAAGCACCTCCAAAAGATATTTTTGACAATATGAAAGTTTCTACAGGTGAAAAAGAAATGTCGACTACAATGGCATTGGTCAGAATGTTGACAAATCTTTTAAGAGATAAAAATGTTGCACCAAGACTGGTTCCTATCATACCTGATGAAGCTAGAACATTTGGAATGGAAGGTTTTTTTCAAAAGATAGGGATTTATGCTCATGAAGGTCAAAAATATGAGCCAGAAGATTCTGCTCAATTAAGTTCGTACAAAGAGGAAAAAAGTGGTCAAGTTTTAGAGGAAGGAATTAACGAAGCTGGAGCGATGTCATCTTGGATCGCTGCAGGAACTTCATATACAAACCATGACGTAGAAATGATCCCAATTTATCTTTTTTACTCAATGTTTGGTTTTCAGAGAATTGGTGATTTTGCTTGGGCCGGTGCTGATAGTCAGTCCAGAGGGTTTTTGATTGGAGCAACCGCTGGAAGGACAACTCTTGCTGGAGAGGGTTTACAACATCAAGATGGTCACAGTCATTTAATGGCTTCAACTATTCCTAATTGCAGATCATACGATCCAACATTTCACTACGAGCTTGCAGTCATTTTTCGAGAAGGTTTAAAAAGAATGCACGAGAAAAAAGAGAATATTTTCTATTATATTACGACTATGAATGAAAATTATCCTCATCCAGAAATGCCAAAAGATAAATCATGTGAGGATGGTATTTTAAAAGGAATGTATAAAATAAAGGAGTTTAACAAGTATAAAAAAACTAAAATTCAATTTCTTGGATCTGGCACAATCTTAAGAGAAATGATAGCTGGTGCGGAAATATTACAAAATGAGTATCAAATTGATAGTGAGATTTGGAGTGTAACAAGCTTTAATGAATTAAGAAGGGATGGTCTTGAGGTAGAGAGATACAATCTTCTAAATCCTGATAAAGAGCCAAAAAAAAGTTATGTAGAAAAATGTTTGGGTAATACTGAGGGACCAATTTTAGCAGCTTCTGATTATATGAGAATGAATTCTGATCAGATTAGGCCATACGTAAATAAAAGTTTTTATTCATTAGGGACTGATGGATTTGGTCGAAGTGATACAAGAAAGAAGTTAAGAAAATTCTTTGAAGTTGATAAGGAACATATCACAACATATGGGTTGAGTATCTTAGCTAAGGAACAGCTTATTGCATCAAAATATGCAAAAGAAGCAATCAAAAAGTATAAGATTGATATTGATAAACCTATGCCAACAAAATTATAGAATGACCAAAAAAGATATAAAAGTTCCAAATATTGGTGAATTTAAAGATGTAGAGGTTATTGAAATTATAGTCAAAAAAGGTCAAGAGATTAAAAAAAATGATCCTTTAATAACAATTGAAAGTGATAAATCGAGTGTTGAAATACCCTCATTACATAATGGAATAGTTACAGAATTAAATTTAAATGTTGGGGATAAGGTTTCTGAAGGTGATAAGATATTAGAAATTGAATTAAAAGACAATCAAGTAGAAACTCAATTAAAACCTAAAGAAATTAAAACAATTAAAAAAGAAATTACTAAAGAAAAAAAAATAGAAATTGAAAGAGAAGTTAGATCAAAAAATGTTATCGTAAAAGATTTTTCTAAAAAAACTGCAGCCTCACCAAAAGTCAGAAAATTTGCGAGAGAACTTGGTGTTGACATTAGTAAAGTTGAAGGTAGTGAAAGACTAGGAAGAGTAACTGAAAGTGATGTAAAGTCATTTGTCGCAAATAAACCTGGGAGAAATTCTGAAAAAGAATTCAAAAAAGATGAAACGATAGAACTAGAATATCCTCATTCTGAATTTGGAAAAACAGAAATAAAGGATATTCCAAGAGTGAAGAGACTTTCGTCTAAATATCTTATGAATTCTTGGACCAATATTCCCCATGTGACCAATCATGATGAAGCAGATATAACTGAATTAGAGGAGTTTAGAACATCTCTCACAGATATTTACACTGGATAAAAAAAAAAAATTACACCTTTAGCTTTTATCGTCAAAGCATTAACTACATCACTTAAAAAATTTCCAAATTTTAATTCATCTATAGATGAAATTGATAAAGGAAAAATGACCTTAAAAAAATATTACCATATTGGAATAGCAGTAGATACGAAGCATGGGCTTATGGTGCCAAAACTAAGAAATGCTGATAATAAGAATATTTCATTAATTGGCAACGAACTTAAAAAATTAAGTGATCAGTGTAGGAGTCTAAAAATTGATAAAAAAGAATTATTTGGTGGTTCCATGACAATAACAAGTCTAGGAGGTATTGGCGGTTCTTTTTTTACACCTATAATTAATTATCCTGAAGTTGCAATTTTGGGAGTCGGCAAATCTCAAAAAAAACAAATTTTTATTGATGGAAAATTTATTACACGAACAATGTTACCTTTATCTCTATCATATGATCACAGAATAATTGATGGAGCTGAAGCAGCTCGATTTAACAACGATTTGAAAGACAATCTTGGAAAAAATTTTGCTTACAAATTAGCTGTGTAAAAATATGTCAAAAACTCTCTCATTATTTAGTGCACTACTATGCACTTTCATTTGGGGGACTACATTTATTGCACAAGATACAGGCATGGACGACATCGGCCCATTTACTTTTAATTCAGTAAGATTTTTTGTGGGTTTTTTAGCGATTGTTCCTTTAGCATTAATGTTTGAAGCAAAAAAACTAAAAAAAGAATTTAGGTTTGATACAAAAACATTCGTTATCCTGTCCTTTTTAATTGGACTATCATTATTTTTGGGCTCAGCATTACAACAGGTTGCGTTGCTTTACACTGATGTAGCAAATGCTGCTTTTTTTACAATTTTTTATGTGCCAATGGTCCCAATAATTATTTTCATCTTTAAAAAAGATTTTTTACACTGGAGTGTATGGCCATCAGTAATTTTATGTTTAATTGGCGGATATTTATTAACAAATTTTCAAGATGCAACTGTAAGATTAGGTGATGCTCTTGTGGTATTAGGAGCTTTATTTTGGAGTACACATATTATTTTTACTGGTATGATTGTCAAAAAGTACAATCTACCATTGACCATTGGTGCAATTCAAACTTTGCTAGTTGCTTTATTCTCATTTATAATAGGTTTATTTTCTGAAGAATTTGTAATCGATAATATATTAAATGAAATAGACTCAATTTTATATGCTGGTATTTTATCAGGTGGTTTTGCATTTGTTTTACAAATATATGCTCAAAGAAATATAACTCCAGCACCAGCAGCAATAATTTTTTCTTTGGAGGGTGTATTTGCAACAATTGCCGCCTGGTTTCTTTTAAATCAAATATTAGGCATTAATAATTTACTTGGTTGTTTTTTTATATTAAGTGGAGTTTTATTATCTCAATTAGTTCCATTAATAAGGAAAGCAAGTTAAATATATATTATATAAAATAAAATTAAGCCAAGAATTATCCGATAAATTACAAATACATTAAAAGAAATTTTACTTATAAATTTAAGAAAATACTTAATTGTAAAAAATGAAAACATGAATGATAAAAAAGTAGCAATTAATAATAAATAATTAATTTCTATTGATTGTTCAAAAGCCTCTCTTAAACCTAGGAAGCTTGCTCCTACTAATGCAGGTATAGACAGTAAAAAAGAAATTTTACTAGCGTCTGTTCTATTGAAATTTAAAAATCTTGCCGCCGTAATCGTTATTCCAGCCCTACTAACTCCTGGTATCAACGCTAATATTTGAAATAAACCAATTAATAAAACTGATTTAATATTTAAATCTGTAGAAATATTTCGATCAATTTTTCTTTGATCAGCAAAGAAAAGTATGAATCCAAAAAATAGTGTTGTTGATGCAATTACTTTTGTGTTTCTTAAAAGATGAATAAATTCGGTGGAATATAAAATGTATCCAAAAAATATTAAAGGCAAGGAGCCAATAATTATTAAACTTAATAACCTATTATTATTTCTTAGATCAAATAGCTCTTTTTTAAAATAAAAAATTACTGCAATTAATGAGCCTAAATGTAGACTTATGTCTATTAATAAAGAACTTGTTTCTAAATCATAAAAATTTGATACCAATATTAAATGAGCTGACGAACTTATGGGTAAAAATTCAGAAATTCCTTGAACAGCAGAAAGAATTAAAATTTCTATAAAATCTTGCAACATACATGTGTCGTAGCTTAAAAAATATTCATTTTAAACAATTCGATTTAATCATATTAGGTATGCAAAAATCAGATTAAGTAGATTTTAAGCTGAATATTATTGTAATTAGGTAATAATAACTGACCTATTTATTTCTTTTACTAATAAAAACTATGTATATTTTGCGATAAATTTATAAAAATTTATGACTGATAAAATGCTAAAATTCGTAAAAATAGGTCAACAAACCCCACCTAAAAGAGGAGTTGATAATAGGAAAGATGATTTTAAAGAAATCTATGATGAATTTATTACTCAAAAAGCACAAGAGCAGTCAAGTAGATGCTCTCAATGTGGCGTTCCTTTTTGCCAAGTCCATTGTCCTTTAAGTAACAACATTCCTGATTGGCTTAAATTGACTGCTGAAGGCAGACTGAAGGAAGCTTATGAATTATCTCAAAGTACAAATAATATGCCTGAGGTTTGTGGCAGAATATGCCCTCAAGACAGATTATGTGAGGGTAATTGTGTTATTGAGCAGTCAGGTCATGGTACTGTAACAATTGGATCAGTTGAAAAATATATTACTGATAGTGCTTGGGAGAACGGATGGGTAAAGCCTATATCAATCAAACACGAAAAAAACCAAAGTGTTGGAATAATTGGTGCTGGACCCGCTGGACTCGCAGCTGCTGAACAACTTAGGAAAAATGGATATCAAATTACTGTTTATGACAGATATGACAGAGCGGGCGGTTTGTTAATTTATGGAATTCCAAATTTTAAATTAGAAAAACATGTGGTCGAGAGAAGAACAAAACTGTTGAAAGATGGTGGAATCAAATTTGAACAAAATTTTGAGGTTGGTAAGGATGCAACTTTAGAGCAATTGAAAAAAAAACATGATGCAATTTTAATTGCTACTGGAGTTTATAAACCAAGAGAAGTTAATCTACCAGGTAATGATTTAGATAATATTTTTCCTGCTATGGAGTTTTTAACAGCATCAAACAAAAAGGGGTTGGGAGATAAAGTTGATTTATTCGATAAAGGTATATTAAACGCTGAGGGTAAAGATGTAGTAGTTATTGGAGGTGGAGATACCGCAATGGATTGTGTTCGAACATCTGTAAGACAAAAAGCTAATTCAGTTAAATGTTTATATAGAAGAGATAAAGATAACATGCCTGGATCTGCAAGAGAAGTAGCTAATGCAGAAGAAGAGGGTGTTGAATTTGTTTGGTTGTCTAGTCCAAAAGAATTTAGAGGAAAAAATAAAATTGAAAAATTAATTGTAGATCAAATTCAACTTGGAGAGCCAGATGATTCTGGTAGAAGAAGACCAGAAATTAAACAAGGATCTGAATTTGAAATTAAAGCAGATATGGTAATAAAAGCTTTAGGATTTGATCCAGAAAACTTGCCATTATTATTTGAAGCACAAGAGTTACAAGTTACAAAATGGGGAACAATTAAAACTGACTTTAATACCATGGAAACTAATATTAAAGGTGTTTTTGCTGCTGGAGATATTGTAAGGGGTGCATCTTTAGTTGTTTGGGCAATTAAAGATGGTAGAGATGCTGCTTTATCAATCAAATCTTATCTTGAAAATATCGAATTAAAAAAATCTAAAGTTGCATAATGAGTACATATAAAAAAAATTTAGAATTACTTACTAAAAATAATGTTTATTCCAAAGAAATGGAACACGATGCGTGTGGAGTAGGGTTAATTGCATCAACAGAGGGAAAAAAATCAAGAGAGGTTGTAGAATATGGAATTGAAGCTTTAAAGGCTGTTTGGCATCGAGGAGCTGTTGATGCTGATGGAAAAACAGGTGATGGGGCAGGAATACATTTAGAAATACCTAAAGATTTCTTTGTTGAAAAAATAGAAGTTACAGGTCACACACATGATGGCTCTGATATTTGTGTTGGAATGATTTTTTTACCAAGAAATGACTATTCCTCACAAGAAAGCTGTAAAACAATTGTAGAAAGCGAGTTAACCAAAAACGATTTTAGTATCTATGGATGGAGACAGGTGCCTGTTAATCCAAAAGTTTTAGGAGAAAAAGCTTTCCAAACTATGCCAGAGATAATTCAAGTGCTTTTTAAATCGAATGATAAAAATTTACTTGATAAAGATCTTGAAAGAAAAATTTATGAAACAAGAAAAAAAATTGAGAATAAAGCATTCAATTTATCATTAAATAATTTTTATATTTGCTCAATAAGTTCCAAATCAATTATCTATAAGGGTATGTTTTTAGCTGAGGCTATCTCAGATTTTTTCTTAGATTTAAAAGACGAAAGATTTATTTCAAGATTTGCAATTTTTCATCAGAGATTTTCAACTAATACTGCTCCAAGCTGGAGTTTGGCACAACCATTTAGAGCAGTTGCCCATAATGGTGAAATTAATACTTACAAAGGAAATAAAAACTGGATGAGAGTTCATGAGCAAGAGATGAGTAGCCCTCTTTTTGAAAATGTTGAAAATTTAAAGCCAGTAATACAAAAAGGAGTTTCTGACTCTGCGGCACTAGATAATGTTTTTGAGTTATTAAATAAATCTGGCCAACCTGCCCCTTTAGCAAAATTAATGATGATTCCTGATGCTTGGTCAAAAAGAAATAAAACTCTTCCAAAAAGTCACCAACAATTGTTTAATTTTTTGAATAGTACCATGGAACCTTGGGATGGTCCTGCCGCAATTGCTGCAACAGATAATGAATGGGTCATTGCAGCAAATGATCGTAACGGTTTAAGGCCTTTAAGATACGCAATTACAAAAGATAAGTTTATCTTTGCCGGATCTGAAGCTGGAATGATTGAATTAAATGAAAAAAGAATTCTATCAAAAGGAAGACTTGGACCAGGGGAGATAATTGGTGTTAGAATTGAAAAAGGCAAAGTGTTTACGAATAATCAAATTAAAGACTATTTGGCAAAAGAATATAAGCATTTCAATTCTCAAATAATAGATTTAGATGAAAAATTATCCATTTCAAATGAGAAATATAATTTTGATGGTGAAGATCTAAGGAGACGACAACACTCTTTTGGAATAAGTTTAGAGGACTTAGAGCTAATCTTACATCCAATGGCTGAAGATGCAAAAGAAGCGACAGGTTCCATGGGCGATGATACGCCCTTAGCAGTTTTATCGGACAAATACAGACCACTTTATCATTTTTTTAGACAAAACTTTAGCCAAGTGACCAATCCACCGATTGACTCTTTAAGAGAAAATAAAGTTATGAGTTTGAAAACTAGATTTGGTAATCTTGGGAATATTTTAGATTTTGATACTTTAACCAAAGAAAATATTTATGTTTTAAATAGTCCAATACTATCGAATTCACAATTTAACAAATTTATTAATTTTTTTGGAAAAAACTCTGTCTCTATAGATTGTACTTTTTCTAATGATCAAAGTTTATTTGATTCTATTAAAAGGATCCAAAAAGAGTCAGAAGTTGCCGTTAGACAGGGTGTAACACAATTAGTTTTAAGCGACAAATCTATTTCAGATATAAGGATGCCTATGCCAATGTTGTTATGCGTTGGTGCGATTAATACTTTTTTAATTGATAAAAAATTAAGAGGATATGTTTCAATTAATGTTCAATCTGGCGAAGCTTTGGATACCCACTCTTTTGCAACATTAATAGGTGTTGGGGCAACAACAGTCAATCCATATATAGCTTTTGATAGTTTATACCAAAGACATGAGAAAAAGTTATTTGGCCAGTATAGTTTTGATGAATGTGTTGAAAGATATATCAAATCAGTGAATGCAGGATTATTAAAAATCATGTCAAAAATGGGTATATCTGTTTTAAGTTCGTATAGAGGCGGATGTAATTTTGAAACTGTTGGTTTAAGCAGATCAATAGTTGATGATTATTTTCCAGGTGTGACTTCAAAAATTTCTGGTATTGGATTGTCAGGAATTGAAAAAAAAATACGTGCAATTCATAAAGAAGCATTTGAGAGCACCGATACAGTTTTACCTATTGGTGGTATTTATAGATATAGAAAGAATGGAGAAACACACCAATACCAGGGTAGATTAATCCACTTATTACAAAGTGCTGTAGGATCGAACTCGTACACAGCTTATAAAAAATATGCTGAAGGAATATATAACTTGCCACCAATTAACCTAAGGGATTTGATAGATTTTAGAAAAAAAAAATTAGGACCATCTATTCAAATTTCTGAGGTTGAACCAATAGAAGAAATATTAAAAAGATTTGGTAGTGGAAGTATGTCTCATGGAGCATTATCCAAGGAGGCACACGAAACATTGGCTATTGGGATGAATAGAATTAAAGGTGCATCCTGTAGTGGAGAAGGTGGTGAAGATGCAAATAGATTTAAAATCATGGACTCTGGTGATACTGCAAATTCGAGAGTAAAACAAATTGCGTCAGCAAGATTTGGTGTAACAGTTAATTATTTAAACAATTGTAATGAAATTGAGATTAAAATTGCTCAAGGTGCAAAACCTGGTGAAGGTGGTCAATTACCAGGATTTAAAGTAACAGATGAGATTGCCAAGCTAAGACATTCAACACCAGGCGTAACACTAATCTCCCCACCTCCGCATCATGATATTTATTCAATTGAGGATTTAGCTCAGCTTATTTATGATTTAAAACAAATCAATCCTAAGGCAAGAATTGGAGTCAAATTAGTTGCATCTTCTGGCGTCGGTACTATTGCAGCTGGTGTTGCAAAAGCAAAAGCTGATATAATTTTAATTTCAGGACATAATGGAGGAACTGGGGCTACACCTCAAACAAGTGTAAAATATGTAGGTATACCTTGGGAGATGGGACTAACTGAGGCTAATCAAGTTTTAACATTAAATAATCTAAGACATAAAGTTACTTTAAGAACTGATGGGGGTATAAAAACTGGAAGAGATGTTGTTATCGCAGCTATGATGGGTGCAGAGGAGTATGGTGTGGCAACTACCGCTCTAGTAGCGATGGGTTGTATTATGGTAAGGCAATGTCACTCTAATACTTGTCCTGTAGGAGTATGTACACAGGATGAAAAATTAAGAGAAAAATTTACTGGAACACCTGATAAAGTTGTAAATTTATTTACATTTATTGCTACAGAAGTAAGAGAAATTTTAGCTTCACTTGGTTTTAAAACTTTAAATGAGGTTATCGGTAGAACTGATTTATTAATGCAGGTGAGTAAAGCCTCGCCTAATCTAGATGATTTAGATCTTAATCCATTATTCGTCCAAGCAGACCCCGGCAATAATAAGAGGTATTGTGAGATCTCAGAAATTAATCAAGTTCCTGATACACTGGATCAAGAAATTTGGCCTCAAATAGAAAAGGCTTTAGATAACTCAGAAAAAATAAATAACGAGTTTTTAATTAAAAATACCAATAGAGCTGTAGGTACTAGAATTTCACATCACTTATATAAAAAATATGGTTATGAAAAATTAGAGGAAAATTTTTTAACTCTAGATTTTAAAGGTTCAGCTGGACAATCGTTTGGTGCATTTACAGCAAAGGGACTTAAACTTAATTTAAAAGGCGATGCAAATGATTATGTTGGGAAAGGTTTGTCGGGAGCAACCATTTCAATAAAACTTCCTGATGAAAGCAATTTAATTTCGAATGAGAATACTATTATTGGGAACACAGTTCTTTATGGTGCAACGTCAGGTAAACTTTTTGCAGCTGGTCAAGCTGGGGATAGATTTGCGGTAAGAAATTCTGGTGCTATAACTGTTATCGAAGGCTGTGATTCAAATGGTTGTGAATATATGACAGGTGGTACTGCAGTAATTCTTGGCGATGTTGGAGATAATTTTGCAGCCGGCATGACGGGGGGAATGGCTTTTATTTACGATAAATCAAAAGAATTTGAAAAAAAAGTTAATCCAGACTCAGTTGTGTGGCAAAATGTTGAAACTGAGTATTGGTCAAAATTTTTAAAAAAATTGGTACTCGAACATAGTAATGAAACTGGGTCAAGTTTATCAAAAAAAATAATTGATGACTTTGAAAACGAATTAAAGAATTTTGTACAGGTTTGTCCAAAAGAAATGATAGATAAGCTTAAAAATCCAATCTCTACAAAAACAAAAATACAAAAAGTTAGTTAATTATTAATTTTAACTCTTTTTTTAATATCTTGAGCCACTTTGGTGAAGATAAACTATGATCACCATTTTTTATAACTACTAATTTCTTTTTCTTAGATTTAAATATTTTTAAAACTTTTTTTGAATAAATTAAAGGTACAGATTTATCTTTACTTCCGTGAATCATTGTTACATTTATATTTTGACTTATTTTTTTATTTAAAATTTTATTTTTTCTTCCATCTTTAATCAATTGGTAAGTGATTGGGTATTCATAATCACCATGTTTTAAATTTATCAAACCTTTTTTTTTGATTTCAATCTTCATTTTATAAGAAAATTTATTCCACATTAGTTTATCAAGAAATTCTGGCGCTGAACCTATTCCTAAAAAACCTTTAATTTTGTTTTTGATAAGACTAAACTGGTTTAAAGAAATCCAAGCCCCCATACTTGATCCTATAAATATAATATCGTTTTTTTTGACAACTTTTTTAATTACCAAAGTAGTATCCCTAGTCCATTTTGAAATATTACCATTAATAAATTTTCCTGAAGATTTACCATGACCTGAATATTCTAAAGCAAGAAAACCTAGTTTATTTTTTTTTGCGAATTTTAAAAATGCTTGAGGTTTTTTACCTTCCAAATCTGACATAAAACCATGCAAAAAAACAATGTAGGTGGCATTTTTTTGATGTAGTTTTAAATATCTTATTTTTCTGGTACTAGAAATTTTTAAGTAATTAAAATTTGTCATAAAAGTTTATTAGTTTTGTCTATTATTATATAATTATTCTAAATGTCATCTAATTTAAATGTTTTGCAAGTAATCCCAAAATTAGGTTACGGAGGTGCAGAAACTGGTTGCTATGATATTGCACATTTTTTACCTGAAAATAATTGTAAATCTTACATTGTTACAAGTGGTGGAGAGTTAACTAAGTTTATTGATAAAAAAAAAGTAAAATTAATAAGGCTTCCTGTCCATAGTAAAAATCCATTATTGATTTTGATAAATTCAATTATTTTAATAGGAATAATTTTGATTTTTAATATTTCAATTGTTCACGCAAGAAGTCGAGCACCAGCTTGGTCGTGTTTATTTGCAACAAAATTAACTAGAAGAAAGTTTGTTACTACATTTCATGGGACTTATAATTTTAGAGGTAGATTAAAAAAATTTTATAATTCAGTAATGGTAAGGTCAGATTTGGTAATAGCAGGATCAAACTTTATCTTTTCACATATTCAAGAGAATTATCAGGAATTCTTGAATTCTAAAAAAAAATTTTTAGTAATTTTTAGGGGCATAAATGTAGATTATTTTGATCCAACAACCAAAATTGAAACTGATGAAAAAAAACTTTTAAATGAGTGGAATATTACTGATGAAAAAAAAATAATTCTTATGCCAGGTCGACTTACGTCATGGAAGGGCCAAGAATTATTTATTGAGGCAATAAATTTAGTTAAAATTGAATTAGGATACGAAGCATTTCATGTTGTAATATTAGGCAGTGATCAGGGAAGAGATTCTTATAAAGAAAAACTTATCGAATTAACTGAAAAGTATAATCTGACCAATCAAGTAAAATTCATAGAGCATTGTAAGGATATGGCTTTAGCTTATAGTGTTTCTGATATTATAGTTTCAGCATCAATTGAACCTGAAGCTTTTGGAAGAGTTGCAGTAGAGGCGCAATCTATGGAAAAAATAATCATTGCTAGTAATATTGGAGGATCAAATGAGACAATTTTAAATGAAAAAACTGGGTTGTTATTTGAATCTGGTGACGCAGGCTCCTTGAGTAAAAAAATCATTCAAGCAATGACAATGGATGAAACTTCCTTAAAATTAATGGGTAAGGAAGGAAGAAAAAACATTATAAAAAAATTTAATGTTGAAAAAATGTGTTTTTCTACTTATTCAGAGTATAGGAGATTACTAAATTAAATGCCCATAATTACTTTACCAGACGGAAACAATTTAGATTTTGCTAAAAATGTGACAGGTCTAGAGATTGCTGAAAAAATTAGCAAATCATTAGCAAAACAAGCCTTGATAATGAGTGTGAATGGAGAATTAAAAGATTTATATTTTTCGATTGATAAAGATTGTTCCGTTAAAATTTTTACAGCAAAAGACCCAGAAGGTTTAGAAGTTATAAGACACGACGCTGCACATATCATGGCTATGGCAGTTCAAGAATTATATCCAGGCACCCAAGTTACTATTGGACCAGTTATAGAAAATGGATTTTATTATGACTTTGCCAGAAAGGAGCCCTTTACAGATGACGATCTCAAAAAAATTGAAGAAAGGATGTCAGAAATAATTGACAAAGACTTAAAAACAAGACGAGAAGTTTGGGAAAGAGATAGAGCAATTAAGCATTTTAAAAAAATTGGAGAAAAATATAAGGCAGAAATTATTGAGAGTATTCCTGAAACTGAAGAGCTTTCAGTCTATCATCATGGTGAGACTTGGTATGATTTATGTAGAGGACCTCATTTAGTATCATCTAGTAAAATTGGCAAAGCCTTCAAGCTTACAAAAGTTTCAGGCGCATATTGGCGAGGTGACTCAAAAAATGAAATGCTTCAAAGGATCTATGGAACAAGTTGGGCCTCCCAGAAAGATTTAGACAATTATTTAAAAAGAATTGAAGAGGCAGAAAAAAGAGATCATCGTAAATTGGGCAAAGAAATGGATTTATTTCATTTTAGAGAAGAAAGTCCAGGATCTGTTTTTTGGCATGAGAAAGGTTGGACGTTATTTCAAAAATTAATTAATTATATGAGAGCCAAACAGGACCTAGCCGGATACAAAGAGGTGAACACACCAGAGGTATTAGACAGATTATTGTGGGAAAAATCGGGTCATTGGGAAAAATATGGGGAAAACATGTATACCTCAGAAACTCCTGATGAAAAAGTTTTTGCAATTAAACCAATGAATTGCCCTGGACACATACAAGTTTTTAATCAAGGTCTAAAAAGTTATCGGGATTTACCTCTAAGAATTACTGAGTTTGGAAAAGTTCATAGATATGAACCATCTGGTGCTTTACATGGATTATTAAGAGTAAGAGCATTCACTCAAGATGATGCTCATATTTTTTGCTCCGAAGATCAAATCACAAGTGAATGTTTAAATGTTACAAATTTAATATTAGAAATTTATAAAGATCTAGGTTTTGAAAATGTAATTCTTAAATATGCTGATAGGCCAGAGGTAAGAGTTGGTGAGGATGAGATTTGGGACAAGGCTGAAGCATCTTTGTTAAAAGCAGTCAAAGCATCTAAACTTGAGTATAGTATAAATAAAGGTGAGGGAGCATTTTACGGTCCAAAAATAGAATTTGTTTTAAGAGATGCAATAGGAAGAGATTGGCAATGTGGAACAGTCCAAGTTGATTTAAATTTACCAGGTAGACTAGATGCATCATACGTAGATAAAGATGGTACTAAGAAAGTTCCTGTTATGTTACATCGGGCATTATTTGGATCACTTGAGAGATTTATAGGAATTCTGATTGAAAACTATGCTGGAAAATTTCCATTTTGGATATCTCCGTTACAAACAGTTGTTATACCTATTTCCGAAGACTTCGAAGAATATGCAAAAAAAGTTTCTAATAAGATAAGAGAAGCTGGAATTACATCAATGGTTGATTTAAAAAATCATAATTTAAATTATAAAATAAGAGATCATTCATTAGCAAAAATACCTCTTTTAATAATTTGTGGTAAAAAAGAAGTTGACAGTAACTCAGTAACCATTAGAAGATTGGACTCAGATAAACAAGAAAATATGGAACTAAACTCATTTCTAAAAAAATTTTCTGCTTTAAACAAAGCACCTTCAAATATTTAAGTGGCAGATTTTAAGCAAAACTATTTTCAAAGAAGAACTAAGGATCGTGGACCTCGGTCAAATAACAGAATTTCCTCACCCGAGGTTCAAGTTATCGCAAGCGATGGAGAAAATTTAGGTGTTTTAAATACTAATGAGGCAATCAAAATGGCAAAAGATCAAGGTTTAGATTTAATCGAAATTGCCCCAAATGCCAATCCCCCAGTTTGTAAAATTATGGACATGGGAAAATATAAATATGATGCACAAAAAAAAGCAAACCTTGCAAAAAAGAAACAAAAAATAATTGCTTTAAAGGAAATTAAAATGAGACCAGTGACTGAAACGCATGATTATGAATTTAAAGTGAAAAATGCTAAAAAATTTATTGCTAAAGGTGATAAGGTTAAGTTCACCATTAGATTTAAAGGACGTGAACTTCAACACTCTCATTTAGGTAATGAATTGATGGCCAAAATTAAAGAGGATATGAAAGATATTGGTAAAGTTGAATTGCACCCAAAGTTTGATGGAAAGCAAATGATTATGGTAATTCAACCTTTATAGGCTTTAATATAGGTTGTAAATTTTCAACATTCTTTGTATAACCTCGTTCAATTATGCCAAAATTAAAAACAAAGAGCTCAGCAAAAAAAAGATTTAAAATTTCAGCTAGAGGGAAAGTTATGATGGCTCAAGCTGGAAAGAGACACGGCATGATAAAAAGAACTAATTCTCAAATAAGAAAACTTAGAGGTACTACTGCGATGTCAAAACAAGATGGTAAGATTGTTAAATCGTATATGCCTTACAGCTTAAGGGGTTAAAATGTCAAGAGTTAAAAGGGGTGTAACAAGTAGAGCTAAACATAAAAAAGTTTTAAAAGCTGTAAAAGGTCAATGGGGAAGAAGAAAAAATACTATCAGAGTTGCAAAGCAAGCTATGGAAAAAGCTATGCAATATGCATACAGAGATCGAAGAAATAAGAAAAGAGATTTCAAATCATTGTGGATTCAAAGAATCAACGCGGGTGTGAGAGCTGAAGGTTTGACATATTCCAAGTTTATTTATGGTTTAAATAAATGTGGAATTAAAATTGATAGAAAAATTTTAGCTGAGATAGCCTATGATAGCCCAGAAGCCTTTAAAACTATTGTCCAAAAAGCACAATCTGCTTTAAATTAATCTTCACTATTGTTTTATTTCGCTGAAGAAATAATCTGTACAAATGTCTGATCTAAAAAAAATAAGAGACGAATTTATATCAAAATTAAAAGGTAAATTAGATCTAGCAGAACTTAATCAAATTAAATCTGATCTATTTGGTAAAAACGGGTTGGTCTCATCTCAATTTAAAAAAATAGGTACTATTGATGTCTCAGAAAGAAAAAAATTCGCATCTGATTTGAATATAATTAAGGATGAACTTCAAGATCTTATAAATTTAAAAATAAACGAAATAGAAAAAGCAAACATTAATGAAAAATTGAAAAAAGAAAAAATTGATGTTACTTTACCAGAGCGATCATTTGTAAGGGGTAAAATTCATCCTGTATCACAAACAATTGATGAAATATCTTCTATATTTTCTGAAATAGGCTTTAGTGTAGAGGAAGGACCAGATGTTGAAAATGAATATAACAATTTTACTGCTTTAAATACTCCAGACAATCATCCAGCAAGAGATATGCATGATACATTTTATCTTGATGATAAAAAAGAAAGATTGCTACGTACTCACACGTCTCCCGTTCAAATTAGAACAATGTTAAAAGACAAACCTCCTTTTAAAATAATCGCACCTGGCAGAACATACAGATCAGATAGTGACCAAACACATTCACCAATGTTTCATCAAGTTGAAGGTCTTCATATAGATAAAAATATAAATATGGGTCATTTAAAAGGTTGTTTGAATTATTTTATCAAAGAATTTTTTGAAGTAAAAAAAATAAAAATGAGATTTAGGCCAAGTCATTTTCCTTTCACAGAACCATCTGCCGAAGTTGATATTGGATATGAAATCAAAGATGGAAAAATTATTATAGGGGAAGGTGACCAGTGGCTAGAAATACTAGGTTGCGGGATGGTTCATCCAAATGTTTTAAAAAATGTTAAGGTTGATCCAACTAAGTTTCAAGGTTATGCGTTTGGAATAGGAATTGATAGATTAGCGATGTTGAAATATGGAATTAATGATCTTAGAGCTTTCTTTGATTGTGATTATAGATGGTTAAACCATTTTGGATTTGATCCTTTAGACGTACCTACAAACTATAGAGGCCTAAGTAGATGAAAATCACATTTGATTGGTTAAAAGATCATTTAAAAACTAATTTGAAAGAAAAAAATCTTTTAGAACAACTTACCAATATAGGGCTAGAGGTAGAAAGTGTGGAAAGTCTTTCATCTGATAATCAACTATTTAAAGTCGCAAAAATTATTAAGACAAAAAAACATCCAAACGCAGATCGACTTAAAGTTTGTGACGTAAATGTCGGTGAGAAAGAGCTTAAAAAAGTTGTGTGTGGTGCCACCAATGCGAGTGAAGGACTTATTACTATATATGCCCCTCCAGGTGCAATTATCCCAAAGACTAACACAAAATTAGAAATAGCAAAAATTAGAGGTGTAACCTCTTATGGAATGCTTTGCTCTGAGTCTGAGTTAAATTTATCTGATGAGAGTAATGGTATTACCGAATTATCTAAAAAATATGAAAAAAATATTGGTAAAAGTTATTTTTCAAAATCAAAATCTAATCTTATTGATTTATCAATTACACCTAATCGACCAGATTGTCTTGGTGTGAAGGGAATAGCTAGAGATCTTGCGGCCTCAGGTTTTGGAAAATTGAAAGTATCTAAAGAGAAACAAATTAAATTAAAAACAAAACAAACTTTAAAAGTTAAAATTAATAAGGAGAAAGGACAAGGGTGTAGTGCTTTTGGTAGTTGTTTGATTAAAAATGTAAAAAATACCGAAAGTCCTCAATGGCTCAAAGACAAATTAATTTCAGTTGGTCAAAAACCCATTTCAGCTATTGTTGACATAACAAATTATGTAATGCTAGATATTAATCGACCATTACACGCATATGATGCTGACAAAATTGAAAAAGGGATAATCGTAAGAAACTCGAAATCTGGAGAAGAATTTACAGCACTGGACAATAAAATTTATAAGTTAGAAAAAGGTATGTGTGTTATTAGTGATAACAAAGGAGTTTTAGGATTAGGTGGAATTATCGGGGGCACAAGATCAGGCACAGAATTTGATACAAAAAATATATTATTAGAGTCTGCTTATTTTGATCCAAGATCAATTAGAAATACGGCAAAAAAATTGAATTTAGATACAGATGCAAAATTTAGATTTGAAAGAGGAATTGACCCATTATCCATCGAAACTGGTTTAAAGAAAGCAGCATCATTAATTCAAGAAATTTGTGGTGGCGAAGTTAGTAAAATCGATATTCAAAAAATTGAATCTTATAAAACCAAAATTATAAACTTTGATGTAAATTCTTTTGAAAATATAGTTGGATTTAAAATTTCTAAAAAAGAAATCCAAAGAATTTTGACTGATCTTGGTTTTATTATTAAAAAAGAAAAAAATTCTTTTAAGTTGATAGTTCCTTCCTGGAGACCAGATATTTCACAGCAAATAGATATTATTGAAGAGTTGGTTAGAATAAGTGGTTATGATAAAATAGAAACAATTGACCCAATTAAAGATAGATCTAAATCCACTTTAACTCAATCTCAAAGATTATTCCATTTCTTACAAAGAGCAATTGCTTCAAAGGGTTATTTAGAGACAATAACATGGTCATTTACAGATCAAACTTATAACAATCACTTTAGAGAAGCTAGTAAAGAAATAAAAATCGTAAACCCCATAAGTTCTGAATTGGGAGTTTTAAGAAATTCTATATTTTCAAATTTAATCATGTATATGAATAAAAATTTGGATAGAGGTTTTAAAGATTTATCTATATTTGAGATAGGTCCTGTTTTTACTGGTTCAAATCCAGGTCAGCAAAAGACTGTAGTTTGTGGTTTGTCAGCCGGAAAAAAATCAAGACTTTCTTGGATTGATAAAGAGAGAAATATTGATTTATTTGATGCAAAAAGAGATGTGGTGCAAACTTTGAGCGAAGCAGGTTATAATTCCGATCAATTTTTTATTGATAGCAAAACACCCAATTATTATCATCCAGGAAAGTCTGGTAGAATTTTCTTAGATCATAAAAAAGATAAAGTTGCAGCTTATTTTGGTGAAATTCACCCTAATATTCTAAAAAAAATTGATGTTAAAACTGAAAATCTAATAGGTTTTGAAATCTTTTTAGAAAATTTAAAACTTTCAAGAAAAACATTAAAAGATCAAAAATTGAAGTTTTCTGTATCGGATTTTCAAAAATCAGAGCGAGATTTTGCATTTGTAATTAATAAAGATGTAGAAGTTCAAGAGTTGATAAATGTAATTTCTAATGTGAATCCAAATCTTATTAGCAATATAAAAGTTTTTGATGTTTATGAAGGTGAAAATATCCCGGATAACCAAAAGTCTATAGCTTTCAACATTACAATTCAGTCATCAGAAAAAACTTTGAACGATAAGGACTTAGAGAAAATTAATAATTCAATCATAGAAGCAGTGGAAAATAAAACCGGGGCTAAAATTCGATCTTAAAATTAAAATGAGTACAATCGATAATATTAGAAATTTTGCAATCATTGCTCATATTGATCATGGGAAGTCCACAATAGCTGATAGAATAATCCATCAATGTGGTGGCTTGACAGAGAGAGAGATGAAATCACAAGTACTTGACTCTATGGATATAGAAAGAGAAAGAGGCATCACAATAAAAGCACAGACAGTAAAGTTGAATTATAAAGCAAATAACGGAAAAAATTATATTTTAAATATTATAGATACCCCTGGTCATGTAGATTTTAGTTATGAGGTAAGTAGATCTTTGTATGCCTGTGAAGGATCAATATTAATTGTAGATAGTACTCAGGGTGTCGAAGCTCAAACACTAGCTAATGTCTATCAAGCTTTAGATATTAATCATGAAATCATTCCTGTTTTAAATAAAATAGATTTGCCCGCTTCTGATCTAGATAGAACAAAGAAACAAATTGAGGATGTGATAGGAATTGACACGGAAAATGCAATTCCTTGTTCAGGAAAAACAGGGGAAGGTATAAAGGATATTCTTGAGCAAATTATTAATCAATTACCTAGCCCAAAAGGTGACACTGATAAAGATTTAAAATGTCTATTAGTTGATAGTTGGTATGACACTTATTTAGGTGTCGTGATTTTAGTTAGAGTAATTAATGGTAAACTTACAAGAAATATGAAAATTAAAATGCTTTCTACTAATCAAGATTATATAGTTGAAAAAGTTGGAGTTTTTACACCAAAGGCAAAAGATATAGACGAATTAAATACTGGTGAAATAGGTTTTATTACTACAGGAATTAAAGTTCTTTCAGAAACAAAAGTTGGTGACACTATATGTGATGCATCAAAACCACCTGTAAATGCATTACCTGGTTTTAAACCAAGTAAACCTGTAGTTTTTTGTGGGTTGTTTCCTGTTGATAGCTCTGAATATCAAAAATTAAAAGATGGGTTAGCCAAATTACAATTAAATGATGCAAGTTTTTCATATGAAGCAGAATCATCATCAGCTCTAGGATTAGGATTTAGATGTGGATTTTTAGGTCTCTTACATCTTGAAATCATCACAGAAAGATTAGAAAGAGAGTTTGATGTAAACTTATTAACAACCACACCTGGAGTAGTTTATAAAGTTAAATTAAATAATGGTAAAATTATAGATTTACAAAATCCATCAACTCTTCCTGATCCAACAATTATTAATTCAATTGAGGAGCCTTGGATTAAAGCTACCATAATAACTCCAGATGAATTCCTTGGTTCAATAATAAAATTATGTCAGGATAAAAGAGGAATTCAAACTAATCTTTCATATTCAGGTAATAGAGCTGTATTAAATTATGAGCTGCCATTAAATGAAGTAGTTTTCGATTTTAATGACAGAATTAAATCTATGACAAGTGGTTACGCAAGTTTTGATTATGAAATCTTAGAGCATAGAGAGGGAGATTTGGTAAAGCTTGGCATTTTAGTTAATAGTGAACCAGTTGATGCACTTGCTATGATGATACATAAAGATTTTGCTCAAAAAACTGGAAGAGAAGTTTGCGAAAAATTAAAAGATTTAATACCTAGACATAATTTTATGATCCCAGTCCAAGCTGCAATTGGTGGAAAAATTATTGCAAGAGAAACAATCAAGGGTTTTAAAAAGGATGTTTTAACAAAGATTCATGGCGGAGGTGCAACAGACAGAAAAAGAAAACTTTTAGAGAAGCAAAAAAAGGGTAAAGCAAGATCAAAACAATTTGGAAGAGTAGAAATCCCACAAGAGGCGTTTATTGGAGTTTTAAAAATTAATAAAACTTAATTTTTTTGGATTTTCTTTAAGACTTTAAATGCTATATCAACAGAATGATCAATCTTTGCTGAGAATATTTGAAAATAATTTTTAGAAATTTCATTGACACAAGAAACTCTTCTATCTGTTTTTTCAACTTTATTTTGTATTACTCTTGGGCTTATATATATTTTATTGGTTAAATTAATATTTAAGTTTGGTAAATAAAAATTGAGATCTTTCAATAATAATTTTTTTGATTTATTTATTTGATCATTATAATTCGAATAATTGTACCAAGACTTTGGAAATTCTTCTGAAATTTTTTCTTTAATAACAGAGTGTTTTACATGATATAGCAAATGCTGCTTGCCTTTTCCTTTTGGCAAAAAAGAAAAATATTTGCCGTCCATTAATGCAAGACCTAATTTATTAGAGGATTTAAATTTGAATTCAAAAACTACTACTAACTGATATTTTCTTTTTATAGGTTCATTTAAATTTTTTGTGAGAAAATTTGAACCATCGTATGAAGCATCAATAATTTTATCAAAGTAATAAACACTTTTATTAGTAATTAATTTAAAATTATTAATTTTTTTAATTTTTTTTACTTCTTCGTTAAGATGTATCTTATTTCTTTCAAACTGATTAATTATTGATTTCGCCTCTTTTTTGATAATTTCCCAATCATAGATTGGTTCTTTTACCTGAATTCCTCCTTGTATATTTTTAACTTCAAATCCAAGTTTTGAATTATCTATTATTTTAAAATCAAGTTTATTTTTCTTACAAAATTTTAAATAATTATTAAAACTTACCTTGCTATGTTTTGCTATTAGGTAATAGTTTGTAAAATTTTTGATAATTGCTCTTTTATAAATTTTACAGAAGCTTTGATAGCCTTTATAAGATTGTTTTGCAGTAAGATTGTCCCTTGGATAATGATACCCAAAATGTACTCTATTTAAATTATTTGTTGAGGCACCTGCAAGCAATTCTTTTTTTTTTTCGAACAAAATACATTCATGTCCTCTTTTTTTTAGCATGATGTAAGTTGTCAAACCAAAAAGTCCTCCACCAATGATTGCGATTTTTTTGTTCATTTTACTTTAGTAATGAATTAAAGATATTTTGTATATGAATATTTTAGATTGTGTAACTTATTTTGATGAGGAAACAATATTAGAAATACGACTTAATATTCTTTATGAATATGTCACTAAGTTTATAATTACAGAAGGATCTTATGACCACAGAGGTAACAAAAGAAAATTAAACTTTAATTTAGAAAAATATTCTAAATTTAAAGACAAAATTATTTATTTACCTGTTGATGATTTTCCTAATCTTTCAGATCCTTGGAATATGCTTGAATACCAGAGAAATTATGCGATGAAAGCGATTGATAATTTTAAAGATGAGACTTTTGTCATTGCTTCAGATGTAGATGAGATACCAAATCCAACAAGAATAAGTGAATTTATAAAATCAAAAAAGAAGTTTGGAGTTTTTGAACAATTATTATTTTATTATAAATTAAATATGCTTAGCACTTCTAATCAAAATTGGTTTGGATCTAAGATATGTTTAAAAAAAAATCTCAAATCCCTTAATTGGTTAAGAGAATATAAAATAAAACAATATCCATGGTGGAGGTTAGATAAACCGGAAAATATTTATATCATAAAAAATGGAGGATGGCACTTTTCTTTTCTTTATAATGTAGAGGGCATTATTAAAAAAATAAGTTCTTATCAACATACAGAATTCGACAATAAAGATATAAAAGATAAAAATAAAATAATTAAAAAAATTGAGGAAGGTAAAGATATTTTTAACAGAAATTATAATTTTCAAAGGATAAATATTGATGATAGATTTCCAGAATATTTAATTAAAAATAAAAATAAATACACAAATTGGATAAAAGAATAAATCTAGCACTTATAGGATTTGGTAGTTTTGGAAAGTTATATTTTAAAACTATAAAGAAAGATAAAAAATTTAATTTAGTCTCTATATTTAGAAAAAAAAAGATTAACAATTCACAATTCAAAACTCTGTCAAAAGAAAATATTATTTTGTCTAAAATTGATGCAGCCGTAGTATGTACACCTGTCGAAACTCATTACAAAATTTCAAAACTATTAATTGAAAATAAAATCCCGATAATTCTTGAAAAACCTGCTGCAAATAATATTAAAGAAATTAGAAAGTTAATAAGAATTTCAAAAAAAAACAAAACTTCAGTAATTGTAAATCACTCAGATCTATATAATGAAAATTTAAAATTTCTTTATTTAAATAAAAAATTAATTGGTAAGATAAGTTTTATTCAAGCAAATTTTGGAAAATTTAGTTTAAAGTATGAAAATAAATTGTTCTCTCCATTCAAGGATTGGTATCCACATATATTTGCGACAATTTTAAAATTTGTGGAAAATATTTATTTTCTAGAAATTATTTCTAATAAAATTTATAAAAAAAATAGATCTTTTTTTCAGGATTTGAGTTTATATTTCAAAGCTAAAAATAATATTAAAGGAATTATTAATTTTTCTAATTTTCCAAATAATAAATATAGAAAACTCACTTTATTTGGATCAAAAGGAAAAATTGAGTATGACGGCTATAATGAAAAAAATAATTACCTTTTTACAGATAAAAAAATTTCTATTAAGAAAACAGAATTTTCACCCATGGAAATTATTCTGAACAAACTTCATTATTTGATAAAAAAAAAGTTATATTTCTCAGACTTAGAAACTTCTTTAGAAATTGAAAAATTATTAATGAAAATCAAAAAGAATAAGAGAGTTTAAATAATACTTTAAAAAAAATAAGAAATCTTTTATTAAATAGATTATAAATTTTAGTGGAGAGGTGGCCGAGCGGTTGAAGGCGCACGCTTGGAAAGCGTGTAAAGGGGTAACTCTTTCATGGGTTCGAATCCCATTCTCTCCGCCATAAATAATCTTTATTTTATGCGGTCAATTTGACATTTTTTGTTTATTGGTAAAATTATTAAATGAGCAATTTAGTGTAAAAAATGATATAATTAATTTTTCCATAAAATAAAAAATGGCGACATTAAATAAATATCAAGCAGACTCTATTAAAGTTCTTAAAGGTCTAGAAGCAGTAAGGAAAAGACCTGGAATGTATATTGGTGATACAGACGATGGCACAGGTCTACATCACATGGTTTATGAAGTTGTTGACAACTCAATAGACGAAGCATTAGCAGGTTATTGTAAAAATATTGATGTTATGATGAATGCTGATGGTACAATTACTGTTAAAGATGATGGCAGAGGTATTCCTATAGATATTCACAAAGGAGAAAAAAAATCTGCAGCAGAAGTAATAATGACCCAACTTCATGCCGGAGGTAAATTTGATCATGACTCATACAAAGTATCAGGAGGTCTGCACGGTGTTGGTGTATCAGTCGTAAATGCTCTTTCAGAAAAATTACAATTAGAAATTCATAGAGATGGACAAAAATATTTTATTGAGTTTAAAGAGGGAGATGCTAAATCGCCACTGAAAAAAATTGGGAAATCCAAAGAGACTGGTACTCAGATAACATTTTTACCTTCAAAGGAAATTTTTTCATCTATCAAATTTAGTTCCAATACACTTATAAAAAGAATGAGAGAATTAGCTTTCTTAAACAAAGGAATAAAAATTACATTCTCAGACCTTACAAATAAAAAAGAGAAGAAAACTATCTTTAAATTTGATGGTGGTGTAATAGAGTTTGTTAATTTTTTAGACGAAAAAAGAGAAAAATTGCAGAATAAAAGTGGTAATGATTTATTTAAAAAGCCTATTTATATAGAGGGTAAAAAACAAAATGTAGAAATAGAGTGCTCTCTCAAATGGAATGCTTCCTATAGCGAAGATGTATTCCCATATACTAACAATATCCATCAAAAAGATGGTGGAACACACTTGCTTGGTTTTAGAAGCGCCTTAACAAGAGTTGTGAATAAATATGCGAACGAGCATAACCTCTTGAAAAAAAACAAATTTACTATTTCAGGTGATGATATTAAAGAAGGGTTAACATGTGTATTGTCAGCAAAAATCCCTGATCCTAAATTTTCATCTCAGACTAAAGATAAGCTTGTATCCTCAGAGGTGCGAATGATAGTTGAAAATATTGTTAACGAAAAACTTTCTATATGGTTTGATCAAAATCCATCCATTGCTAAAATTATTTTAGCGAAGATTATTCAAGCTGCGTTAGCCCGAGATGTTGCTCGAAAAGCAAGAGAAAGTGTAAGAAGGAAAGGTGCTCTTGAATTAAGTGGACTTCCTGGAAAATTAGCCGATTGTCAAATTGGTAAACAAGAGGGAACTGAACTATTTATTGTAGAGGGAGACTCAGCTGGTGGATCAGCGAAACAAGGCAGAAACAGAGCTAATCAAGCTGTATTGCCTTTGAGAGGAAAAATCCTCAATACATACGTAGACGCAAACGATGGCAAGAAAAATGGCAATAGTAATAATGGTTCTGATCATAGGACAAAAGCTTTATCAAAGATGATTTCGTCAAATGAAATTTTGACATTGATAAATGCTTTAGGATTAGATCCGAAATCTCAAGAAATAGATTTAAAAGATCTGAGATATGGTAAAGTTATAATTATGACGGATGCAGATGTTGACGGATCACACATAAGAGCTTTATTATTAACATTTTTTAATAACAAACCATTTAATAAACTTATTGAAAATGGGCATGTTTATTTAGCACAGCCACCATTATTTAAAATTAATAAAGGATCAAAAGGAATTTATATTAAAGACGAAAAAGAGCTTGAAAAATATATTATTAATAACAATAAAGATTTTAAAAAAATTAAAAAGGGATCAAAAGAATTCGATAGATTTATGGAGTCTGAAAAGTCGAAATTAAACATTCAAAGATTTAAAGGTTTGGGAGAAATGAATCCAGAGGAATTATGGAGTACAACATTAAATCCAGATACAAGAAATTTATTGCAAGTTCAGTACTCAAAAGATTTAAAAAAAGATCAAGTCTTGATTCATACACTCATGGGAAATGATGTTTCTTTGAGGAAAGATTTTATCGTATCTAACGCAATAAATGTTCAAAATTTAGATGTTTAAAAATGAAGTTTTTTGAAACTTCTAAACAATATTCTTTAAAAAAATCAATTTATATAAATTTAAGGTGGATTGGTATTATAGGTCAATTAATATCGGTATATCTTGTATATTTTTATTTAAATTTTGATTTCAACTTTATTTTTGCAAATTTATTCATTTTTATTGGAATAATTAGCAATTTATACTTAATTTTTATTTACAAAAAAACACAATTAACAGATAGGTCGGCGTTCATCCATCTACTAATTGATATAATTCAATTAAGTGGTCTCATTTATTTGACTGGAGGTGTGAAAAACCCATTCATCATTTTTTTAATAATACCTAGTGTTTTTGCTTCTTCAAATTTAAGCTTCAGAACTAATTCATTGTTAGTATTATTAACTACCCTATCTATTTTGGGATTAACTTTTATTTCAAAAGATCTACCCGAACCTTTGAATGATCATTTTCATGTAAGTGACTATTATATCTATGCGATACCTTTAGCCTTAATAATAGCTCTACTTTTTTTAAATTATTTTGCAATTATATTTGGAGTAGAGAGTAAGTTAAGAAAAGATGCTTTGAATAAAATGGAAGAATTAATGGCTAAAGAACATGAGATGTTATCTTTGGGTGGACAAGCAGCTGCTGCCGCACATTCATTAGGAACACCATTATCAACTATAAAGGTAATTACCCAGGAATTATCAAAACAATTAAAAGATCAAAAAGATGTTTCTCAAGATATTGAACTTTTAGCAAGTCAGGTTGAAAGATGTAATGAAATACTAAAAAAATTATCCTTAAATCCTGATCAGGAGGATGAATTTATTGATGAGGATTTATCAATGAAAGAATATTTAAAACAAATTATTTCATCATTTAAGGAAACAAGTAAAAAAGAATTTAGTCTTAATTTAGAACAAGATCTTAATTCAAAAAAAATTTATAAATCGATTGAAATTGTTTATGGCTTAAGAAATTTTATAGGTAATGCAAATAAGTTTAGTAAAAGCAAAGTTTTTATAAATTTGAAAAGTGATAATAACTTTACTGAAATTACTATTGAAGATGATGGTGATGGATATCCAAACGATATTTTATCAAAAATTGGAGAACCTTATCTCAAATCATCTGATAAAAATAGTGGATTAGGTTTAGGATTATTCATAGGAAAGACTTTATTAGAAAAAAATTTTGCCATTGTTAATTGTTGGAATTCTCAAACAAGAAGTGGAGCTGAAGTTACAATAAAGTGGAAAAATAAAGATTTGTTCAATCTTTAATGTAAATTTTTTTTACTTTTAAAAAGTTCACTTAATTGAGAAATCATGACATCTCCCAATTCATTGACATCTGTAATCTTTATCGCTCGATTATAGTATCTTGATACATCATGGCCTATTCCAATCGCTAAAATTTCAGTTTCAGTTTTTTCTTCGATAAATTTCACAATTTTCTTTAAATGTTTTTCAAGAAAATCTCCTGAATTGACTGAAAGAGTTGAGTCATCAACTGGTGCACCATCAGAAATTACCATTAATATTTTTCTTTCCTCTTTTCTTTTTTTTAATCGATTAAATGCCCAAGAAATTGCTTCTCCATCAATATTTTCTTTTAATAATCCTTCTTTTAACATTAAACCAAGATTATTTTTACATTGTCGCCAATGTGTGTCAGCCCCTTTATAAATTATGTGTCTTAAATCATTTAATCTACCTGGTGTTTTTGGTTTACCTTCCTTATTCCAAAACTCTCTACTTTTTCCACCTTTCCAATTTTTAGTTGTGAAACCTAATATTTCAACTTTAACAGAACATCTCTCCAAGGTTCTTGACAAAATATCAGCGCAAATCGCAGCAATTGTTATTGGACGTCCTCTCATAGATCCTGAATTGTCTATTAAAAGAGTAACGACAGTGTCTTTAAAATCTAAATCTTTTTCTTTTTTAAAAGATAATGAATTATAAGGGTCCATTATTATTCTTGGTAATTTTGAACTATCCAATAACCCTTCCTCTAAATCAAACTCCCAGGCCCTATTTTGTTTTGCCAGCAGTTGTCTTTGAAGTTTGTTTGCAAGTTTGGTAATGACATCTTGAAAACCTATTAATTGTTGATCCAAAGTTTTCCTTAGTTTTGAAGCCTCATCAGAGTTTTCTAAATTTTCTGCTTTTGTTATTTCATCAAACTGGGTTGTAAAGATTTTATAGTCTGTATTTAAATCATTAATTGATTTTTTTTGTATAATTTGTTCATTATTTTTTTGATCAGATTCACTATCAATTAGTTGCTCATCAAGTTTATATTCATCTATGTCATATTCAGAGTCTAAGCTCGCTTCAGTCTCTTCATTGTCATCTTCATCTCTAGTATCATCTGAATTGTTGTCTTGATCATCATTAGAAGGATTATTTTGACCATCATCTTGATTTTCTTCCCTGGTTTCTTCATTGTCCTCATTTTTAAAAATATCCATTTCTTCTAATATTTCTGAAAACTTCGAGGAGTATTCATTTTGATATTCTAAGTTTTCTTTTAAAAATTCAATGTGTTTATTCATTACTTTGTCGAAGTCTTTTTCCCAAAAATTTAACATATTATTGGTTAAGGGATTTAATTTAACGTACAGAAATTTTTTTAACATGTACAACTCAAAAGCTTCCACAACTGGAACATCTTCTTTTGTATTTAATTGGTCTTTTCTTTTAAATTGGATTATTTGATCATAATTTTCTTTAAGATTTTTTGCTATACCTTTTAACATTTTTGAGCCAAGGCATTCATATCTTACTTTTTCTGCGATAGAATAAAGAGACCTATATGAGGAATTTAAAGGTAAATTCTTTTTATAAATCTCATCATTTGAAAACTTTTTTTTTAAAGCAGATGAGTCAGACTCTGCTCTAGCTTTAATGAAATCTCCTTTCGAGTTAAGATTTTCAATATCGACAAAATTTAAATCTTTTTTGTTTTTTTCATCAATAGTTTTAAGATGAATATCATCAGAAATCACTCTAGCTGTTGAGGTTAAAGCTTGCTTAAGTTTTTCTCTTAAGTTTTCAGCCTTGTTATTTTTCATTTAAATTTGAATATTTGCTAGTGACTCTGGTAGTTCTTCTCCGAAACATCTTTGATAGTATTCAGCAATTGTATTTTTTTCAATTTCATCACATTTATTTAGAAAAGTGACTCTAAATGCGTATCCTACATCTTTAAAAATTTCTGCATTTTCAGCCCAATGCAATACAGTTCTTGGACTCATTACAGTACTTATGTCGCCAGCTATAAATCCTTTTCGAGTTAAGGATGCAACTTTTATCATGTTTGAAACTTTTTCTTTTCCTTTGGGATTATTTAAAGATTTGTTTTTCGCTAATATAATATCCATTTCTTTATCTAGACTAAGGTAATTAAGTGTTGTTACAATATTCCATCTATCCATTTGACCCTGATTGATTTGTTGTGTTCCATGATAAAGTCCAGTGGTATCTCCTAATCCAACAGTATTTGATGTAGCAAATAATCTAAAAAATTTATTTTGCTTTATAACTTTATTTTTGTCTAAGAGGGTAAAGTTACCTTCAGCTTCAAGAACTCTTTGAATGACAAACATTACATCAGGTCTTCCAGCGTCATACTCATCAAAAACTAAAGCTACTGGATTTTGAATTGACCATGGTAAAATACCCTCATTAAATTGTGTAACTTGTTTTCCCTCTTTAAGAACGATAGCATCTTTTCCAATTAGATCTATTCTGCTGATGTGGCTATCTAAGTTTACTCTAATACAGGGCCAATTTAATCTAGCAGCAATTTGTTCTATGTGTGTAGATTTTCCTGTACCATGATAACCTTGCACAAGAACTCTTTTGTTGTGTGCAAATCCAGAGACAATTGCAAGCGTAGTATCTCTATCAAATTTATAATTTTTATCTATTTCTGGAACATATTCGCTTTTTTCAGAGAATGCTTCTACTTCCATTTCAGAATCAATGCCAAATGATTGTTTTAATGAAATTTTAATATCTGGCTGAATGTTAAGATTGGGTGTCAATTTTTTTCCTATATGTATTTTTAAGTTGCGTGTAAGCTAAAGTAATTAACTTTAGTTTCTCCTCATATTTTTTATTTCCGGCATTCATATCAGGGTGAAATTTTTTGACAAGTGTTTTGAATTTTTCTTGCACTTTTTGCCATTTTAAACCTACGGAAACACCTAATATACTAAAGGCTTTAATATCTTTATGGTCAAATTTAAATTGACGCATATGATTGAATTCACTCTTAAATTTATCATTATCCATTTCATCTTTTAAAGTGTTATTCCATAAAACTTTAAAAAAATTATCAGACGAACTAAAACTTTGAGTAGGTTTATGCCAAATCATATCTGATTTTAAAAAATTAATTACTTGATCATCATTCATACCGGAAAAATAATTCCAATTTTTATTAAATTCTTTAACATGTTCTAAACATAACATCCTATATTTTTTACTATTATCCTTTTCAATAGGTGCTTTATATTCACCAATTTCTTTACAATTATTCCAGTCGCAAATATTTTTCATGATAATATAATTATACTTATGAATATAAATGATTTAATTGCAATCGTAAAAAAAAAATTACAAAAGCAAATTGCTTTGGAGAGTATATTGATTGAAGATAAATCTTTTCTTCATAAAAATCACGCTGGAAACCAGGCAGATAAATTTCATCTTAAAATTTCTTTAGTATCAAAGGAACTTAAGCAAATGAAAAGAATTGATAGTGATAAAAAGATTTACAAAATTTTAAATGAAGAATTAAAAAAATATATTCATTCTATTCAAATTTTAATCAATTAATTCATTTTTTAAGAATCCATTTAAATTTTTTACTGAGTATTCTTGATTTAAAATTGTTTGGCCCATTTTTTTTAATAAAACCAACTTTATTTTATCAGAATTATTTTTTTTATCAGTTTTCATAAATTTAATAATTTTATCAAGATCTTTACTCTTAAAATATTTTTTAACATCCGAGGGTAATTTTGAATTTTTGTAATGATCAGAAATCAATTTATAATCATCAATATTTAGGAATTTATTCTTATTGCTAAATTTTAATGCAACCATCATTCCTAAGATAACAGCTTCGCCATGATTTAATCTTTTAGAATATCCTAATGAAGCTTCAAATGAATGACCAAAAGTGTGACCAAAATTTAATTTTTTTCTTAAATTGCTTTCTTTTTCATCTTTTTCAACTACATCTTTTTTAATTTTACAACTCTCAAATATTGCCTTTTCTATATAAGGAGATTTAAGTTTGATAATGTTATCAAAATTCTGATCTAAATATTTAAAGAATTTCTTTTTAGATATTATAGAGTGTTTTAAAATTTCACCGTACCCACAAACAATTTCTCTTCTATTAAGTGTTTTTAAAGTATCTATATCACTTATGACTAATTTTGGTTGATAGAAGCTACCAATGAGATTTTTTCCATACTTAGAATTTACTCCTGTTTTGCCACCAATCGATGAGTCTACTTGAGCCAAAAGAGTTGTGGGAATATTTATAAAATGTAATCCTCTTTTAAATAAACTTGCAGCAAAACCACCAACGTCTCCAGTTATACCTCCCCCAATTGCTAATAAACTATCCTCTCTAGAAAAATTTTTATTAAGTAAAATTTCTAAGATTGAATTTATAGTAGTTTGGTTCTTATTTTTCTCGTTGGCATTAAAATTGAATAAAAATATTTTTTTATTTCGTAGTTTTTTTTTAATTTCAGAAATAAATTTTTTAGGAACTTTTCTGTCAACTACCAATAAACATTTTTTTGATTTAATGGAATTATTGACCATCAAACTTGATATTTTTGTAATAAGATTTTTTCCAATAAATATTGGATATTTTTCAGAATTAGTCTTAATTATCAATTTAATTGGTTTCATATAATATCTAAAATTTTATCTACAATTTCTTTTTTAGTTTTATTGTGACAATCAATTTTATTTTGAGCTTTTGTATAATATTTATTACGATTTTTTATCATATTTTGTAGATCACTATTAGAAACATTATAAGCTAATGGTCTTTTAGCACTTTTTCTTATTCTTTGGATTAAAATATCATCTTTGGTTTTAAGCCAAAAAGATATGTGGTTTTTTAAAACCTCGTTTCTTATATTTTTATTTAAAAAAGCACCACCACCAAGAGACACTACTATTCCTTTAATTTTCATGAGTTCTAAAGTAATTTTTTCCTCGTATTCTCTGAAAAATTTTTCACCTTTGTTTTTGAATATATTTGAAATTTTCATTTTAAGCTTATTTTCTATGTAATGGTCAACATCATAAAAATCTAATTTTAGTTTTTTTGAAACTAAAAATCCGATAGATGTTTTACCAGATCCCATCATACCTAAAAAAACAATATTTCTATCAGATTTCATAATTTTCTTTATTGAAAAACCACAAATATGTCTTAATTTGAAATTAGTTAAAAGTATATGCAATTTATAAAAAAAACAAGTTCAAGCCGAAGTATTGTTGGTATTGTAACTAAATTAGTTTTACTTTTGCTTGTCTTTTTTTTAATTATTTTTTTACTGAACAAGATTGATTTTCCAGCTCCTAAAAAAAATATAGATAAAACTATTCCTAATGAAAATTTTAAAATTGTTAAATAAAAAAAATTTTTTAATTTTATTTTTTTTATTTTTCACTTCTATCGTTAGTGCAGAAGAAAAACCAGTTGATATTTGGAATATAGATAAAAAAAAAATTGAAGAAAAAAATATAACAAACAATCCAGAAATTTCAAATGGGGAAAATATATTACAAGAAAGTATCGAGCCAAGTGTATTTGGAATGCAAAATCAAAATCAAAATCAAAAATCAATTATTAATCTTGATGAAAAGTTTGATACAAAAGAAATTAAAATAATCGGATTATATGACCCTGAAGACTATGGTCTCAATGTAGATATGTGGGCTAATTCAGATGGAGACCAATTAGAAAATTTGCTTACAAAACTAAATAAGATGGATCTTTCTAATGATGCAATTGAAATCATTAATACTTCACTCTTAATTAATGCTCATAGTCCCAAAAAAAATATATCAGATAACGAATTTCTAAAATTAAAGTCAGATTGGTTAATAAAAAACTCAAAACTAGATTTAATCGAAGAATATTTAATTCAAAATCAAATAATTAATTTACATCCAGAACTCACAAAACATCTTGTGGATGAACATCTCTCTAATTCAAAAATTGACAAAGCTTGCAGTGTTTTTTCAAAAAATAATGAATTAATTACAGATGAGTATTTATCCAAATTTAACATCTATTGTTTGATTAAAAATAATAAAAGAGAGGAAGCACAATTAATTTTAGATTTAAAAAAAGAAACGGGCTTTAAAGATGAATATTTCGAAAAAAAAATAAATTATTTATTAAAATACACAAAAAAAATAGACGATTCTGTATCTGAAAAATCAATATTTGATTTTTACTTAGCCCATCAAACAAATCCTAATTTTAATTTCGAACCTAACGATAAAACTAAAAAAATAATTTGGAAATATCTTTCATCTGCAAATTTACTAGGTTCATTTAAACAAATTGATGTTTCAGAAATTGAGAAAATAGGAACTATAGAAAAAGCTGTTCATGATAAAAATTATCCAGAAAAAGAATTATTTAATTTATATAAAAGATTCCAATTTAATTTTAATCAACTTCTTAATGCTCAAAATGAATATAAAAAACTCTCTAAAATTGAAGGGAGGGCTCTAATTTATCAGAAAATTTTACTCGAGTCAGAAATGGTAGAAAAATTAAAGTTATTAAAAGTATTAAAAAATTCCTTTAAAGATGATGATTTAGATAAAGCGTTTGATTTAGAATTGAAAATCTTTCTCGAGAAAATTAATCCAGTGGATATACCAGATAATTTAACAAGTTTTTATTATACTAATATTCAAATTGAAAAGGATGAAGATAAAAAAATTAAGTTTAACAATGATATAATGCATCAATCAAAACTAATTAATTACTTTAACGGTGATTATGCTAGTTCCAAAATTTCTAAGGATACAAATAATTTTTTAAAAAAGATAAAAAAAAACAAAAAATATTTTCTATCTAAAAAAGATATTATATTTTTAGAGTCGTTAAGATATGATGGAATTGAAATTTCAGAAAAATACAATGATTTGTATCAAATTGATGAAAATGAAATTCCTACAGACATACAAATTATGATTAATAATAGTGAAACTGGTTTAGCACTTTTGAGAATTGCTGAAGTGATTGGACAAGATGAAATTGACAGAATAGATGAAGATACAATTTATTTTATAATCACAGCTCTCAATAAGCTTAATATTGATTGGATGAGAAATAAGATATTGCTTAAAGTTCTTCCTTTAAAAGTTTAAAAATTAGTTTAATTATTTATTATGCTTAAAGAAATTGTTACAGTTCCAGATGAAATATTAAAAAAAATTTCTGATCCAATTGAAAAAGTTGGAATTAATGAAAAAAAATTAATTGAAGACTTATTTGAAACAATGTACCACTCCAAGGGAATTGGTCTTGCTGCAGTTCAAATAGGTATACTAAAAAGAGTTTTAGTTGTTGACGTTTCGAATAAGGATGAAGATAATCAACCAATTGCATTAATCAATCCTGTGATAAAAAACTTAAGCGAAGAGACATCAGTGTATGAGGAGGGTTGTCTATCAATACCTGAAACTTTTATTGAAATTGAGAGACCAAAAATTTGTGAGGTGGAATATATTAACGAAAAGGGGGAGAAGAAAAATCTTAAATGTGATGGGCTTTTATCTACTTGTATTCAACATGAAATAAATCATTTAGATGGAAAATTAATTATTGACCATTTATCAAAATTAAAGAAAGATTTTATTATAAAAAAAATTTCAAAAATTAAAAAAAATCCAGATAGAATAGTAGTTTAAAGATGGCAAATAAGATTATCTTTATGGGTACACCAATATTTTGTGTTCCTATCTTAAAAACTCTATATCAAAATGGTTATAATATTTCTGTGGTTTTTACTCAACCACCGCAAAAATCTCATAGAGGACAAAAAATTAACAAAAGTCCAATTCAGGGTATCTCTGAAACTTTAAATATAGATTATAGAACACCCAAGACACTTAAGGATAATCATGTAGAGTATGAATTTTTAAAAGAGTTAAATGCCGATCTTGCAATAGTGTGTGCATATGGACAAATAATTCCTGAAAATTTTTTAAACTTAACCAAAAAAGGTTTTGTAAATATTCACGCCTCAATTCTTCCTAGTTGGCGAGGGGCAGCGCCAATCCAGAGATCAATTATGAATTTAGATCCTGAAACTGGCATAAGTATTATGAAAATCAAAAAAGAATTGGATAGTGGACCAGTTAGTAATATTTATAAAATCAAAATAGAACAAAACCAAAATGCTCAAGAAATTTCAGAAAAACTATCCGCTTTAGCTGCAGAAAAAATTTTAGATAATGTGGATGATATACTTGAAGATAAGGCGAAGTTTATTGATCAAGATCATTCAAAAGCAACTTATGCAAAAAAAATTGATAAGGGGGAGTCACAGATTGATTGGGACGAGGATGCCTCTAAAATTATTGGAAAAATAAATGGATTATTTCCCTCTCCGGGAGCCTCCTTTAGTTTTAACGGTGAAAGATATAAAATTTTGAAAGCCGAAATTGGTAATGGCAAAGGTCAAGTTGGAGAAATAATTTCAAATCAGTTGGAAGTAGCATGTAAGAACAATCAATCTATTAAGATTCTTGAAATTCAAAGGCAAGGAAAAAGAGCACAAAAAATTAGTGAATTCATGTTGGGCTCCCAAATTAAAAAGGGTTCAAAGTTATTAAATGTTTAGATATCAGATCTTAATTGAATATGTGGGCACTAATTTTAGAGGATGGCAAATTCAGAAAAAGGGAAAAACTGTTCAGGGATTATTACAAAATAAAATTTCAAAACTATTAAAAGAAAATATTACAATATATGGGGCTGGAAGGTTGGACGTGGGGGTTCATGCTAAAGAGCAGTCAGCACATTTTGATTGTAAAAATAAGATTATCAAAATCGATAGGTTTTTAAAATCAATCAATCACTTTTTGAACAAGGATGGAATAGCAATACTTAAGATTAAAAAAAGAGGTAAAAGTTTTCATGCCAGATTTTCAGCTAAAATGAGAGTGTATAATTACGTGATTATAAATCGGATCGGCGGTCCAGTTTTAGATGAAAATAGAGGCTGGCATATTATGAAAGATCTTGATTTAAAATTAATGAGGAAAAGTGCAAAAAAATTAATAGGAACTATAGATTTTAGTACTTTTAGAAAATCAAGTTGCAGGGCTAAAAGTCCAATAAAAACTATGAAATTAGTAAAAATCAAATCTATAAAAGATAGGATAGTAATAGAATTTAGATCCCAATCTTTTTTACAACAGCAAGTCCGGTCGATGGTTGGTTGTTTAAAATATGTTGGGGAAAAAAAATGGACATTAAAAAAATTTGTAAATGTAATGGAGTCTAAAAAAAGAGAATTATGTGCACCACCTGCACCATCAAAAGGTCTCTATTTAACGAGAGTTATTTATTAATTTTTTTTTATTACTCATCGCAAATTTACGATGAATTCGCCAACGACTTTCTTCACGAATTATAAAACCACAACAATTCTTTGATCTACATTTACAGGGAAATTGTTTGTAATCTTCTTTATCAAAACTAAATCCATAATCACAAGTTATCTCTTCACCTTTCTTAATATCTCTATCAGCTGTTATCCAAATTTTTAAACCCTTACCATCATAACGTGCGTTCGCATCGCAACTATGATTTACTAATCCAGCAATATTGAATGTGAAATCACCATCCAGGGTATATTTTTTATTTAGAGTAAATAAGTAAATAGGTTTTTTATTGTCATATTTGTCTGACTCTTCAACTTCTTTATTCGTGATTATTTTTCCTAAGTAATTAATAATTTTTGTGCCTTCACCGATATCTTTAGTAGCATAAAGTCCACGACCTTTATTATCAATTTTTGATTTTCTAATTTTGTACAATTTCATGAAGATGATTTATGATTAGCTAGATATTTATCAATTGAATTCTACCAAAGCATTTACATGTTCATTAGCGCTTTCTGCTAAGGCATTTAAATCATATCCACCCTCAAGTATAGAAACAACTTTACCTGCAGTAAACTTATTAGTAGCTCTTAATGTTCTTTTAGTAATTTCATAAAAATCTTTTGAACTTAGTTGAAATTGAGCTAATGGATCATCTTTATGTGCATCAAAACCTGCTGAAAATATGAGAAAATCTGGCTTATATTGAACTAATCTTTCTAACACCCTATCAAATGCATTAAAGTATTCTTCGGAGTTCGTCCCAGCAGGCAAAGGGATATTCAATGAATTATTAAAGTCTCCTTTATCTTTATCTGTTCCACCCCCAGGATAAAAAGGATATTGGTGTGTAGAAATATATAATGAATTTTTATTTTTACGCATGACATCATAATTTCCATTACCCCAGTGCACGTCAAAATCTACACAGGCAATTTTTTTGTATTTATATTTTGACACTAAATAGTTTGTTGCTACTCCCGCGTTTGATATACAACAAAATCCCATAGCTTTATTTTTTTCAGCATGGTGCCCAGGTGGTCTAGCCAAACAGAATGCATTTTTAAATTGATTACTCTCTATTCCATCTATTGCTCTTATTGTTGAACCAGCAGCATCAAAAACTGCTTTTTTACTCTCGGGTGATACAACAGTATCGCCATCTAGAAACTTAAGGCCTTTTTGAGGAAAAGAATCCTTTAAATTATTTATATAGTCTTTTGAATGTGTCATAGACAATATATTATCAGGAACATTATCTGGCTTATCCCAGATTAGGTCTTTTCTTTTTTTTAATTTTTCTTTTATAGCAATTACTCTTTTGGGCTGCTCAGGATGACCATCGCCAGTATTATGTTTCTCATAAGAGTCAGAATTTATGATCGCTGTTTTCATTTAAAATAATTTATTAAAATGTTTTCATAAATTTTCTTAAGATTTTTCAAATCTTTTAAAGATACAGCTTCATCAACTTTATGCATTGTTTTTCCAACAAGCCCAAATTCTAATCCAGGTGATATTTTTCTTATGAATCTTAAATCTGAGGTTCCACCTGTAGTAGATAGCTTTGGTTTAATTTTGGTCACTTTTTTTATGATATTTTGTATCATGTGCGTTGTTTCATTTGGCTTTGTTAGAAATGCCTCACCTGAAACTCTATAATCAATTTTAAATTTTGATTTATTTTTCTTGGTTATTTTTTTAAAAATTTTATTAAGTCTATTTTTAATTGAATTTGACGAATGTTTATTATTAAACCTTATATTAAATGTTGCCTCAGCCATAGCCGGGATAACATTATCAGCGTCATTATTTATATTTATTTTTGTAATTTCTAAGTTTGTAGGTTGGAAGTTTTTTGATCCTCTATCAAATTTAATATCTTTTAATTCTTTTAAAATTTTTATAATTATAGTTGAAGGATTATTAGCTCTATGAGGATATGCAACATGGCCTTGCTGACCAAAAATATTTAATTTACCAGTTAAACTACCCCTACGTCCAATCTTTATCATTTCACCTAATTTATTTGGATTTGTTGGTTCACCAACAAGACAAAAGTTAATTTTCTCTTTCCTTTTTTTTAAATAATCTACAACTTTTTTGGTGCCATTTACTGCATCACCCTCTTCATCTCCTGTAATAAGTAAACTTATTGATCCGTTGAATTTTCTATTTGTTGATAAAAAAGTGCTTACAGCAGACACAAAAGCTGCAACAGAGCTTTTCATATCATTTGCACCTCTCCCGATTAAATGGCCTTTTTTGATAGATGGTTTAAATGGATTTACTGTCCAATCCTTAATGTTTCCTGGAGGGACAATATCAACATGTCCTGCAAACATAAAATTTGGTTTCTTAGATCCTAATCTTGCATACAAGTTTTTCACAGGCTGAAATCCTCTTTCTTTAAATTCCAATATTTTTGTTTTGAAACCTAATTTTTTTAATTTTTTTTCTAAAAATTTCATTACTCCAGCATCAACTGGGGTGATAGAAGGAAATCTGATTAGCTCTTTAGCTAATTTTAACTCATTTAAAGTTTTCATTTTTAGTCTCTTAAGAGGTCGTTAATAGAAGTTTTAGATCTTGTTTTTTCATCAACTTGTTTAATTATTACTGCACAATACAAGGAGGGTGCAGAAGAATTGTTTTTATCAGGCAACGAGCCTGGAACTACAACTGAATAAGGTGGTATTTTCCCATAAGTAATTTTCCCAGTTTTCCTCTCAACTATTTTGGTTGATTGACCAATATACATACCCATACTTAAAACTGAACCTTCTCCAACAATTACGCCTTCAACTACCTCTGACATCGCTCCAAGAAATACATTATCCTCTATGATTGTTGGTAAAGCTTGTGCGGGCTCTAGAACTCCACCAACACCCGAACCTGCAGAAATATGGCAATTCTTACCTATCTGACAACAACTACCAGCTCTTGCAAAAGTATCTATCATCGTTCCTTCGTCAATATATGCCCCAATGTTTACATAACATGGCATAAGAACAGCGTTTTTTCCGACAAATGAACCTTTTCTTACTGGTGAGTTCGGAACCATCCTAAAACCTGCTTTTTCATGATCAGCTTTGGTCCATCCTGCAGTTTTACCTTTTAATAAATGTGATTTATCATACCAACTACTATAAGGACCATTTAAATTTTCCATTGGGTAAATTCTAAAACTTAACATTATAGCTTTTTTAAGGTGCTGATGAGTTACCCATTCTCCATTAATTTTCTCAGCAACTCTTGATTTACCACTATCTAAATCAGCAATAACTTGGTTTATAGCATCTTTTAAATTTTGATCAGAATTTTGGTTTACCTGATCTTTATTTTCCCAAGCATCATTGATAATTTTTTCTAAAGACATAATTAATTACTTTTTAATAGCCTTATTTCTTTTAGAAATAAAGACAGATTTTCAATTTTGTGTGAAATAAAATCTTTGTCTGCATCCATTTTTCCAAAATGCTCATCATTAACTAACCAAACGGTTGTACAACCTCGTTCGTGACCTATACTTAAATTTTTAGCTATATCTTCAATGTAAATAGTTTCTTTTGGATTTATGCCAAATTTTTTTACCATTAAGTCGAATGTTTCCGCTTCTGGTTTAGGTACATAACCAGCGTCTTTAATATCAAAAACCTTATCTCTTCCAAATAAATCATACACACCCAAGTGAGTTAAAATATTAGCGGCATGTTCAGCACTACCATTGGTGAAGATAAATTTTTCCATATCTAATTGTTTAAGTTCATTTCTCATAATTTTATCTTCTTTCATAAATGATAAATCAATTTCATGGACGTAAGATAAAAATTCATCTGGTGATATTCCATTATGGACCATTAATCCTCTTAATGATGTATTATATTTATAGAAATAATTTGTTTGTAATTCTTTGGCTTTATCTTTATTAATTTTAAGTTTTTCAGATATAAATTGAGTCATCCTCTGTGAAACTTGACCAAACACACGCTCTAAAGAATAGTTATTGTGCTTTCCATAACAAACACCATCAAGATCAAGTAGCAGATATTTTTTTTCTTTTAAATTCATTTTCTTATTAATGTACCTGATCCTTTGTCTGAGAAAATTTCCCATAAACAAGAATGCTGTTTTGTACCATTAATTATACCTGCTGCTGTAACTCCATTATTAACAGCATCTAGACAAGCATTTATTTTGGGTATCATTCCTTCAGTAATTGTCTCATCTTTTACCATCTCTAATATTTCGGATGAGGATATTTCATCTATAAGTTTTTTTTCTTTATTTAAAACACCATCAACATTTGTCATCAAAAGCAATCTCCTTGATTTGAGAGATTTAGCTACAGCCATTGCCGCAGTATCACCATTAATATTATGTGTTTGATTATTTTTATCTAATCCTAATGGTGAAACAATTGGTATTTTATTTTGTTGAATTATATTCAATAAAATATCGTTATTAATCTTATTTGGTAGACCAACAAAACCCAATTCTTTTGCCTCTGGTACAACCTCAATAATATTATCTTTTTTAGTGTGGATGGAGACCGCTTCTGTATTTTTTTTGTCCAAAGAGCTTACAATATCATTATTAAAATCTATTAAGACCGACTCAACAATGTTTATAATTTTTTCATCAGTAACTCTTAGCCCTCTTATAAATTTTGATTGAATATTAGATTTATCTAACTCTCTCTTGATTCTCGGACCTCCACCATGAACTACAATAACTGAAAGACCTAATTTATTTAAAATACTTAAATCAGTAATAAAATTATCAAAGATATTTCTATCAATTAAAACATTTCCTCCATATTTTATGACTATCAAGTCATTTTTGTATTTTTCTATATATTTATTAACCTCGTTTATTGGGGGTCCGTTTTCGGGAAGAATTTTTTTTAAGTCCATTAATTTATTTTAAATTAAAATTTAGGTTGTCGTTTTGACTGTTGTTCTTCTCATAATAAATACTTGCTGAGCCATTGTTAAAATATTATTAACAGTCCAGTAAATAACTAACCCACTTGGGAATGGTGCGAGTATTACAGTTAAGAAAAGCGGGAAGAAAGCAAAAATTTTAGCCTGCATTGGATCAGTAGGTGCGGGATTTAATTTTTGTTGCACCCACATCGAAACTCCCATTGCTACTGGCCAAGCTCCAATAACCAAGAAACTTGGAACGTCGTAGGGTAATAAACCAAAAATATTAAATATACTTGTAGGATCTCTTTCACTTAAATCATGAATCCATCCATAGAATGGCATTTGTCTCATTTCAATAGTGACAAACAAAACTTTATATAATGCAAAAAATACAGGTATTTGAACAAGAATTGGCAAACAACCTGACATTGGGTTTACTTTTTCCTTTTTGTAAAGAGCCATCATTTCTTGTTGAAGTTTCATTTTATCATTTTTATGCAACTCTTTAAGACGAACCATTTCTGGTTGAAGAACTTTCATTTTTGCCATGCTTTTAAATGAAAAGTTAGCCAATGGAAAAAAAACTAAACGAATACAAATAGTGATAGCTATAATCGCCAAACCATAGTTTCCAAGTAGTTTAAAGAAATAATCAATTCCATAAAATAGAGGCTTGGTTATGAAGTATAAAAATCCCCAATCAATAACTAAATCAAATTTATCTATGTTGAGTTTTTCAGCATATCCGTCTATCACATCCACTCTCTTTGCGGCAACGATAATTTGTAATTCTTCCTCTATTGAACTTTTTTCATTTAATGCCAAAGGATCTGTAGAAATAAAATTTGCTCTAAATTTATTTTTATAGTCGAATGTTGTTTTAAACTCTTTATCTTTTGGTGGTATTAAGGAAGTAATCCAATATTTATCACTTATCCCTAACCACCCTTTATTAGCTACTTTAGCAAACTTCTTTTCTTGAATATCATCATAATCCTCTTCTATTAACTCATCATCCAAAGTTGCAATGAGTCCTTCATGAAGAATTAAAAAGTCAATTATTTCCGGAATTTCATTTCTTATTATTTGTCCATATGAGTAAAAATCATATTTATTATTACTCTCATTAATTATTTTTTGTTTAACTGTAAAAAGATATTTATCATCTAACGATATTACTTTTTCAAATTTTAGACCCTGTTCGTTGGACCATGATAGTTTTATTGGAGACCCATCTGTGAGTTTGTTGTTACCTTCTATTGACCAAATTGTATCTGAGTTAGGAACATCAACATTTTTATCAGAAGTAACAAAACCACTATCTATTAGATATCCTTCTTTAATGTTTCGAGGTCCTAATAAAGTTACTCTTTTTTCATTATCAAGGGTTACTTTATAATTCTTGAAAGTTAAATCATCTATTGATGCACCTTTTAATGATATTGAACCTATAATATTTTCATTTTCAAATTGAATTCTTTCAGTTTGTTTTAATGCATCATCTCGTGAAATTGTAATTTGTGTTTCCTTTTGTTCTAAGCTTGGTGCATCACCGCTTTGTTCAACTTTTTCTTTTTCAACAATATTTTGATTTACTGTTGATTTTTCTGGAACAAAGAATAATGCCCATAAAACAATTACAGCAGATGATAAAGCTATAGCTGCTATTGTATTTTTAGAGTCCATTATTTTTTAACTTTTATTTCTTTTTTTACAGGATCAATTCCACCTTCTTTAAAAGGGTGGCATGAAAGAATCCTTTTTAAACTTAAATATCCACCCTTAAAAAAACCATAAGTTTTTAATGCCTCAATGCTATAATCGGAACAAGATGGAAAGTACCTACAAGAGTTACCTAGGAATGGACTTATTAGGTATTTGTAAGCCCGAATTAATTTTATAAATATAATTGTAAAAATGTCCATTATTTAATTTTTTTAAAATCCTGAAATAAGGTTTCTTTTATAATTTTAAATTCATTATTTAGCATAGTTGACTTAGCAATAACAAGATATGAATATTGATATTTTAGACATATTTCTTTAACAGCATCATTCATAATATTCCTTAGTCTCCTCTTTATCTTGTTTCTCTTTACAGCATTTCCTATCTTCTTCTTAGTTACAAAAGAAATATTAAGTTTCTGATTATTTTTTTTATTAATATTACCAAAAAAAATTGTTACATATCTGTTTGATACTTTTTTCTTTTTAAGCAAAGTTTTAAAGTCTTCATTCTTTGAAAGAGCAACAATTTTGCTTTTCATTGAGTTGGCTTTATTTTCTTCTTCGTTTAACAGTGGAGGATACTGTTAAATTTTTTCTTCCTCTAGCTCTTCTTCTTTTTAAAAGTTTTCTACCGCCCTTGGTTTTCATTTTTGATCTAAAACCATGGGTTCGGCTTCTTTTTTTCCTAGATGGTTGATATGTTCTTTTCATAAAAGTGGTTAAATTTGTATAAAATTTCGCTCTTTATAATAATTAAATATATAAATAGCAAATAGAAGATTTATAAATACCATGAACCATGATGGAAAAAGCTAAGAAAACTAAAATAATAATAGGTTTATCATACTTAGTTTTACTTACTATATTTGTGTTATTGTTTTTTTCAAAATTTAGTATCCAAGAAATAACTTCTTATGACTTCATTAAAGAAAACAGATTGTATTTTCTAAAATTAAAAAATTCTAATTTGTTTTTAATATCCATAATTTTTTTAATTTTCACAATATTATGGGTTTTCCCATTTTTAGGTTTTGGTTCTCCAATTGCATTACTAGGAGGATTTATTTTTGGCAAATGGCTGGGTACTATAATTGTGGTCATAGGTATGAGTGTTGGTGCAACATTTCTATATATTTTTGGAAACTATTTTTTAAAAGATTTAATTAGAGATAAATTTTTAAATAGATATCAAAATCTAGAGAGAAAATTTAAAAAGTCTGAATTTTATTATCTATTAATATATAGATTTATTGGAGGAATACCTTGGCAACTTAGCTGCATCTTGCCTACAATTTTTGATGTTAGGGTAAAAAATTTTTTTTTCGCATCATTAATAGGAATTATACCTCAAATTTTTTTAGCTGTTTCCTTAGGTAGTGGTCTAGAAAAAGTAATAGAACAAAATTCACAAGTTCCTAAAATTACAGATATAATTTTTTCACCTGAAATATATATTCCAATTTTAGCCTTTTTTAGTTTAGTCTTGATTACAATTTTTCTTAGAAAGTCTTTTTATAAAAATTAGTGGTGCTCCCACCAAGAATCGAACTTGGAATTTATCCTTACCATGGACACGTTATGCCATTTAACTACAGGAGCATTTGGATCAATTCTATTTTTATTGATAATAGAGCATTTTTTCCAAATTATTGCCTTAATTTTTTGATTAATATGATTTATATCTTACCAAGGAAATTTTATGGGTATTCATTACGATTATAAATCAACCAAAAGTGCCAAGCTCATGGAAAAGCAAGCGAAAAGGGAAAGAAAACTTGCTGAAAAAAAAGCAAAAAGATTAGCAAAAGAGGGCCCTAAAAAAGATGATAATAAGGATAAAGCTTTAGATGCATCTAAACCAATAACTTTAGATTTCCTTACCAATCCAAATAAAGAATGATTACTAAAAATAAAAATGAGCGCTTGAGCATTGCGCTTAGGAAAAATTTAAAAAAGAGAAAAATTTTTCAAAAAAAAAATAAAAAGAAAACAAAATAATGTCCATTCAGCCAGACTCTTGGATAAAAAAAATGTGTAAAGAGCATAAGATGATCGAACCATTTTTGGATCATCAAGTCTCTGAGGGGAAAATATCATATGGACTAAGTAGCATGGGTTACGATGTTAGAATTTCTGATGAGTATAGAATATTTACAAATGTTAATAGTTCGCTAGTGGATCCAAAAAACTTTTCTGATGAAAACTTTATTGAGCGAAAGGGGCCATACTGTATAATTCCACCTAATTCATTTGTTTTGGCAAAAACCATTGAATATTTTAGAATTCCAAAGGATGTCCTTTGTATTTGTGTTGGAAAAAGTACTTATGCAAGAACAGGAATTATTTGTAATGTAACGCCAATTGAAAATGAATTTGAAGGTAATATTGTTATCGAATTAAGCAACACAACTCCTAATCCTGCAAAGATTTATTCAAACGAGGGTATTGCTCAATTTTTATTTTTTAAATCAGATACCCAGCCAGAAACGACATATAAATCAAAAAACGGTAAATATCAGGGACAAACCACCATACAGGTTGCTAAAATAAAAAAGTAATTTATGGATAAGTTTCTGATCAATGGTCCTTGTAAAATCAAGGGTAAAGTCTCGATTTCGGGTTCTAAAAATGCATCTCTACCGATTCTTGCAGCAACTTTATTATTTGACAAACCAGTAATTATTAAAAATTTACCTAGAGTAAGAGATATAGATACTATGCTTAATTTATTAAAATCTCTTGGATCAAAAATAATTTTATCTAAAGACAGAAAATCTGCAAAAATTATTAATAAAAAGAATATGAAAACTTTTGCAAGTTATTCACTTGTAAAAACAATGAGAGGTTCAATATTAGTGTTGGGTCCATTAATTTCTAAATTTTATAAATCTAAAATATCTTTACCCGGAGGATGTCTTATAGGTGCACGACCCGTAAATTATCATCTTAGTGCATTAAAGCAACTAGGAATGGAATATAAAATAAAAGATGGATATATTTTAGCTAAATCAAGTGGAAGACTTAAAGGTAAAACAATTAAGTTCCCTAAAATATCTGTTGGTGCTACTGAACAATTATTAATGGCTACAGTTTTGAGTAGTGGTAAAACTGTTTTAAAGAACTGTGCGATTGAACCTGAAATAAAAGATTTAACACAATTTTTGAATAGAGCAGGTGCCAATATAAAATGGTCTGGAAGGACCTGCACCATCTTAGGAGTTAATTCTCTCAATGAAACAAGTCATACAGTTATGGCTGATAGAATAGAGGCGGGCACTTTTTGTGTAGCGGCAACGCTTGCTAAAGGTAATCTACAAATTAAAAATTTAGACCCAAAAATAATAAATACTGAAATAGAACTATTAAAAAAAGTTGGGGCAAAGATCAAAACTTTGGATGACAAAATTTTTATAAAAGGACCTGACAAAATAAAACCTATCAAAAATATAAAAACTAAAGAGTTTCCAGGCATTCCAACAGATCTTCAAGCTCAATTAATGGTATTAATGTGTAAGAGTATTGGGAAAAGTTCTATAACTGAAAGTATTTTTGAGAATAGATTCATGCATGTTGCTGAGTTGCAAAGATTAGGTGCTAAAATAAATATTCAAAACAATAAAGCATTTATTGAGGGCAATAATAAATTTATTGGTGCTGAATTAATGTCTAGTGACCTACGAGCCAGTGTTGCATTAGTATTAGCCGCAATGGTGGCGAATGGTAAAAGTATTGTTGGAAGAGTCTATCACTTAGAAAGAGGATATGAAGATATTGAAAATAAATTAAAAAAAATTGGTGTTAAAATTAAAAGATTGAAATAATGAGCAAATATTTGGCAAAAATAATTGCAAATGATCAAGAGGGGCTACAAATGATTTCTGCTTGTAGCTCTGGCGCAAAAGTTAAAGTTACAGATATAAAGTATCTAGCATCTAATAAGGTTTTTTTGTTATCAATAGAAAGAACTAAAGTTGAAACTGATCAAGAAGGTAAGAAAATCAATAGTATCTGTCGATTTGATTTTGTTGATAAAGTAAGATCAAAAAATATTAATCAATCAAACAAAGATTTAGTTTTAGAATTAATTGGAATTGATTATTTGAAAAATAATGATGATTATGAAATAAATCTTATTTTTAATAATAATGCGCACATAGCTTTAACAACAGAAACTATCGAGGCGAGGCTTGAGGATCAAAACGAAATTAAATAATTATGAAAATATTGAATAGTAAAACTAAAAATTTCGATAAAACTTTGGATTATTTACTTTTTAAGAGGAGAAAAAGCATTAAATCTGACAAAGTCTCTGTAACTAATATTATCAATGACGTAAAAAAAAATGGTGATAAAGCATTGATTAAATATGAAAAGAAATTTAATCAAAACTCTACAATCATTCCTAGTGCTTTAAAAATTTCTAAGTTAATAAAGTCTTTAAATCCTAAGGTCAAAAAAGCGATTGATACAGCCTATAATCGAATTTACAAATTTCATTCTTTGCAAAAATTTAAGAATATTTCTTATAGGGATAAATTTAAAAACAAACTTGAATATAAATATTTACCATTAGAGTCTGTGGCAATTTATGTTCCTGGTTCACTTGTATCTTATCCATCAAGTGTGCTTATGAATGCTATACCAGCAATTGTTGCGGGAGTTAAAAGGATTGTAATGATAAACCCAGGTTTCAAGGGAAACCAAAATCCGGCTGTTTTATACGCAGCAAGAAAATGTAAAATTAGAGAAATTTACTCTATTGGTGGTCCATCTGCTATAGCAGCTGTTTCTTATGGAACTAAAAAGATTAAAAGAGTTGATAAAATAGTTGGACCTGGGAATTCATATGTAGCAGCTGCAAAAAAAGAAGTTTTTGGAGATGTTGGAATCGAAGGCATGACTGCAGGGCCTTCTGAAATAACAATTGTTTGTGATAAATTCTCAAATCCTGAATGGGCTGCAAGTGATTTAATCGGCCAAGCAGAACATGATCCTCAAGCACAAT
>CACBRD010000002.1 GCA_902541515.1 uncultured Pelagibacteraceae bacterium | reverse complement strand
TTGGATACTTATGAAAACTAGATATGGAAATTGGATATTTGCATCAGGCGGAGATAAAGTTGGTGCTACAAATGTTGGTGTACCTGTTGGAAGAGTAAAAATAAGTCTATTTATTGGAACAGCTGTAGCATCGACAATATTTGCTTGTATTCAAGTTTTAGATGCAGGTTCTGCAGATACTATGAGAGGAACTTTAAAAGAATTGGAAGCAATAGCAGCTGCCGTGGTTGGTGGTTGTCTTTTGACTGGAGGTTATGGCTCTGCCATCGGAGCAGCATTGGGCGCTATTATTTTTGGCACTGTATCAATGGGAATTTTTTATACAGATGTGGATACTGATTGGTTTAAGGTTTTTTTAGGCGCAATGATGTTAATTGCAGTAGTATTCAATAATTATATTAGAAAAAAAGTTACGGAGACTAAGTGATGTCTGAATATTTAGTTCAATTCAATAATATAAGTAAATTTTTTGGTAAAGTAATTGCTTTGAAAGATGTCACAATGAAACTAAAAAAAGGCGAAATAATGTGCTTACTTGGTGACAATGGAGCTGGAAAATCTACTTTGATAAAAACTTTAGCAGGCGTTCATAAGCCTGATGAAGGTGAAATTATTTTTGAAGATCAAAAAATAGTTTTTGACTCACCACGAGATGCTTTAGATATTGGGATAGGTACTGTTTATCAAGATTTAGCATTAGTTTCCCTTATGAGTGTTACTAGAAATTTTTTTATGGGCAGAGAGCCACAAAAAGGTTTACCTTTTTTCAAAACTTTTGATATTGAAAAAGCAAACACTATAGCTGCAGAAAGAATGGGACAAATAGGTATTGATGTGAGAGACCCATCACAAGCCGTCGGTACGATGTCTGGAGGTGAAAGACAATGTCTCGCTATTTCTAGAGCAATTTATTTTGGGGCAAAAGTTTTGGTATTAGATGAACCAACATCAGCATTAGGTGTACATCAAGCTTCAATGGTCCTGAAATATATTGTTAAAGCAGCATCACAAGGTTTAGCTGTAATTTTAATAACACACAACGTTCATCATGCTTATCCTGTTGGAAATAGTTTTACAGTTTTAAATCGAGGAAAAAGTATGGGAACATTTCAAAAAAAAGATATATCAAGAGAAAAACTTTTAAGCATGATGGCAGGTGGTGAGGAATTAGATAAGTTAGAAGTCGAACTTAAAGAAATGGACAGAATAGAAAATAATTAGACAAATATACCACTTCTACATACATAAATTTTGCTGTAATATTTTTTAAATAAAGAAAGGGGTAACATATGAAAGCATATATAATGGGAAACTACACTGAAAAAGCTTTTCAAGGTTTTTTAAAAGATCCTAAAAGTGATAGAAAAGCAGTAGTTGAACAATTAACAAAAGCTATGGGTGGAACAATGCATAGTATGGATATAGTTAGAGGTCCATATGACTTTATAGTTGTAAATGAACTTACAACGTTTGAAGATTTTGCGGCAGTAAAACTTGTAGTAGAAGCATCAGGAGCAGTTAAAAATTTAACAATGTTAGAGGCTATTGATTTTAATAAAGCTACTGTTAAAGCAAGTGAAGTTGCAGCAGGTGCATACAAAGCGCCAGGACAATAAATAGATTATTACTTCCAGTACGCGGGCTGGAAGTAAATTAATTTACTTTTTCAATTTAGAAGAAAACTTAAGATTTGTATTATCAAACTTTTCTTTATTGTTTTTAATATAATTATCCATAATTTCTAATTTATCTCCTTCGAATTCTGAGACTTTTCGAGTATTTAAATCAACATATAATGCAAGGACTTCAATCGTTGATGCTAAATATTGCTTTTGCTTATGGATCATTTCCATCTTGTATTGCAACCTTTTTTTATCGTGATCAAAAAAAACTAAATTTACATCTACTTCGTCATTCATCTTTAGTTCTTGATTATAGGTAATATGAGACTCAACAATCATTGTACTTTTTCCAGTAGTCCTCGCTGAATGCTCGCCCATTTTAAAGGAGTCATTTAATATATCTGCTCCATATTTATCAAAGATCAAAAGATAATAAGAAACATTCATATGATTGTTATAATCAATCCAATCTTTCACAATTTTTTGTGAACTTAAAAAAATCGGCATTGTAAAATAAAAATTTAATGATTTGGATTATCGTTATCCACTACGAGACATATTTCAGATTTAGTTAAAAATCTTCTTCCAGTTCCATTATCTAATGAAAACATTCCGCCAATTCCTTTTACGGCATCTATTGTAAGATCAGTATGTTTCCATTTTTCATATTGATCACCATTCATATAGAATGGAACACCACCTATTTCTCCAAGTTTAATATCATTGTCTCCCAATGGAAATTCACCCTCTTGGAAACACATAGGAGCACTCCCATCACAACATCCACCTGATTGATGAAACATTAATTTTTCACCATATTTTTCTTTAAGTTCAGATAATAAACTTAGTGCCGAATGTGTTGCAGATACTTTCATATTTTTTCTCTGGCCCATGATATCGAATCATGGACCAGTATATATTATTTGGTTAAAAGAAGCCTAATTTTTTCTCAGCATAAGAAACATGAAGATTCTTATTCTGTCTGTAATGATTAAGCATCATTTTGTGAGTTTCTCTGCCAACTCCAGATTGTTTGTATCCACCAAATGGTGAGTGAGCTGGGTATGCATGATAACAATTAGTCCATACTATCCCTGCTTGTATTGCTCTACCCATTCTATACGCAATATTACCATTTCTAGTCCAAACAGCTGCTCCTAAACCATAAAGAGTATCATTGGCAATTTTTAATGCCTCTGCTTCATCTTTAAATTTAATTACAGACACAACAGGTCCGAAGATTTCTTCTTGAGATATTCTCATATCATTTTTTGCTTCAAAAACAGTTGGTTGAATGTAATTACCTTTTTCCAATCCACTGTTAAGTTTTGCAACACTTCCTCCTGTTAGGACTTTCGCACCTTCTTTTTTCCCTAGATCAAGATAAGATTTAATCTTCTCCATTTGTTCTACGGAAGCTTGTGCTCCAATCATGGTTTCCATTTTTAAAGGGTTGTCTTGAACAACAGCTTTTGTTCTAGCTATAGCTCTTTCCATGAATTTATCATAGATCGACTCTTGAACTAAAGCTCTACTCGGACAAGTACAAACCTCACCTTGGTTAAGATTGAACATAACGAAACCTTCAATACATTTATCGAAGAAATCATCATCTTTATCCATGATATCCTCAAAGAAAATGTTTGGAGATTTTCCACCTAATTCCAAAGTTATCGGAATTATGTTTTGTGCAGCATACTGCATTATCAATCTTCCAGTTGTTGTTTCACCAGTAAATGCAACTTTAGCAACTCTTTTTGATGATGCTAAAGGTTTACCTGCCTCTAATCCAAAACCACTAACAATGTTGACAACTCCTGGAGGTAATAAGTCTCCAATAAGTTCCATCATCACCATTATGGATGCTGGCGTTTGTTCAGCTGGTTTTAAAACTGAACAATTACCTGCTGCAAGAGCTGGTGCTAGTTTCCATGTAGCCATAAGCAATGGGAAGTTCCAAGGAACTATTTGACCAACTACTCCTAAAGGTTCAGGTATGTTGTAAGAGTATTGAGAATTGCTAATTTCTGCAATTGATCCCTCTTCTGCTCTTATTACACCAGCAAAATATCTCCAATGATCAACAACCAAAGGCAAATCTGCTGCCATACATTCTCTTATTGGCTTTCCATTATCTAAACATTCAGCTGTTGCAAGTAAGTTTAGATTTTTTTCTAAAACATCAGCGATCTTATATAATATGTTTGATCTTGTCGTGATGTCTGTTTTTCCCCACTCTGGGAAGGCCGCGTGAGCTGCATCTAATGCTGCTTCTACGTCTTTTTCGTCTGATCGCGCAACTGAACAGATTTTCTCATTTGAGATCGGGCTTACATTATCAAAATACTTGCCTGATTTTGGTTCTACAAATTTTCCATTAATGTAGTTTCCATATTTTGCTTTGAACGGAAATTTAACCTTTAAATGAGAAGTATCTAATACAGATGACACTTTCATTGCTTCTGCACTCATTTTTTTCTCCTCTTGTTATTTATATAAATTAATTAAAGACCTTTTTGGGAATGATGTAAATGGGTCAATAATGTTTTCAACTAAGAATTGTATTAATCGAGCTTAATTTCACTAATTTTATTGTCTGCTTTTCTCACAAAATAAATTCCTACTGATACCGCAATTAGAGATATCAAAACTTTGAAAGTGATCAATTCCTTCAGGAAAATATAACTCAAGATAGTTCCAAAAATTGGAATTAAATATGAAACTTGTGACTGAAATATCAGTCCATTATTAACTAAAATTCTAAATCTTAATAACCATGCAATTCCAGTAGAAACTAAGCCAAGATATATCACGGATATTGTAGAATCTAATCTTGGCGAGATATTCCATGGTTGTTCAACAATACTTACAATAGGTATCAAAATCAAAACTGCCCAAACCAGTATTGAGCCAGTTACATTTTCATTTTTTTTCTTACTAATTTTTAAGGTTAGAACACCACCTATTACATAACAAGTTGAGCCTAATAGAATTAGTACTGCGGAAAAAAAATTATTTTCATTAATCAAAATATTATCAGAAAATAAGTAAAGTATCCCAGAAAAACCTATTAAGATTCCTATTGTTTTGATAACATTGAATTTCTCATTTTTTGTATAAAAATGACCAAGCACAGTTGAACTTAATGGTGTAGTTGACATCAATATTGCTGCCAAATTACTTTGAACTGATTGCACGCCGTAGGCAATTAAAAAAAAAGGAGCTACTAAATTTATAAATCCTATCATTGCAAACCAATGCCAATCCTTTGAAAAAGCTTCAATCTTTATTTTTTTATAATAACAAAGTAACAAAACTGGTATTGCTCCAAAAAACACTCTTAAAAATGCAATAGTAATTGGTCCAAATGAATAGGTTGCAATTTTGATATTAAAAAAAGCTGATGCCCATATTAAAGCTAACAAAATTAATAAAAGATAATCTAATAGTTTTGGTTGTCTCATTCAGTAATATCTTCAATTTTTCCTTTTGTAATTTTCTTTAAATCTGAGAAATTGATTTTAAATATACAATTTGGATGACCTGCAGCAGCAAATAAAAAATCAAACCTATTTAAAGAATTATCTATGTAAATATCAACATTTTCTAAATGGCCTACTGGTGAAACGCCGCCAATAGTATAACCAGTAATGTTTTTTACATCTTCAGCAGTAGCCATAGAAACATCATCAAATTTAATATTTTTCTTAATTTTTCTTAGTGAAGCTTTCTTATCTCCAGCAACCAAAAATAAAGTAAACTTATTATCTGTCTTAAAAAGTAAGCTTTTAACAATTGCTCCTACCTCACATCCTAAAGAAGATGCGGCTTCTAAAGCAGTTCTAGCTGATGTTTCTAAAACACTAACACTTAAATTTTGGTCGAATTCTTTAATAATTCTTCTAACTCTTTGAACTGGTTCTTTATCAAGTAATGTCATTATTCAACTCTGAATTGTTAGTATTCTTAGTCTTTTCAATATACACTTATGTTAAAAATGCATAGGTGTTATTAAGTAAAAGAGGATTATTTATCAGTCTTTATTTGGTATCACAACCCACAAGATTACAGAGGAGATATAATGAGCGCAAAAAATGTATTAAAAGTTATAAAAGACAAAGAGATCGATTACGTTGATCTAAGATTTACTGACCCTAGAGGTAAACTTCAACACGTTACAATGGATACTAAGGTAGTTGACGAAGATATGTTAAACGACGGAATTTTCTTTGATGGCTCCTCAATTGCAGGTTGGAAAGCTATCAATGAGTCTGATATGATTTTAAAGCCTGATTTAAGCAGAACAGTAGTTGATCCATTTACATCTCATAATACATTAAACATTTTTTGTGATATTTTGGATGCAATAAAAAAAGATCCTTACGAGAGAGATCCTAGAGGAACAGCGAAAAAAGCTGAGGCATATTTAAAAAAATCTGGAATTGGTGATAAAGCATTTTTTGGTCCAGAAGCTGAATTTTTTGTATTCGATGATGTAAGATTTAAAAATGACATGAATGAAACTGGCTTCAAAATTGATAGTACTGAAGGCCCTTACAACACTGGAAAAAAATATGAAAATGGAAATATGGGACATAGACCTGGTATCAAAGGTGGTTACTTCCCAGTTCCTCCTGTTGATAGTGCACAAGATATGAGAAGTGAGTATTTGAAAGCAATGAAAGACATGGGTATTAAAGTTGAAAAACATCACCATGAAGTTGCTCCAAGTCAGCATGAACTTGGAATGTATTTTGGAACTTTAGTTGATCAAGCAGATAACTTGCAATTATATAAGTATGCAGTTCATATGGTTTCACATTCATTTGGAAAAACTGCAACTTTTATGCCTAAACCAGTAAAAGGTGATAATGGATCAGGTATGCACGTGCACCAATCAATTTGGAAAGGAAATACAGCATTATTTTCAGGAGATAAATATGCTGGCTTATCCGATTTAGCATTACACTATATTGGAGGAATTTTAAAACATGCAAAAGCCATAAACGCTTTTTCAAACGCAACAACTAATAGTTACAAAAGATTGATCCCAGGATTTGAAGCACCAGTGTTATTAGCTTACTCAGCAAGAAACAGGTCAGCTTCATGTAGGATCCCTATTACTCTGAGTAAAAAGGCTGCGAGATGTGAAATTAGATTTGGTGATGCGGCTGGAAACCCATACTTAACTTTTGCAGCAATGCTTATGGCTGGACTAGATGGTATTAAGAATAAAATTGATCCAGGTAAATCCTTCGATAAAGATCTTTATGCTTTATCTGAAAATGAAGTTAAAAAAATACCTACTGTTTGTGGCTCATTAAGAGAAGCAATGGAAAGTTTGGATAAGGACAGGGATTTTTTAAAACAAGGAAACGTTTTCACTGATGATCAGATAGATGCTTACATTGCTTTAAAATTTGAGGAAATACATAATTTCGAACACACACCACACCCAATAGAGTTCGACATGTATTATAGTTGTTAAAAATTATTGTCTAGTGGTGGCAATCTTATTTTTGCCAGGACCCTTTTTAACAACGTAATCTTGAGTTCCATTAGCTCCTGTTTCAACAGATTTGATTAAAGATCTTTGAAGGCTTTTTCTTTTTTCTTTTCTGTCTTCAGACGCTAATAAATTTCTAAATTCAAAAACGTTCATGTAATGATTATATACTAGATATGCATTTTAAGCAATACAGCTATGCAACTTATAGGATACTAAATTTTATTCTACTTTAAAGGACTCCCCGCAACCACATCTCTCTGTTTCATTGGGGTTATTGAATACAAAAGTCGAGGAAAAATCCTCTTTTTTGTAATCCATTTCAGTACCTAATAAATACATCACTGCAGCAGAATCTATAAAAACCTTAACTCCTTTGTCCTCAATTACCTCATCATTCGGATTAAGTTCTTTAGAATATTCCATTACATATGACATGCCTGCGCATCCTCCAGATTTAACTGAAACTCTCACTCCTAAAGCATCTTTTTCGGCACTAGACATAATTTCTTTAATTCTATTTGCTGCATTTTCACTTAATTTAATTATAGGACTCATTATAAATTTAACTCCAACTTAGCAGCATCTGACATCATATCTTTATTCCACGGTGGGTCCCAAACTAGTTGAAGATCAACATCATCAATTTCCTCAACTTGCATAGCTCCTTCTTTTACTTCTTTTGGTAAACTCTCTGCAACAGGACAATTTGGTGTAGTTAAGGTCATTTTAATTTCAGCTTTTTTTCCTTTTACCTGAATATCATAAATTAAACCAAGTTCATAAATATTAACTGGTAACTCAGGATCATAAATTTTTCTAATTTCATCTATAATTTTTTCTTTTATTTCCATCATATTAATCCTCTGTACTCACTTGCTTTCCATCATCTTCCATTGCAGAAATCAAAGTATGCCATGATAAAGTAGCACATTTTACTCTCATAGGATATTGTTTTACTCCTGATAGACACATTAGTTTTGTTTTATCATCCTCCTCTAAAATCGAAGATTTTAATTCAGGATTTTCTTTTATCATTCCAAGAAAATCATCTATGATCTCTTTTGCTTCATTATCACTTTTGCCTTTAATTAAATCTGTCATTATTGAAGCTGAAGCCATTGATATTGCACAACCACTTCCTTCAAAAGAAATATCTTCAACTTTTCTTTGATTGTTCAGTTTTAAATAAACATGCACATTATCCCCACATAAAGGATTATTTCCTTTCGCATCTTTATTAAAATTCTCAGTCCTCCTCAAATTCCTTGGATTTTTTCCATGTTCTAAAATTATTTCTTGATATAATTCTTTTAAATTCATTTTAAATCAAAAATTTTTTTACATTTGTTTATAGACTCATTTAATTGATCAAAATCACTTTTAGTATTATAGACACCTACTGATGCTCTTGCACTTGCAGGTATTTCAAGTTTGTCGTGTAATATTTGACAGCAATGGTGTCCAGCCCTAATAGCAACTCCATCTTCGTCAAGTATTGTTGCTATGTCATGTGGATGTACCCCTTCAATCGTAAACGATATTACACCGCCTTTATTTTTTGGATTACCAATTAATTTTACTGAATTATTCTTTTTTAAAATTTCTTGACCATATTCTATTAATTCTTTTTCATGTTTAATTATATTTTCAATTCCAATACTTTCCAAAAATTTGATAGACTTATCAAAAGCTATCACCTGTGCAGTGGCCATAGTGCCTGCTTCATACTTATTTGGAAGATCACCATAAGTAATACGATCTTTTTTAACTTCTTTAATCATTCCACCACCACCTTGATAAGGTGGTAATTCTTCAAGCCATTTTTTTTTTCCATACAAAATTCCAAGTCCTGTCGGTCCATACATTTTATGACAAGAAATTGCATAAAAATCACAGTCCAGATCTTGCACATCAAGTTTCAAATGTGGTGCACCTTGACATCCATCTACAACAACAATTATATCGTTTGCGTGTGCAATCTCAGTAATCTCTTTGATTGGTAGGATTGCGCCAGTGACATTCGATAGGTGATTAATGGCAATCACTTTTGTTTTTGGTGTAATTTTTTTTTCAATATTTTCAATTGGAATTTCTCCATCTTCATTTATTTCAGCAAAATTAATCTTTATATTTTTTGATTTTCTCAAATAGTGCCATGGTACATAATTTGAATGATGCTCTAACTCAGTGAGTAAAATTTCGTCACCTTCATTTAAATACTTTTGGCCAAGTGTATTAGCAACTAAATTGAGGGCTTCAGTTGCACCCTTAGTAAATACAATCTCATTTTTATCTTTTGCATTAATGTATTTTTGGACAGAAGATCGCGTATTTTCGTATAAATTTGTAGCTGCAACTGCTAGATAATGAATACTTCTACCCACATTTGAAAATTCTTTAGTATAGAATTCGTTTATTCTATCAATAACAACTTTAGGTTTTTGAGAAGAATTAGCACTATCCAAATAAACTAGATCATTGTTTTGTATCTTTTCATCAAAGATAGGAAACTCTTTTTTAATATTATCAATGTTCATTTTTTTAAACCAATCATTTTTTTTAATAAATCTTTAATTTCAGCATCAGTAATCTTTTCGATTACATCGAGCAAAAAACCATTTATCAATAGTCCTTTAGCTTGTTTATAATTTAGTCCTCTAGACATTAAATAAAAAATTGAATTATCATCAAGACTACCAGACGCTGATCCATGAGAACATTTAACATCATCAGCATAAATTTCTAATTCTGGTTTTGCGTTAAACTCTGAGGTTTCATCTAACAAAATTGCTTTACTCAATTGATATCCATCTGTTTTCTGAGCCTTTGAGTCTACATATATTCTTCCTTGATAAGCAGACTTAGTATTTTTTCCAAGCACACTCTTTATTAACTGATAGCTTTTTGTATTTTCAACCAAATGATTTATAGTAGTTCTTATTTCGTGCTGTTTATTATCATCTAACGAAAAAATACCATTTATAAATGCTGAAGAATATTCACCTTTTAGATTACAATTTATTTCATTTTTGAAATAATCTGAACCTGCAGAAAAAACAAAAGTTTCAGAAATACTATTTTGTTTTTGATTAATATTATTAAATGAATATTTTAGATTTTTATTCAACGACTTATCAATTTTATAATTTTTAAGAATCGCATCACTATCCAAATTAAAATTGTAAAAAATATTCATAAAATTTTTTTCACTATCATCACTAAAGAAATCTATTAATTTTAACGAGCTGTTTTGTTCAAGCTCAAAGTCTAACCTTAAATTAATATTCTTTGATTTCATTTTTTCATTAGTCAAATGATAAATGATTAAAGGTTTTTTTAATGAGTAATCTTTTTTTATTAAAATTTTAAAATGTTTATTACTTAATGCAATATTCAAATCAATTAATGAATTATTGTTTTCAGACTTATCAATTGTGTAAGAATCCTCAATTATTTCAATCTGTTTTTTATCCTCATAACTAAAGTCAATTTTTTCAATTCTTCCATTAATAAAAATAATTTTATTATGTTCTAAATCATCTATAAAAATTGATGAATCAATCTTATTTTCAATTGAATAATCATTATAAAAACTCAAGTCTGAAATATTGTTACTAATTATTTGATTTATATCTAAAAACTTCCAATTTTCATGTTTTCTATTTGGAAAACCATTTTTAATAAATTTATTTAGGTAAGACTTTTTTATCTCAATATCTCTATTAGAAAAATTAGAAACTTCTTGAATTTTGTTAAAATCTATTTTTAATTGTTCCTTCATCTAATTAAAACTCTCATATCCTTTTTTTTCTAATTCTTCTGCAAGTTCAGGTCCACCTGATTTAATAATCCTTCCATTCATTAAAACGTGAACGAAATCTGGCTTAATATAATCTAATAGTCTTTGATAATGAGTAATGATTAAAAAAGAATTTTCATTATTCCTTAATGTGTTTACACCATCTGCGACTATTTTTAGAGCATCTATATCTAAACCTGAGTCTGTTTCATCTAAAATTGAAAGTTTTGGCGCCAGCATTGACATTTGTAGAATTTCGTTTTTCTTTTTTTCTCCACCCGAAAAGCCTACATTTAATTGCCTATTAAGTTTTTCTTCATCAAATTTAAGTTCCTTAGCTTTTTCTTTTACAAGTTTTAAAAATTCGATAGCATCAAGTTCTTTTTGTCCACGAGCTTTTCTAATTGCATTTAGAGAAGTCTTTAAAAAAATATTAGTATTTACCCCAGGAATTTCTAAAGGGTATTGGAAGGCTAAAAATATACCTTTGTGCGCTCTTTCCTCAGTTTCAAGTTCAAATAAATTTTTATTTTCAAATAATATTTCTCCAGATACCTCGTAACCTTTTTTTCCCGATAAAATATTTGATAAAGTGCTTTTTCCAGAGCCATTAGGACCCATTATTGCATGAACTTCACCTGGATTTATATTTAGTGAAAATCCTTTTAAAATAGACTTATTTTCAACATTTGCGTTTAAGTTATTAATTTTCAGCATTAACCCACGCTCCCTTCAAGACTAATTCCAACAAGTTTTTGTGCCTCTACAGCAAACTCCATTGGTAACTGCTGAAGAACTTCTTTGCAAAATCCATTAACGATTAACCCAACAGCTTCTTCAGGATTTAATCCTCTTTGTTGACAATAGTGCAATTGCTCTTCACTTATTTTTGACGTTGTTGCTTCATGAGCAACATTTGAGTCAAAATTTTTGTTCTTTATGTAGGGAACAGTGTGTGCTCCACATTTATTTCCCATTAAAAGAGAGTCACATTGAGTATAGTTACTAGAGTTTTTTGCTTTTGAGTTTATATCTACTAATCCTCTGTATGTCATATCAGAAAATCCAGCACTGATACCTTTGGAAATTATTTTACTTTTGGTATTTTTACCAAGGTGGATCATCTTTGTCCCAGTATCTGCTTTTTGATGATTATTTGTAATCGCTATTGAATAAAATTCTCCAATTGAGTTATCACCCTTTAAAATACAACTAGGATATTTCCAAGTAATAGCAGAACCTGTCTCTACCTGTGTCCAAGAAATCTTAGAATTTTTTCCCTTACATAGTCCTCTTTTAGTTACAAAATTATAAATTCCCCCTTTTCCATTTTCATCTCCCGGGTACCAATTTTGAACGGTTGAATATTTAATCTCTGCATCATCAAGAGCTATTAGTTCAACGTTTGCAGCGTGTAATTGATTTTCATCTCTCATCGGCGCAGTACAGCCCTCTAAATAACTCACGTAACTTCCTTTATCAGCAATAATTAAAGTTCTTTCGAATTGACCAGTTTCTGATGCGTTAATTCTGAAATAGGTCGAGAGTTCCATTGGACACTTTACACCCTCAGGAATATAAACAAATGACCCGTCGGTAAAAACTGCAGAGTTTAATGTCGCAAAAAAATGATCTGTTGTTGGAATTACTGTTCCTAAATATTTTTTTACTAAATCAGGATGTTTTTGTATTGCTTCTGACATTGAACAAAAAATGATTCCATGTTTTGTTAATTCACCTTTAAATGTTGTGGCTACTGAAACGGAATCAAATACCGCATCAACAGCTATTCCATTTAATCTTGCTTGCTCTTGAAGAGGAATTCCTAATTTATTATAAGTTTCTAAAAGTTTAGGATCTAATTCATCTAAGCTCTTTGGTTTATCCTTCATGCTTTTCGGAGCCGAATAGTAATATAAATCTTGATAATCAATTTTAGGATACTTGGGTTTTTGCCAGTCAGGTTCTTTGAGAAGCTTAAATCTTTCAAATGCTTTTAATCTAAAATCCAACATCCATTTAGGTTCTTTTTTAATATTTGAAATAAACTTAATTACATTTTCATTTAGACCTTTTGGTGCTTTAATGTTTTCAATATCAGTTGTAAAACCGTATTTATAATCTTTTAAATTTTCTATATCTTTTTCTCTAGTATCCATTTTATAATCTTCTTTCAAAGTTTTCTTTTACTAAGTCGTCTAAACTTTTTTTATCAAAAAAATTATTAATATGAGTTTCAAGTTCATCCCAAAGATTGTGAGTTAAACATTTTGTAGATTTACCATTACATCCTTTTTTTGACTCTTTTTTACATTGGACAGTTTTTACTTTTTCATCTACTGCATCAAAAATATTTGTTAATTTTATTTCTTTAGCTTTTCTGTTTAAAACATATCCACCTTGAGTTCCTCTAACGCTTTGAACAATTTCTTTTTTTCTCAATTTTGAAAAAATTTGCTCTAAATAATCTAACGAAATGCCTTGTCTTAAAGATATATCCCTTAGAGAAACTGGATTAATTCCATCAAATCTAGCCAGATCCACTAAAGCCATTACCGCATATCTGCCTTTAGAAGTAAGTCTCATAATTCTATATTTTATTGGGGTATATATAAACCTGACCAAAATAGTCAAGTATCATGAGTAAAAAAAAACTAACATTTTGTCACGCAGTTGTGATAAACCTAATTTTTTTTTGAGAATAATAATCAATAACAATTATGGAAAATAAAATATTAGAAATATTTATTCCAGGCCCTGCAGGTAGACTTGAAGCCAAATATTATAAGAGTAAAAAAAATACTTCACCAATAGCTTTAGTTTTACAACCACACCCTCAGTATGGAGGGACAATGAATAATAAAGTTGTTGTGGAAACTTTTCATACTTTTATGGAAAATGATTTTTCAGTTTGCAGAGTAAATTTTAGAGGTGTAGGAAAGAGTGATGGAGAATTTGACAATGGTCAAGGTGAATTAGCAGATGCTGCAGCGGCCCTTGATTGGTTAGAGAGAGAAAATTTTGATAATTCTCAGTGTTGGGTTTCAGGTTTTTCTTTTGGGTCATTGATTGCTATGCAACTTTTAATGAGGAGACCAGAGATAAATAGATTTGTCGCAATCTCTCCCCAACCAAATGTTTATGATTTTTCATTTTTATCTCCGTGTCCAACTTCTGGGATAATGATTTATGGAAAAAAGGATGAATTGGTACCTGTTGAACATATCAATGAACTTAATAAAAGATTAAGTGCGCAAAAAGGTATTAAAGTTGAATTTCAGTCAATCTCAGAAGCAAATCATTTTTTTTCAAAAAATGAGAACGCACTTTCAAAATCTCTTGATAAATACATAAAAAAAGAAACAGCTTTGTATTAAAAATTTTTAACTAAAACTCCACCAGTTACCGATTTTTTACATCTAGTTGTATTTGGAAATGAAATTGGCATACCTTTTAGTGATCTTATCGCTAAAAAAGCAAAAGCTTGAGACTCGATAAAGTCCCCATCTAATTCATATTGATCAATTGAATTAAGATTTATATCATCAAAATTACTTTTTATACTTTCTAAGAGATATTTATTTTTTCTTCCTCCACCACATACTAACCATTTACATTTTTGAGAATTATTCTTATTGTGAATAAAATTCATTCCATTGGAAATTAATTTAGCGGTGAAATCAGTAATGGTGGCAGCACCATCTTCTAATGAAAGTCCTTTTGCAAAAAAAATATCGAAATTTTTAATATCTAAAGATTTTTCAAAATTTGATTGTTCAGTAAAGTTGTCCAAAGCCTGATTTAAAATTAATTTATCTGTTTTTCCAGATCTCGCTACTAAACCTTCTTTGTCATACCCTTTTTTCGAATTTTTTCTCATCCATTCGTCTATCAAACAATTGCCAGGTCCAATATCATAGGCACAAATTTTTTCTTCTAAACCCAAATTATTATATTCTATTGTAGATGTAACATTAGAAATACCTCCAATATTAAGAATATTCATTGGAAAACCTAAATTAAATTTTTTATTTAATTGATTAGCTAGAGCATTATGAAAGATTGGCGCTAGAGGAGCACCCTGCCCACCATTTTCTAAATCATTTTGTCTAAAATTATAAATAACTTTCTTTTTCGTTAATTGAGATAGCAACAGTCCGTCGCCCAATTGTTTTGTTATTTTTTTTTCTGGAGCATGAAATATTGTTTGACCATGGAAACCAATTAGATCAACATCAGATTTTGATAGTTCAAGGCATTTATTAACGGCCTTAAAATGAAATAAAGTTATTTCTCTTTCTAAATCTTTGATTTCAACTTGATATTTGTTTAAATCATCTGGATTTAAGATTTTATCCCTAATTTTAAGTATTTTTTGAGTTAATTTTTCATCATATTGAAAGTATTTATCGATTAATATTGAAAATTCTTGATTACCATCTGATTTAATAATGGATACATCTACCCCATCCGATGAGGTACCACTCATTAAACCCATTGCTGTATAAATCTCATCCATTCTTATTTTTTTTTATTAAATAATGTATATTGTGGAACTATAGACTTATGGATAAATTTTTAAAAGAATTTAAAGATAGAGGCTACTTCTATCAATGCACGAATGAAAATGAATTATCCAAATTAATAAATAAAGAAAAAATTAAAGGTTACATAGGTTTTGATTGTACTGCTGAAAGTCTTCATGTTGGAAGCTTACTTCAAATCATGTGTCTTAGACTTCTTCAAAAATATGGGCACAAACCGATTGTCTTATTGGGTGGTGGGACTACCAGAATTGGAGATCCCTCAGGCAAAGACAAAACAAGGAGAATTTTAACTGAAAAAGAAATAAATAAAAATACAAAAAATATTGAAAAAATATTAAAAAAATTTTTAAATAATAACGATCCAAAAACAAAACCTATTTTTGTAAATAATTATTCCTGGCTTAAAAATTTAAATTACATTTCATTTTTAAGAGAAATAGGAAAACATTTTACAATTAATAAAATGCTTACTTTTGAAAGTGTTAAGACTAGATTGGATAGAGAACAATCTTTAAGTTATATGGAATTTAATTATATGATTTTGCAAGCTTATGATTTTTTAGAGCTAAATAAAAAAGAGAATTGTTCCTTACAAATAGGAGGTTCTGATCAATGGGGAAACATTGTCAATGGAACAGAACTTATTAAAAGGTATTCTAGTAAACAAGCTTATGGTTTAACTACCCCTCTCATTACATTATCCTCAGGAACAAAAATGGGAAAAACTGAGTCAGGTGCTATTTGGTTAGATGAAAAATTATTATCATCATATGACTATTGGCAATTTTGGAGAAATATAGATGACAGAGATGTAATAAAATTTTTAAAAATGTTTACAGATTTAGATATTGAAGAAATTGATAAAATGAGAGATGAAGACATTAATAAACTAAAAATTAAGCTTGCTAACGAGACAACTGCTATGCTTCATGGTTTAAAAGCTGCTAAAAGTTCGGAGCAAGCGGCAAAAGAAGCTTTCTCAGGAACTTCGCTTGGTTCAAATTTACCTTCAATTAAAATTACGAAAACTGATATTGAAAATAAAATGAGTATTATAGATCTCGTGATTTTATCTAAATTAGAAAATTCTAAGAGTGAAGTCAGACGTCTTATTAAAGGGAATGCAATAAAACTGAATGATGAAATTATATCTCAAGAAAATCTAATTATTTCTTATGAATTATTCAGACAAAATTATTTAAAACTTTCTGTGGGAAAAAAAAGACATTTAAAAATTAAGTTAAGTTAATTCTTTTTAATTTTTTCCAATGTTCTTGTAATAAATCTGGGTGTTAAAGTTTTAACTGGATTTACTGAAGTTTTTAAATTTTTTGGAGGGCCCTTGATCTTAAAACTTACTCCAAAAACTCCCTCACCAGTTTTTTTACCAACTAATATTTCACCTAGCACAGGTAATGAACCGATAAAATTATTAATTGTTGTGGCTGGCACCAATGTGCCCTTTAAACTAATTAATTTGTTTTTTTCAACATAGCCCTCCATTAAAATTGATATTGCTGGACCAATTGCATAAATCTCGTCAATGGTCATCAGATTATTATCATTCTTAAAGTTCATCTCAAATTCTGTGAAACGTATTCCTTCTCCAGATAAAATATCTGCAATACCTTGTAAGGATGCCAGGGTAAGAATTTTTGTCAATATAGGTAGCTCTTTTAATTTAAAATCATAAATTTTTATTTGCGAAACAGATTTTTTTGATTTTTTTGAACTATAAAAATCGAGTGATCCCTCTTCAAAACCCTTTATAAATTTATATCTTTTTATAAAAGGTTTTGCTTCATCAACAAACAAGGTGGTGATTTTATTATTATCAACATTATTTATTGTGAATTTAAGTTTTTTATTTTTTGAAAAACTTCCTATTAAGTTAGCTTTTTGTATTTCACTATTTTTAATTGAAATATCTCCTTTAAAATCTCTTAGATAATACTCACTATCCAAATAAATTTTTTTAATATCAATTTCCAAATTACTATTTATATCTATAATTTTTGAACCTTTATCATCATTTGATAATAAATCCTCAATAAAATTATCAGCGTTAAAACTAGACCCAGTTAAAAAATATTTTTTTTTACTTTTTTTTAATATTAATGAATTTTTTTGTTTGTCTTGATCAAGATAATCTAGATCTACCTCATCTAATCCAGAAATTTGAAGTTTTTCATTAAAGAATAAATTTTTTATTTTAATAAAGTTTTCATCCTCATTTAAATTAAAAGATTTTATTACTAGTCCGTTATTTTTATTTTGAGACCCTTTAAAATTTAAAACAATTTCATTTTCCTTCTTTTTTTTGTAATTTAAATAATCAACCTTAAAAGGGTTATCTTTTATTCTTAAAGTTATTCCAAAGTTTTTAGTTTTATCCTTATTTGAAAAAAAATAATCTATATCATCATTATCAACTTGATATAGTAAGTTTCCATTTCCCTCAAAAGTAAAGTTATTCGTTTCATATTTTAATTTTATTTTTTGATCAAAAAAAGAGATTGTATTTTTTTGTTTAGGAAAAAATCTTTTTAATTTCAAATTATTAGGTATGATTAATTCATGAACTAATATTTCTGAATTAATTTTAAAATTTTTAAATTTAAATCCTTTTTGTATTTCAAAAGAAAAATTATTATTGGAACTCAATGATATTTTTTCTATATCAAAATTTGGTAAAAATGGTTTGATTAATAAATCTATATTTCTTTTATCTAAATCAGACTTTTTATGCGCAAAGGTACCATCTACAAAAAAATCTTCATCCTTTTTTTTTATTGATACTTTTTCTGAAGAAATTCCTATCTTATCAAATTTAAAATTAAGATCTTTTACTAAAAAATTATTTCTACTATAATCAAAAATAAAGTTTAATTTTTGTAGATTGTATTTTTTCAATACATTTAATTCAACATCTTTTACAATACCATTAATCTCATAATTCCTCTTAATATTTCCATTTGAATCAAATTCTAAATTTATGTCAGTAATCAAATATCCTTTTTTAATGGCTTTTTCCATTATGAACAATTCTGGAGTATTTTGAAATGATCTTAAAAAAGAAATTAAGTTTTTTAACTCAAGAGATTTTGATGAAATCTCTAAATTTTCAATTGAAAACTTATCTTCTATTAAAGACTTTAATGAAAGTTGTGTTTTTATATTTTCAATTTCTATTTTTTTACCTTGATTTATTAAATTTGTGCCAATTGTTTTGGCTTGAAGTTTTAATTGAAATGGATCTAAAATTAATTTTATTTCTTTTAATTCAACTTCTAAATTCTTATCAAATTTTTGAATTTTTTCTGTTATTTGATTATTAAATTTATCAGTCTCAACTCCAAAAATACTTAGGTATGTTAAAATAATAAATATTAATAATGATATAGTTATAAAAAGTTTTAGAAATATTTTCATTATGTTTGGTACAGCGATTGTTCTAAAAATTCATCAATTTCCCCATCTAAAATCTTATCTGGATTAGAGCTTTCAAAGTTCGATCTATTGTCTTTTACTAATCTATATGGTTGTAAAACATAAGATCTAATTTGATGTCCCCAACCTATTTCAGATTTTGACAACTCGGTATTTTCATTTTCTTTTTCTTTTCTTTTTATCTCAAAATCATATAGTCTAGCTTTAAGCATATTCATGCAGGTTTCTTTATTTTTATGTTGAGATCTTTCATTTTGACATTGAACTACAATTTTAGATGGTAAATGAGTAATTCTAACTGCACTATCAGTTGTATTAACATGTTGACCACCAGCACCACTTGATCTGTAAGTGTCTATTCTCAAATCTTTATCTTGAATTTCAATATTAATGTTTTCATCAACCACTGGATAAACCCAAATACTAGCAAAACTAGTATGACGTCTTGCACCTGAGTCAAATGGGGAAATTCTTACTAACCTGTGAATTCCAGACTCTTTTTTTAACCAACCAAATACATAATCACCTTCAATTTTAATTGTTGAGGATTTTATACCTGCCTCATCACCCTTATGTTCACTTATTAATGTTGATTTATAATTTTTATTATCAGACCATTTTAAATACATTCTTCTCAACATGTCTGCCCAATCTTGGCTCTCAGTACCTCCGGCGCCAGCATGAATTTCTATGTAACAATCAAAAGAGTCAGACTCATTTGATAAAAAACAATTAATTTCATTTTTTTTCGCTAATTTTCTTAAATTCTTGATATTTTCTAAAACCTCATTTTGTATGCTAGTGTTATTTTCCTCTAAAGCTAGTTCATACAAATCCCCTAAGTCTTTTAATTGATTTAAAGAACTTTTGTAAGAACCAATCAAATCCTCATACAATTTTTTTTCTTTAAGTATCTTTTTTGAGTTAGACTTATCCTGCCAAAAATTAGGATCTAAGATTATTTTATTGTGACTTTGTAATTTTAAATCTATCTTATTTTTATCAAAGATACTCCTTAACTCTTTGATTTATTTTTTCTATCTCTTTTTTATAATCTGTATATTTATGATCCATTAGTAAAACTTTAATATATTATTCGTATCTAATCTATTATTATTTAAATATAGAACTTTGCCATCAATAACATTCTTGCTTTTATATGCTTCTAAAATTGTATCTTTAGATGAAAATTTTGCTTTTTGACCTGTTGTCGGGTCAACTACCATCATCGTTATTCCATCAGCAACTTTAAATGGTCGAGCGTCAGATTTTCTAATAGCTGATTCGATAAATTCCTTAAAAATTGGTAATGCTGTTTTTGAACCAGTTTCAAATTTTCCTAAGGGTTGAGGATTATCCATACCCACATAGACTCCAATAACATAATTTGAGGTGAACCCAATAAACCATGCATCGGTATTTTTATTAGTTGTTCCTGTTTTGCCCGCAAGATTCAAATTTAAATCTCTTAGTTTTTTTCCTGTTCCTCTTTTTACAACACCCTCTAGCAAAGAAGTAATTTGGTAGGCTGTCTGAGGAGAAAATACCTGTTTAAAATTACTTCCTACATTGGGAAAATCTTTACCAGTATATGAAAGTTTATCGCAATTTAAACATGATCTATTTTCATTATTTAAAATTGTGTTTCCCTCACTATCCTGAACACGATCAATCAAAATTGGTGAAACTAATTTTCCTCCATTTACAAAAGCTGAATACGCAGATGTGAGTTTTAACAAAGTTGTTTCGGCAGAACCCAGAGAAATAGATAAAAGCTCATCAGGATTTTCATAAATGCCAAGATTTCTAGAAAATTCAGCAACTTTATCTACACCTAGATTCTGTGCAATTCTTACTGTCATCAAATTTCGTGACTTTTCCAAACCAATTCTCAAAGTCGATGGCCCATAAAATTTTTTTCCATAATTTTCCGGCTTCCACATTTTTAAATCAGTTCCTTGATCTAAAACTAACGGTGCATCTAGAACTAATGAAGAAGGAGTGTAATCATTTTCAAGAGCTAAAGCGTAAACGAATGGTTTAAATGCTGAACCGGGTTGCCGCAAAGCTTGTGAAGCCCTATTAAACTCACTATTTTTAAAACTAAATCCACCGCTAAGAGCAACGACTCTGCCTGTAAAAGGATCCATCACAACTATACCACCGTTTATTTTTGGTAATTGTTTAAGACTAAACTTGTTATCTCTTATATTCTTAACATAGATTATGTCTCCCACTCTAAAAAGATCATCTAATTCTTTTTTAGTCCAAGAAATATTATTGTAATCTATAATTCCTTTAATTTTATCTTTTGTTTCTATTTCTAAAGAAAATTTAGAAATCTTTTTTATTATTGCAATTTTCCAATCAATTGAATTCTCTAGATCGTATTTATCTAAACCAACAGACCAATTTTTAAAATATGATTTATTTAACAATGGACCACGCCAACCTTTGCGTTGATCATATTTGATTAATCCATTTCTTAAAGAGCTTGTTGCTATTTTTTGTAATTCTAGATTTATTGGTGTGTTTATATTAAAGCCTTGATTATAAACTTTTTCATATGATAAAATTTCAATGATATTTTTTCTTACATCTTCAATATAATATTGTGCATCTTCTAAATAAACTCTTTTAGTTTTTTTTAATTGAATATTTTTTTTCCTGAAATTTTGATAACTTTTCTCAGTTATAAAATTATTGTCTAATAAATTTTTTAAAACTAAATCTCTTCTAAATTTTGCTAATTCAATATTTCTATATGGATTGTATTTGCTTGGCGCCTTAGGTAATGCAGCTAATAAAGCAGCTTCTTCATAATTCAGTTCTTTTATTGATTTGTCAAAATACTCAAGACTTGCAGCAGCTACTCCATAAGCCCCACTGCCGAGATAAATTTGATTTAAATATAACTCAAGTATTCTTTCTTTCGATAATGCTCTTTCAATTCTAAATGCTAAAATGGCCTCTTTAATTTTACGATTTAAACTGACTTCATTAGTTAAAAGAAAGTTTTTTGCTACTTGTTGAGTAATTGTTGAAGCACCTTCTAGTCTTTTTGATGTAAGAACATTTTTAATATTATTTACAATTGCTCTTAAAACCCCTTTAGCATCAACTCCTGGATGAGAAAAAAAATTTTTATCTTCGGCAGATAAGAAAGCATTAATAACATTTTTAGGAATTGAACCATAAGGAACAAATATTCTCTTCTCTTTTGAAAAATCTGCAACTAAATCACCATTCCCAGAATAAACCTTGCTTGAGACAGGAGGTTTGTAATTTTTTAAAAATTTGTAATCAGGTATATTGTTAGAAAAATTCCATAAAATAGCTAAAACAATTATTGATGAAATTAATGAAAAACTAATAAAACCAATAAATAAACTCTTTAAAATTTTGCTCATTTTGTTTCCATTATATAAGGGAATTTGTTAAAGATAAGGCATAAGAATACAAACAAAATTTAAATAATTTATGAATCAATCAAAAAAAATGTTATGGAAAAAAATTTATATATCGATGCTTCGCATCCAAACGAGATTAGAATTGTACTCAAATCAGGTGAAAAAATTGAAGATTATGAGTATGAAGGCATAAAAAATAATCTAATAAAAAATAATATCTATTTAGGTAAAGTTAGTCGTATAGAACCATCTTTGCAAGCTGCATTTGTTGATTTTGGGAGAGAACGTCATGGCTTTTTATCCTTCAATGATATTCAATCTGATTACTATCAAATTCCACAAAGTGATTTAGAAAAAATAAAACAGGAGGAGGAAAGAGTACGAGAGGAACTATCAAAAAAGGTTGAAGCTAAGGAAGAAGAAAATTTAGCTGAAGGTAAATTAGAAATTGAGGATCCCTTGGAAAAAAAAGATCCAATAGAAAAAAAAGATCCAGAGGATAAGGAAAATTTAGAAAATGAAAAAGAAAAAAAATATGAAAATAAATTTAGATTCAAAAGATACAAAATCCAAGAGGTAATAAAGCCCAATCAAGTAATTTTAGTTCAAGTTATAAAAGATGAGCGTGGTCAAAAAGGTGCTGCTTTAAGTACTTTTATTTCTATTGCAGGCAAATATATAGTTTTAATGCCTAACACACCTAAAGGTGGAGGAATTTCTAGAAAAATTTTTAATCCTGCAGATCGTAAAAAAATAAGAAATATTTTAAATGAAATTGAAATCCCGAAAGAAATGGGACTAATAGTAAGAACCGCCGGAAGTAATAAAACTAAAAATGAAATTAATCATGATTTAGATACACTTATTAATAATTGGAATCAAATTAAGGAAAATGCCTTAAGCTCTATAGCGCCTTCATTAATTCATCAAGAAAGTGAGATAATTAAAAGAACTTTAAGAGATATGTATGATGAAAACACAAAAAATATAATTATTGAAGGTAATGAAGGGTATAAAAAAGCTCAAAATTTTATGAAAATGATGATGCCTTCTCATGTAAAGAAGATAAAAAAATACAGAGGAAAAAAACCTTTATTTATTGAAGAGGGTATTGAACAGAAATTAAATCAAATATTTGATAGTGAAATAAAATTGAACTCAGGTGGTTATTTAGTAATTAATCCTACTGAAGCCTTAGTTTCCATTGATATTAATTCTGGAAGTTCAATAAAACAAAAAAATGTGGAGAGCACTGCTCTAGATACAAATCTTGAAGCAGCAGATGAAATAGCAAGACAAATAAAGATTAGAGATTTGTCAGGACTTATCATAATTGATTTTATTGACATGCTTAGTTATAGTAATAGAAGATTAGTAGAAAGAAGACTAAAAGAAAAGTGTAGATCTGATCGAGCCAGAATTCAAATTGGAAGAATATCAAATTTTGGTCTTTTAGAGATGTCTAGACAGAGATTAAGAGAAAGTGCAGTTAAATGGAATATAAAACTAACAGATGAGTCTTTTGCGCTAAAAATTCTTAAATTAGTTGAATTAAAAGCAGTTTTAAATAAAGCTAAATTTGTAGATTTAAAAGTTTGTAAAAAAATTTCTGATTTTTTGAAAGAAAATTTTATTGAAGACCTTACTTACTTTGAAAAAAAAAATAAAATGAAGATTGATATAATATCTGATAATAGTTTAATAATTCCTGAATATATTATTGATATTAAAAATAAATCTAAGAAAACTATTGAGTTAATTGAACACTATGAAAAATTAAAAAATCTTGAAGAACAAAAAGTTAATAACGTAATTGAATTAAAAGATAAAAAGAAATTTAAAAAGAAAACTTTTAGAAAAAAAAAATTTTATAAGAAAGCTAAATAATTCCTGACCTTGGAGAAGATGGATTTCCGTATAATGTTTTTTTTATTCTACCTGACAAGTATGATTGACGACCAGCAATAACTGCATTCTTAAATGCTAAAGCCATTTGAAATGGTTTTTTCGCTTTTGCAATCGCAGTGTTTACTAAAACCCCATCGCAACCTAATTCCATAGCCACAGCCGCATCTGAAGCTTGTCCTAGCCCAGCATCAATTATTAATGGTAATTTTGTTTGCTTCCTTATTATCTTAATATTTATCTCGTTAATTATACCTAAACCGGACCCTATTGGAGCAGCTAAAGGCATAATTGCGCAAGCTCCAGAATTTTCTAATCTTTTTGCCATTAAAGGATCATCATTGCAATAGACCATCACTTTAAAACCCTCCTTAGTTAATATCTCCGTAGATTTAAGTGTTTCAATCATTTCTGGAAATAAGTTTTTTTTATCACCTAAAACTTCAAGTTTTACTAATTTCCATCCACCAATCTCTCGTGCTAATCTTAAAGTTCTTAATGCTTCTTTTGAATTAAAACAACCAGCGGTATTTGGAAGGTAAGTAATTTTTTTAGGATCTATATAATCCATCAATAGTGGTTTTTTTTTATCGGTAATATTTACTCTTCGAACAGCAACTGTGACTATTTCAGCTCCAGATAATTTGATTGCTTTAGCGCAATCATGCATACTTTTATACTTACCAGTTCCAACAATAAGTCTAGAACTAAAATTTTTCTTAGAAATAATAAGTTTATCTTTTTTCAATTTTAACCACCTCCAATAAAATGAACAATTTCTATTTTATCATTATTTTTAAGGTTGATATTTTTAATTTTTTTTTTATCCACTATTTCTTGATTTAATTCAATAGCAACTTTCGCTAATGGAATTTTGTTTTTTTGAACAATATTGAATAATGTTGATTTATTATTGATAGTTTTAAATTTTCCATTTAATTTTATTTTTATTTTTTTTTTCATCGTATATAAATGCTGAATGAATAATAAAATAATTATTGTTAATGGTCCAAATATTAATCTATTAGGTGAAAGAGAACAATCACAATATGGATCGATTACTTTTAACAAACTAAAAGAAGAATGCTTAGCGAAATCAAAAAAATTAGGACTTTCCACTGAATTTGCACAATCGAATGTAGAGGGTGAACTAGTTAATATAATACAAAATGCTAGAGAAAAATTTGATGGGATGATAATTAATGCTGCTGCATTTACTCACACTTCAATTGCAATTAGAGATGCTTTAGAAATTTTTAAAAAACCTATAATTGAAGTACATATTTCAAATATCTATAAACGTGAAGAATTTAGAAAAAAATCTTTAATAAGTGAAGTAGTTACTGGTGGAATATTTGGCCTAAATGCTGATGGTTATATTTTAGCCATAATTTCAATGCAAAAGCTGATCCAAAATGAAAATAGATAAAAAAATAATAAAAGAGTTGAGTGATTATTTGGATGAATTTAATCTTACTGAACTTGAGTACACTGAAAAAGATACCAAAATAAAAGTCTCAAAAAATAATATTTCAATCAATAATCAAACAAATCAAACATTATCTAAAGAAATAAGCTCAAATAAAAATTTAGAAAGTCAAAATAATATAACTGGAATTGAAGTTACATCACCAATAATTGGTACTGCTTACCATGCACCTGAACCTGGAGCTAAAAAATTCGTAGAGGTTGGAAAAAAAATAAAAAAAGGTGACACTGTTATGATTGTAGAGGCTATGAAAACTATGAATCATGTGCCCTCAAATTCTGATGGAATAGTAAAAAAAATACTTGTAGCTGATGGTCAACCTGTTGAGTTTGGCCAAACTCTAATCATTTTAGAATAATGTTTAAAAAAATTTTGATTGCAAATCGTGGAGAAATTGCAGTTAGAATTATAAGAGCCTGTAAAGAATGGGGAATTTCCACAGTTGCTGTTCATTCTGATGTGGATAGAGAAAGTATGCATGTTAAATTAGCAGATGAAAGTGTTTGCATAGGTTCTCATCAACCGGCTAATAGTTATTTGAATATTCCTGCACTTTTATCAGCTATAGATTTGACTAATGCTGAAGCAGTTCATCCTGGTTATGGTTTTTTATCTGAAAATGCAAACTTCGCAAAGATACTTGAGGAAAATAAAATCAAATTTATCGGTGCTTCTGCAAAACATATTGAAATGATGGGAGATAAAATTCAAGCAAAAAAAATTGCAAAAGAAAATGGACTACCTGTTATTGAAGGATCTGAGGGTGGTGTTAAAGATGTAGCTGCAGCAAAAGAGTTGTGTAAAAAAATTGGTTTTCCGGTCTTAATTAAAGCCTCTGGAGGTGGAGGAGGTAAAGGTATGAAAATTGTTCAAAAAGAGGAAGATTTTGAGACAATGTTTTATACTGCAAAATCAGAGGCAAAAAAATATTTTGGCAATGACGAAGTTTATATTGAGAAATTTTTTCAAAATCCAAGGCATATAGAAGTTCAAATTTTAGCTGGAAAAAACGCAACAATCCATTTACATGAAAGAGATTGCTCTGTTCAAAGAAGACATCAAAAACTAATTGAAGAAACTCCAAGCCCAGTTTTAAACGATGAAATTAGAAAAGATTTATTTGACAAAACTGTGAATATGGTCAGAAAAATCGGTTATCAAGGAGCTGGTACAGTCGAATTTATTTATGAAGATGGAAAATTTTACTTTTTAGAAATGAATACGAGAGTTCAAGTTGAACATCCTGTTACTGAAATGGTTACAGGAATAGACATAATTAAAGAACAAATATGGATAGCTTTTACTGGTGAAACAGCTCTTAAACAATCAGATATAAATCCTAGAGGCCATGCTATTGAATGTAGAATAAATGCTGAAGATCCAGAGAAAAATTTTCAGCCATCTCCAGGTACAATTGGCATGTGTCATCAACCATCTGGTTTTAGGACAAGAGTAGATGGAGCAATATTTCAAGGTTATAAAGTAACTCCATATTACGATAGCATGATATGTAAATTAATTTGTCATGGCAGAAATAGAGGTGAGGCAATTCAAAGAATGAATAGATCATTGGATGAATTTGTTATTGAGGGTATTACAACAACAATCCCTTTACATAAAAAACTTTTAAATCACAAAAAATTTATTGAGTCTGATTTCAACGTAAGTTGGCTTGACAATGAGAAAATAGCTTAATAACAGCTTACTAACCAAATATCATATACAGGGTGATCAAATGGAGTTATGGACGGGCTTGATGAAAACATCCAACCATTAAAAACAAATACATCGTCTTTGTCTTTATTTGTTAGATCACTAACTTGAATATACGCTATTATTTCTGGATTATCATCGAATTCAGAGTTTTTACACTTCATACTTTTAATTAGAAGATCTTTATGTTTAACCGCTTCTCCATTTTTAAGTTTTACTAAAATATTTTTTGAGGAAATTTTATCTAAAATTTTTATATTAGTATAACTACCCTCCAGGTTTTGCTGAGAATATGAAAAAAAGGGTATAATTAAAAAAAGAAATATAAATAAATAAAATTTAATCTTTCCAAGATTTATATTTTTTTTGAATCGCATTTTTGTTTTTATTTGGATAATAAGCTGAGTCTGTGCCAGTTAAATTCTCTTGATGAGGTTTTTGCCAATCATATTTTTTTAAATCATGATTATTTTCTATTTTATTATGAGTAAAGTGTATCCATGAATACCACTCAACTGGTATTTTTGATGCGTCAATTTCTGCAGCATAAATTACCCATCTCTTTCCATTTTTAGATTCGTAATATTTATTTCCTAAGTGATCCGTTCCAACTAATTTACCGAATAAAATTGTTTTAATTCTGGTTCCAAAAGTATCTCGATTCCACCAAGTGAAAATTTTTTTGAAAAATGTCAACATAATAAAATTATTTTTTTCAATTTCAAATTGTATAAATTAAATTAGACTAAAATTTGTTTTTGTATATAAATTAAATGATTCATTATTCAAATTAATTTTAAATAATTGAGGTTAAATGGCAAAATATCTAGTTGAAACATATTACACTTGTACTTTTAAGGTAAATCATTTTTTAGACGATATAAACGAAACAGAACTAAAAAATTTAGAAAAACGTGACGATGGTAAATTTGAAGTCTTGGATGTAAAGCTTGATAACAGAAAAACCAAAAGCTTAGATCCAAATAATAAAAAAATTATTGAAAATAAGAAAATTGATGTGGTGGCTACAAATAACCAACCACCATCAAAAAATTTAGAGAACATAATCAAGTCAAATAATAATAATTCAGAAAAATCAGGAAAAAGATTTAGTATGCCAGATAGAAGAAAAGGTTACATCCAAAAAGCAACTATTGGTGATCATAAAGTATATTTACACACTGGTGAATACGAAGATGGAAAAATTGGAGAAATTTTTATTGATACAAGCAAAGAGGGTGAATTAGTTAAAGCTCTAATGAACAATTTTGCTATAGCAGTATCCTTAGGTCTTCAATATGGGGTTCCACTGGATGAATTTATAAGTGCTTTTGTTGGTACAAAATTTGAACCATCCGGTAAAGTTCATGGAAACGATAGAATTTTGACTGCAACATCAATTCTAGACTATATTTTTAGAGAATTAGCGATTTCTTATCAAAATAGAGAAGATTTAGCTCATACACCTTCAATTGGTAGTGCAGAAATTTCAAACTTTGATGAGCAAAACTCAGATGATCAAAATCAACTTTTGAAAATAGTAAAAGATATTACTAGTAAAGGTTTTGTAAGAAATAATTATAAGAAAAATTTAGTTGATTTATCAGACGTAAAGATAAATCTTAAAGGTAAAAAATAATCTATTTTTTTATTTTGAGAGCTAGATTAAGCTCCTTTAATTGTTTATCATCTATTGATGAAGGAGCATTCATCATTAAATCTTGAGCATTTTGGTTCATGGGAAACATAGTTACTTCCCTAATATTTTTTTCATTTGCCAAAAGCATTATTATTCTATCAATTCCAGGGGCAATTCCCCCATGTGGTGGTGCACCATAACTTAATGCATTAATCATTCCGCTAAATTTTTCATTAACTTGATCCTTATCATAACCGGCAATAGCAAATAATTTATACATAAGTTCAGGAATGTGATTTCTGATAGCACCAGATGAAAGTTCAATCCCATTACATACTATATCATACTGATAAGCTAACATATCCAAAGGTTTTTCAAAATTTAGTTTTTCGATATCTCCCTGTGGCATCGAAAAAGGATTATGACTAAATTCAATTTTATTAGTTTGATCATTTTTTTCAAACATTGGATAATCAATAACCCAACAAAATGCGAAAACATTATCATCTATTAAATTCAAGTCTTTTGCAATTTTATCTCTTGCTAAGCTAGTTATTCGCTCTAAATCCTTTTTTTTACTACAAGCCATAAATATACTATCTCCAACTTTTGCACCTGTTTTTTTCATGATTTCCTCTAAGGATTCTTTTGAAAAAAATTTACCTACCGGCCCTTTAGCAGAAATCCCATTTTCAATAGTGAAATAAGCTAGACCAGAAGCTCCCTCGCCTTTAGCCCACCTATCAATATTATCAAAAAAACTTCTTGGTTTATCTTTTGTATTCTGAGTAACAATACATCTTACATTTGAGCCAGAATTGACAAGTTTTTTAAAGATATCAAAGGAGACATCCTCTCTTGTAAAAGTTTCTGTTATATCTTTAATTATCAGTGGATTTCTAAGATCAGGTTTATCACTTCCATACTTTAAAAGGGCATCTTTATAAGAAATTCTTGGAAATTTTTCTGTTATAATTTTTTTTTTTGAGAATTTTTTAAAGGTGTTAACTAATAATTGTTCAACGATTTTAAAAACATCTTCTTGCTCAACAAAAGACATCTCTAAATCTAATTGGTAAAACTCTCCTGGACTTCGATCGGCACGAGCATCTTCATCTCTAAAACATGGTGCAATTTGAAAATATTTGTCAAAACCTGAGACCATTATAAGTTGCTTAAATTGCTGAGGTGCCTGCGGCAAAGCATAAAACTTACCTGGATTCAATCTACTTGGCACAAGAAAATCTCTTGCTCCTTCAGGACTTGATGAAGTTAATATTGGTGTTTGGAACTCTAAAAAACCAAATTTATACATTTCATTTCTGATAAACGAAATAACTTTCGATCTTAAAACAATATTTTCATGAATTTTTTTTCTTCTTAAATCTAAATATCTATATTTTAATCTGATTTCTTCAGAATATTCTTGATCGCTAAAAATGGGCATTGGCAACTCTTTGCACTTACCTAGTACAACAAAATTTTCGATAGTGACTTCAACCTCTCCTGTTTCTATTTCTTTATTGATTGTATCGGTTGATCTATCAACTACTTTACCCTCTACTTTAATAACTGTTTCTAGTTGTAATTTTTCTAAATCTTTGAAGTTTTTATTTCCTTTATCCACTATACATTGTGTAATGCCGTAGTTATCTCGTAAATCTAAAAATAAGAGATTTCCATGATCACGCTTCTTGTTAATCCATCCTGAAAGTAAAATATTACTTCCGACATCTTTTTTTCCAAGTTCGTTACAATTATGACTTCTATATTTATTCAATTATTCTCCCAATACTTCTTTAATTGTACTTAAATTTATAGATCTTTTTTTTTTTAAACTTACTTCGTCGATTTTATATATAAAATCAACTATTTTTCCATATGATCTATCAATTCTTTTAATTATATAGTCAATTAATTTTTTATCTATTGATATTTGACGATCAGATAAATTTTTTAAAATAAGAGCGAATAAAAGTTCATCATCAGGTTTACCAATGTTTTGAAGTAAAAAATTTTTTGATCTTGATTTTAAATCTTTCAACTTAAAATCAATATTTACAATAGAACTTTCAGATGTAACTATTAAATATTTGTTATCTTGTTCAACTATATTACACAGAGTAAAAAATAAATTTTCATTTATATTTTCAGATACATTTTCTAAAATAATATTTTGGAAGATTTTTATTTTTTTAAAATCGTAATCACACAATAAATTAGCTTCAATTTTAGTTCCTTTATATTTTTTTAAAAAAATATTAATTAAATGTGTCTTTCCAGAAAATTTTTCACCACTGATATTGAGAAAATTTTTTTCCCATTTAGGCCATTTGTTTAATAAATCAAATATTTGCTTATTACTTTTTGATACATAAAAATCATCTTCTTTAAAATTACCATCATAATTAAATTTGATAATTTCTTGATCTATATCTTTCATTGTAAAATCCATGTCTTATTTTGAGTGCTAAAAACAAAATTTTTATCTTTCATTAATTTTAAAAATATGTTTGGGTTACCGTTAAAAATAATTTGATAATAGATATGGTTTTTATCAAATTTTAAAACAAAATAATCATATACTAAATTTATATCATTTAATATTTTTTCAAAATTTGAAACTTTCAAATTATCATCGGAGTCTAATTTGACAAATATTGGTAGTTTAATTGAGGTATTAATTCTATTGAAAATTTTCCAGTGATCTTCGTAAATTGTTTTTAATTTAACTATTAAATTTGTAATATCGTCTTCATCATCAAAATTTATGTCAGAAAATGAAAGATTTTTTAAAACTACTTTATCCTCAATTGTAATTCTTGATAGAATTCTTACATTATTATTATTTTTAAAAACTAAAGTTACAATTGAGTCATCTAGATTATATTTTCTAGTAATCTCTTCGAAATCATATTTTTCAATTGTCTCGTAATTTTTTTTTATGAGATTTAAATCTTCTAGATCTTCGGTCGGTAAAAGATACTCTAGAAGGTATGATTCTTTATTATACTTATTCCAATTGTTAAATAAGTTATTTTCTGAAAAGGCTATTAAATTGTCATTTTTTTCCTCTATTATAATTGGAAACAATAAGAATTTTTTTCTACTTGGAACTGATGGGAACACATTTTTATTTTCTAAGTAATTGAAAATTTTTTTTTTATTAAAAGCGACACCCAAATTTACATAATAAGTCTCATCAATAAACTTTTCCTCTTTTACAGAAAAAGACTCTATCATTCCTTTTATTTCAGCCAATTTTATTCCTTTAATAATTTCTTGATCTGAAGAAACTGTAATAGTTGAGATTAATCTTGAAAAAGCTTTAACAAAACCATCATCTATAACCTTATTTTTATCAAAATTTATTTCAAACGGCTTTGAAATTTCAATATTATTTATATCAAAAGATTTTGCCTCAACTTTAGCTGTGGAAAAAAAAAATATATTTAAAGATAGAATTGTAAAAAAAATATATAAAAAATATGAAAAATTTTTAAATCTAATTATCATACTTTATAATAATGAATAAAAATCTATTAACATACAAAAAAAGTGGCGTTGACATTAAGGCAGCAGATAAGTTTATAAAGTTCATATCTTCAATTTCATCAAAAAAAAAGGGCAAAAAAAAGTTTAATAATATAGGTGGTTTTGGTTCTATAACAAACATTCCCAAAAATTTAAAAAACCCAAAAATTGTAGCATGCACTGATGGGGTTGGTACTAAAATAGAAATAGCAAATCTTTTAAAAAAATTTGATACAATCGGTATCGATTTAGTTGCGATGAGTGTAAATGATTTGATAGTTCAAGGTGCAACTCCCTTTTTTTTCTTAGATTATATTTCAATTAACAAAATTAATTTACCGAAACTAAAATCAATCATCAAAGGAATTGTTAAAGGATGTAATATATCAGGTTGTGATTTAGTAGGTGGCGAAACAGCTGAAATGCCCGATACATATGAAAAAAATAAATTTGATATTGCAGGTTTTGCAGTTGGATTAGTTGAACAAAAAAAAATTTTAAATAAAAATGATATCAAAGAAAATAATCTTATTTTAGCAATTCCATCAAGTGGCCTGCATTCAAATGGTTACTCATTAGTTAGAAATATTATTAAAAGAAAAAATATAACAATAAATAAAAATATTTTTTTAAAAAAAGAGTTACTAAAACCAACAAAGATTTATGTTAAAGAAATTTTAAGTCTCATTAAGAAGAAACTAATAAATGGTTGTGCAAATATTACTGGTGGAGGTTTACCAGACAATATCAAAAGAGTTATCCCAAATAATCTTTGTGCAGAAATTGATTTAGAAAAGATTAAACCTCTTAAAATCTTTAAATGGTTAAAAAAAAACCATATAAATGATTTCGAAATGTTAAAAACTTTTAATTGTGGCGTTGGTTTTTGTCTAATAATAAATCCAAAAAATCTAAAAAAAATTAATAAACATTTTTCTAAAGATTATAAACCTTACGTGATTGGCAAAATATCAAAAAATTCAAAAAAGATAAAATTGAATGGTAAAATTAATTGGTCCTAAGAAAATAAGAACTGCGGTTTTTATTTCTGGTACAGGAAGTAATTTAAAAAATCTAATAAAATTTTCTTTAAAAAAATTTTCTCCAATTGAGGTAAATTTAATTGTTTCGAATAATGTAAAAGCAAAAGGACTTAAATTTGCAAAACTTTATAAGATTAAAAAAAAGGTTTATAATTATGATAAAAAAAAAATCTCAGAAAAAAAAATATTAAAAGACCTAAAGTCAAATGACATTAAACTAATATGTCTTGCAGGGTTTATGAAAATTTTATCTAAAGATTTTATAAGAAAGTTTAAAGGGAAAATTTTGAACATACATCCTTCTTTATTACCGAAATACAAAGGATTAAACACACACCATAGAGCAATTCAAAATAAAGAAAAATACTCGGGATGTACAGTGCATTTTGTAAACTCAAAACTGGACTCAGGAAAAATAATTCTTCAAAAAAAAGTTAAGTTATCAAAAAAAGAAACACCCTCATCTCTTCAAAAGAAAATATTAAAACATGAGCATATTTTATATCCAAGAGCTATAAGCAAGATATTTGTTAGTCTTTAAAGAAAAAATCAATTTCAATTTTTGCATTTTCAACACTATCAGAACCATGTACTGAATTTTTATCTATTGAAATTCCATATTTTTTCCTGATTGTTCCTTCCATAGCATCATTAGGGTTAGTTGCTCCCATTAATTTTCTATTGTCAGCCACAGCATTCTCTTTCTCAAGTATTATTGCAATTATTGGGCCTGATGAAAGATATGAACATAAGTCATTATAAAATGGTTTTGTCTCATGAACTTTATAAAATTTTTCAGCTTCTGATTTTTCTATTTGGATTTTTTTTTCTTTAAATATATTAAATCCATTTTTTATAAACATTTGTTTAATTTCATTATCCAGGTTTCTTTCTACTGCATCTGGTTTTATAATTGATAAAGTTTGTTCAGTGTTACTCATAATAATCTTCAATTAATTGATTTAATAATCTAACTCCAAATCCAGTTGCACCCTCAGAATTTAATGCACCTCCATATTTTGAAAATGCCATACCCGCTATATCTAAATGTGCCCAAGGGGTTTTATTAAGTATGAATCTCTGTAAAAATTGTGCTGCAGTAGTTGAGCCAGCTCCTCCAACATAATTAATGTTTTGCATATCAGCATTTTTAGAATTTATTAATTTATCATAATTTTTATCAAGTGGCATTCTCCATACCCTCTCACCAACTTTCTGACCCGCATCAAACAATTGTTTGGACAACTTATCATTATTTGAAAAAAGTCCTGCAAATTCAGAACCTAAAGAAACTATAATTGCTCCTGTCAAAGTTGCTAAATCAATAATAAATTCAGGCTTATATTTTTTTTCTGTGTATGTAAGTGCATCAGCTAAAACTAATCTTCCCTCAGCATCTGTATTCAAAACTTCAATTGTCTTACCACTGTAAGATTTTACTATATCACCAGGTCTTTGAGCATTACCACCAGGCATATTTTCAACAAGACCCACAACTCCAATTGCATTTATTTTTGCTTTCCTTAATGCAAGATTTTTCATCAAACCTACAACAACAGCAGAACCAGCCATATCATAAGTCATATCTTCCATAAATTTTGCAGGTTTAAGAGAAATACCACCGGTATCAAAACAAACTCCTTTTCCAACAAATGCTAATGGTTTCTTTTTTGCTTTACTACCTTTCCACTCTAAAGTAACAAGATATGATCCTCTTATACTTCCTTGACCAACTCCTAAAAGAGCATTCATACCAAGCTTTTTTAATTTTTTTTTGTCATATACGTTTACTTTAAGACCAAATTTTCTAAGCTTTAATAATCTATTTGCATATTCGTCTGGATGAAGAATATTTCCAGGTTCCGAAACAAGATCTTTTGTTAAATTAGTGCCTTCAATCAGAGATTTATATTTCTTATTTTTGTTAAATTGAAAAGATTTGTTTTTATTTAAAACTTCAATATCATATTTTTTTTCTTTACTTTTAGATTTATATTTATTGAATTCATATGATTTAAGTTGAAGACCTTGTGCGAATTGATCAAAAAAGAATTTATTTTTAGGAAAAGTACTCCTTATATTTTGTTCATAAAAGTTTGTCTTTAAGAACAAATTTGATCTTAAATATACATAAAATTCAGCTCCAATTTTTTCGATATCAAGCGGTGATTGATTATCTTTAATTTTTATCAAAATAACTTTTTGAGAAGCATTTATATCTAACGATAAAAAATTTTTATTACCTAGCTCACTAGAACTTAATGACTTATTTATAAAACTAGAATATTTTGATAATGGAAGTTTACTTATTTCGCTAATTCGAAAATGTTTATTAGTGAAAAATACATGATTTTTAACAGTTTTTGGATTTAAACTATTTCTAATACTTATTTTTATTGACATTTTTTATATATATGTACTTTGAGTTGTATTTAAATTGTAAACTAATAGTTGAAAATATATAAATATATTTTGATAGATTTCAATGAAAAAAATATTATTTAGAAAACTTCTTCTCGATTGTTTAGTTTTTTTTCTGATAACTCTTTTTTCTACAGGGATTATTATATGGGTCTTCCAGGCCGTTAATTTCTTAGATATTATAGTTGAAGATGGAAGAAATTATTTAGTTTATCTCAATTTTTCTTTGTTAAATTTTCCAAAAGTAATCAGTAAGTTAGTACCATTTGTATTATTTTTCAGTTTTCTTTACGTCCTAAGTAAATACGAATTAAAAAATGAATTAATTATTTTTTGGAATTTCGGCATAAACAAACTTGATTTAATCAATTTTTTTATAAAATTTTCATTATTTATTATGTTATTTCAAATACTTCTTACAGCTTTTGTCGTTCCTAAAAGTCAGGATTTAGCAAGATCATTTTTAAGAACTTCTTCATATAATTATTTAGAAAACTTTATTAAACCTAGAATTTTCAATGATGCAATTAAAGGTCTAACAATTTATAGTGACTCTAAAGATGATCTTGGAAATTTGAAAGAAATATATCTTAAGAAAGGTTCAGCAGAGAATTTTCAGATAACTTTTGCAAAAGAAGGTAGATTTAAAAAAATTGGTAATAGTCAATTTTTAGAACTTAATTTCGGTGAAACTATAAGTGTTATTAATGATAAAATCACAAATTTTAAATTTAAAAAAACAGATTTTAACTTAAGCAATTTTGAAGATAATACTACTACCTACAAAAAAACTCAAGAAGTGGGAACCTTAGATCTGATTAAATGTTATCACAATTTGATGAATTTAAATTTTCTTAAAATAAATGAGAATTTTCAAGTTGAGAATTGCAAGACTGATAATATTGATAATATATTAAAGGAATTATACAAACGAATTATAATTCCACTTTATATACCAGTATTAATACTTATTGCATCATTGCTTATATTTAAGTCTAAAGAAAATACAAATTATCTAAGATATAGATTTTTTATTTTTTTAATTGGTCTGTCCACAATAATTCTTTCGGAAATGACTCTAAGATTTATTAATGAAGATTTTCAAAAAAATATAAAATTTTTCTTAATTCCAATAATTTTAGTAATAAGTCTATATTATAATTATTTGTCACAATTCAAAAACATAAAAATAATTAAATGAACACCTACACAAAATTTCTCATCAAAACTTATTTGTATTCTATTTTAAATGTATTTTTTATTTTTTTTTCTTTGATATATATTCTAAATCTACTAACTGAATTAGAGTTTTTTAAACAGACAGAGGTGGATAATTACTTCCCTCTTTATTTGTCACTTATAAATACCCCAATTTTTGTCTTTGAAATGTTTCCATTTATTTTTTTGATATCTACACAATTTTTTTTTAATACACTTTTTGCAAATAATGAGATTAATATTTTCAAATATTCTGGTTTAAAAAATTCAAAAATCTTTTCTATATTAGCATTTACAACTTTTTTTGTGGGTGTTTTGATAATTTCTATTTTTTATAATTTTTCATCAAATCTAAAAAATTTATATCTTGGTTTAAAATCTAATTATACAGAGGATAAAAAATATCTGGCGGTTATAACTAATAATGGTTTATGGATAAAAGATATATATAATGAAAATATACTCATGATAAATGCAAGCTCTTTTAATAAAAATGAACTTTTAAATGCCTATATTTCTGAATTTGATAAAAATTTTGAGATAATAAGAAACATTAAAAGTAAGAAAATTAATATCAAGAATAAAGAGTGGGTAATTGATGATGCAGAGATTTATGTTCAAAATAACAAAAAAATCGTAAAAAAATTAAAATTTAAAACTAATTTTGATTATGAATTGATTCAAAATTTATTTTCAAATATGTCATCTTTATCATTCACAGAATTAATTGAGATGAGAAAGAATTATAAAAAGCTCAATTATTCCCTCACTGAGATAGATCTTCAAATTCTTAAGTTAATTTCATTTCCTTTTTATTTTATTTTGATGTTTATTTTTTCAGCAATAATAATGATGAATACTAAAACCTTTAAAAATAAAAGTCTTAAAGTAATTGTTGGTCTCTTTTTGTCAGTTATTATTTATTATGTTAATAACTTTTTTTATATTTTAGGTACATCTGAAAAAATAAACGTTGTTAGTTCAATTTTAATACCTCTGATAATATTGGCTATAATTAATTCTTTTTTGATAAAAAATATAAATGAAAAATAAAATTATAATAATCTTAGTAATAATTTTTAATCTAATTATTTTTAAAGCTAATAGTGATGATCAAATTAGTTTTGATGTTTCTGAAATAGAAATTCTAGATGGAGGTGATAAGATAATTGGTAAAAATAGAGGGATAATAACCACCAATGATGGTGTTACAATTACTGCTGATGAATTTTTGTTTGACAAAATAAAAAATATTATTGAAGCACAAGGAAATATTATAATTGAAGACAGAATTAACGATTATAATTTTTCTGCACAAAATATTTTATATGAAAAAAATAAGGAGAAGATTGAAATTAAAGGTAAATCAAATGCTTTGATTGAAACTAATTTTGAATTTGAAACTGAAGATGTAACAATATTCAGAAATGAGTCGATTGTCAGTTCAGACGTGGGGGGAACAATATTAGATAAGGCAAACAAAACTAGATATGAAATTGATAATTTTAGTTACTCTTTAAATGAAAAAATTCTAAAAGGAAAAAATATTTTCATTAATACAAAATTTGATCAACCATTTAGTGATAGATATTTTTTTAAAAGTGCTGTTTTTGACCTAGAAAACCAAAATTATATTGCTCAAGATATAGATATTAGCTTTAAAAAAGATATTTTTGGTAATAAAAAAAACGACCCGAGGTTTAGTGGGATCTCTTCAACAAGTAAGAATGGTATTACTACGATAAATAAAGGTGTATTCACGAGCTGTAAAAAAAATGATAAATGCCCGCCTTGGACTATTCAGGCAGAAAAAATTACTTACGATAAAAACAAGAAACAAATAAATTATGATAATGCCCTGGTAAAAATTTACGATATTCCCGTAATATATTTTCCAAAATTTTTTCACCCTGGGCCAACTGTAAAAAGACAATCAGGTTTTTTGGTACCACACATTAATAACTCAAATATCTTAGGATCATCCTTACAGATACCATATTTTTATGCTACATCAATCAATAGAGACTTTACTTTTAAACCCACTTTTTTTGATAAGGATATTTTTATGTTTCAAAATGAATATAGGCAACAAAATAAAAATTCATTTTTTATAACAGACTTCAACATTGTAGATGGTTATAAATCTAAAAAATCCAATAAAAAAAATACACTAACACATATTTTCTCTAAGTATCAAATGGATTTAAATTTTGAGAATTTTATTGAAAGTTCATTAAATATATCATTTCAAAAAGTAAATAACGATACATACCTGAAGGTTTTTGATACAAATATAGTTAACACAGATTTAAAACCTAAAAATTTTGACATATTGACCTCCGATTTAGATTTAAATCTAGAAAATGAAGAATATTCATTTAACACTGGTTTTACAGCTTATGAAGATTTATCTAAGCAAAATAGTGATCGTTATCAGTATGTTTTACCATATTATAATTTTTCAAGTGGTTTTTTTAACAACTATAATTTTGCATCTTTTAATTTTTATTCACAAGGGGATAATATTCTAAAAGACACAAACAGTTTGAGATCAAGAATGATAAATAATTTAAATATTCAAAGTTTTGATTATTTCTCCAAAAATGGAATTAAAAATAATTTTAATTATTATTTAAAAAATACTATTACAGCAGGAAAAAATAACATTGAGTATGACTCGAGTCCACATATTAAATTTATGAATATTTTTGAGTTAGTCTCAAGTTTTCCACTTATTAACATAAGCGATAATTACGTAAATAATTTAAACCCAAAAATATCTTTAAGAATAAATCCATCAGATATGAAAGGGTATAAAGATGAAAATAGAAAAATTAATAATGATAATATATTTGATATTAACAGATTAGGTTTAATAGATACACTTGAGTCTGGAAAGAGTTTAACCTTAGGAGTTGAATATAGGAAAGAAAAGATTAATGACATAAATAAGTATTTTGATTTTAAACTTGGGACTGTTTTAAGAAATAAATCTGACGAAAATATTCCAACTAATAGTTCTCTAAACAAAAAAAAATCTAATTATTTTGGTAAAATAACAAATAACCTTAATAATAATATAAGTTTTGATTATGAATTTTCAGTAAATCATGATCTTGATCAAATTCAGTATAATTCTTTTGGAACAAAAATTTCAAAGAATAATTTTATAACTAGATTTAATTATATTGAGGAAGATGGTGAAATTGGAAGTTCAAATATATTAGAAAATGTTACCACTTTTAATTTCGATGAGCGAAACTTTTTCACATTTAAAACAAGACAAAATAGAGAAATTGATTTAACCGAATACTATGATTTGATTTATGAGTACAAAAATGATTGTTTGATAGCAGGGATAAAATATAACAAAACTTATTACCAAGATAGAGATTTAGAGCCAAAAGAGGATTTTATGTTTAGCATCAAACTAATTCCATTAACAGCTGTTGAGCAAAAATTTGCAAATTAGTAAGATGTTTTTTTATAAAAGTTTAAAAATAATTTCTATAATTTTATCTGTAATAATTTTTAATATCAAAGTTTTATATGCACTGGAAAATAAAATATTATTCAAAGTTGATAACGAAATAATTACTTCTGTTGATATTTACCAAGAAATTAAATTTTTGAAAGTATTTAACCCAGAAATTAATAATCTTAGTGAGTCGGAATTATTTGAAATATCAAAAAATTCTATTTTGAGAGACAAAATAAAGAAGATAGAAATACTGAATTATGTAAAAGAATTGAAAGTTGATGATAAATTTATTTTAAATTCCATCAAAAATAAATATTCTAAGATTGGTATCAATTCCTTAGAAAATTTTGAAGCTTTTTTAAAAAACAACAATCTAAGTTATGAAGTTGTTAAAGAAAAATTAATTATAGAATTACTTTGGAATGATATAATTTATCAAAAATTTAACAAAAAAGTTGTTATAGATAAAGAAAAAATTAGAAATCAAGTTTTAAGGGACTCTTTAAAAAAAAAGCGAAGAGAGCTTTTGATGTCAGAAATTATCTTTGATGTAACTAACAATAATGAATTCGAAAAAAAATATAGAAAAATTCTTTTAGATATTGAAAAAATAGGATTTAAAGAAACAGCTTTGATTCATAGTATTTCTGACTCGGCCTCTAATGGTGGACTTATAGGTTGGGTAAAAGAAGATAGTTTAAACCCAAATATCAAGAAATTTATTTCTAAATTACAATCTGGTGAATTATCAAAACCTATTAGAACTTCTTTGGGTTTTATAATAATTAAGATTGAAAATGAAAAGGAGTATGTATCCGAGTTAAATTTAGATGAAAAAGTAAAAGAGGTTGTAAAATTTAAAGTGAATAATCAACTAGATCAATTTTCAAGTATGTATTTTAATAAACTTAAAAAAGACTTCGTAATATATGGTTTATAAACCTATAATTATAGTTGCTGGAGAACCAAATAGTATTTTCTCTGAAATTTTTTTTAAAGCACTTAAATATAAGAAATATCAAAGTCCAATCATTATAATTGCTTCCAAAAAATTAATTGAACTACAAATGAGAAAACTTAATGTGAATAAAAAAATAAGATTAATTGATTTCTCAAACTTAAAAAAATATAACTTTGATAATAAAAAAATTAATTTGATTAATGTTAATTTTAATCAGAGAAAACCTTTTGAAAGAATCTCTGATAAATCCAATATCTATATTGAAAAATCATTTGAAATCGCTATTCAAATTTTAAATAAAAAAATAACTAATAAATTTATAAATGGTCCTATATCAAAAAAATTTTTCTTAAAAAAAAAATTTTTAGGCATAACCGAATATTTAGCTTATAAAACAAAAACTAAAAATTTTGCTATGCTTATTTATAACAAAGAGTTATCTGTCTGCCCTTTAACAACACATCTGCCTCTAAAAAAAGTTTCAAAAAAAATTAATGATGATTTAATAAGAAATAAGGTAAAACTTATAGATAATTTTTATAAAAAATACTTTAAACAAAGGCCGAAGATAGCAATTACAGGATTAAATCCACATTGTGAGAGCAATGATGTTTTTAACGAAGATGATGAGATCATTAAGCCTGCAACAAAATCTTTAATAAAATCAAATTATAGATTATTTGGACCGTTTGCAGCTGATACAATTTTTTTAAAAGAGAACAGAAAAAAATTTAATGTAATTATCGGTATGTATCATGACCAAGTATTATCTCCTATAAAGACTTTATTTGAGTATGATGCTATTAATATTACCCTAGGACTTCCATTTATAAGAATTTCACCCGACCATGGCCCAAATGAGAGGATGTTGGGAAAAAATAAGTCAAATCCTAAAAGTTTAATAAATGCGTTAAATTTTTTAGACCTCAGTTAGTGATTAAAGCAAAAAAAAGTTTGGGTCAAAATTTTTTAATTGACAAAAATGTTTTGGAAAAAATTGTTTCCTTAATAAAAATTGAAAATAAATCAATACTTGAAGTTGGCCCAGGAACTGGAAATCTAACTTCTTATATTTTAAAAAATAATCCTAAAAAACTTTTAGTGGTTGAAAAAGATAAATACTTAGTGAGTTTATTGAAAAAAAAATTTGAAACTAAGATAGTAATAATAAATGATGATATTCTTAAAATTGACGAAAATAAGTTAGATAAAGATAAGTTAATTGTTTTTGGAAATTTACCATACAATATCTCAACTGAAATATTAGCAAAATGGATTAATAATCTTGATAATAAAAGTTTTTGGTTTGATTCTTTAATACTGATGTTTCAGAAAGAAGTAGCAAATAGAATTATATCCAAATTTAATTCATCGAAATACGGAAGGTTGACAATATTAGCTAATTGGAAATTAGAAATTGATAAAATCTGTGATATTAAACCTGGTAGTTTTTCTCCAAAACCCAGAGTTGAAAGTTCATTATTATTTTTTAAACCTAAAAAAATTTTCTATCAGTTTAAAAACTCTAAAAACTTAGAAAAAATAACAAGAATTTTTTTTAATCAAAGAAGAAAAAAAATAAAGACACCTTTTAATATATTGTTTAAAGGTAATGTTAACGTCCTAAATAAACTAAATATAGATCTAAATTTAAGACCTCATAATTTGAGCCAAGATATTTATTATAAATTAACTGAAGAGTACGAAAAACTATGAAGTCAGTTTTTCTATATGATTTCTGATAAAATCTTTATCATAATCTTTTGAACCATCTTTTATTTCAGCCTGTATTAAGTTATAGATCTTTTCATAACAATCCTCTAAATTATTATTGATGACAACATAATCATAATTTATCCAATGCAATACATCATGTTCAAATTGTTTCATTCTCTCATCAGCTATTAATTTATCTTTCATGTCTCTATTAGATAGCCTCTCAAACAATTCTTTTTTGCTTGGAGGTAAGATAAAAAAAGTTATTAACTTATAATCTAATTTTTTATTCTTGATTTGATCAGCTCCCTGCCAATCAATATCAAAAAGTACATTTTTTCCGTTATCTAAATTATTTATGACTGGTGTCCTGGTTGAGCCATAAAAATTATTAAAGACTTTTGCGTATTCTAAAAATTCTTGATTTTTAATAAGTCTTTTAAACTCATCTTCACTAACAAAAAAATAATCCTTATTAGGGATTTCATTAGGTCTTGGCTTTCTTGTTGTATGTGAAATAGAAATTTCGAAATTATCTAGTTTTGATAGTAAATTTACTAATGTGGTTTTTCCTGCTCCAGACGGAGAAGATAAGATTATCATTACCCCATCATTATCTATGGGCATTTAAAATCTAATTTGCTTTTCCTTCAATAAATTTTACAGCATCACCAACTGTTAAAATTTTTTCAGCTTCGCTATCAGAAATCTCTGAGCCAAACTCTTCTTCAAAAGCCATAACTAACTCAACTGTATCTAAACTATCTGCTCCTAAGTCGTCTATAAAGCTCGACTCCTCTGTTACCTTAGCCTCATCAATACCTAGGTGATCGGCAACAATTTTTTTAACCTTACTTGAAACATCTTCTGACATATTGATCCTTTATTGTTTAAATTGTTAATAGTTTAAAAACCTGGTTTGTCAAGCCATATACATGCCTCCATTAATATGAATTGTTTCACCATTAATGTAATTTGATTGATCAGAGGCTAAAAAAAGAACTGCATTTGCGATATCTGTGGGCTCTCCTAATCTTGCAGATGGTATTTTAGATATGATTAATTCTTTAAATTTTTGATCCAGCTTATCTGTCATAGCTGTTTTAATGAAACCTGGCGAAATACAATTAACATTAATATTCTTTTTGGCATACTCAATAGCTAAACTTTTTGACATAGCAACTATACCCGCTTTTGATGCTGTATAGTTTGCTTGGCCTAAATTTCCAGTATGTCCAACAACAGATGTGATATTTACAATTTTTCCTGATTTATTTTTAAGCATTTTTTTAATGGCAAATTTACTCAAGAGAAAAGTAGATGTTAAATTTATATCAATTACTTTTTTCCACTCATCTAAGCTCATACGAATAGCCAAATTATCTTGGGTCAATCCTGCGTTATTTACAATACAATCTAGTTTGCCATCAAGTTGTGTTGTGGCATTTTCAATAAATTCCTCAATTTTTTCACTTTTGGAAATGTCAAAAGTTAAAATTTTTACATTTTTAATGTTTGACTTTAATTCCTCTAATTTTTCAGTTTTTGTTCCTGTAGCTAACACATTTGCTTCAAACTCACATAATTTTTTTACTATTGCGTTACCTATTCCACCTGATGCACCGGTTACAATGATATTCTTATTTCTTAAATCAATCATAACTTTAAATCTTTTATATCACTCTCGGAATTAATTGTATTAATTTTTACGTTCTTATCTATCCTTTTTATTAAACCTGTTAATACTTTTCCAGGTCCAATCTCAATGAAATGATTTACTCCATTATTAATCATATGATTTACACTTTCTCTCCATCTAACTCTATTCTCTATTTGTTCAATTAATAGCGTTTTAAGCTCTTCCTTATTTGAAATTTCTTTTGCTGTCACATTTGATATCAACTTATTTTTTGATTCTTGAAAACTCATTCTTTGAATTTCATTTCTCATAATTGCAGTGGCATTACTCATTAGCTTACAATGAAAAGGAGCGCTAACTGGTAATTTCACATTTTTAACATTTTTGGATTTTAAAACTTGGATTAATTTTTCTATGTCACTATTTCTTCCACTTAAAACAATCTGACCCTCAGAATTATCATTTGCAATTTGTGCTATAAAATAATTCTTATTTTCACTTAAAAGATCTTCTATTATTTCAACTTTTGAACCTAAAACAGCCAACATACCGCCCTCTCCTTTTGGGACAGCATTTTGCATTGCATCACCCCTAATTTTTAAAAGTTTAATAGTATCTGAAAAACTCAGATAATTGGCAGCACATAAAGCTGAATATTCTCCTAGTGAATGGCCAGCAAAATATTTTGCATTATCAAGATTCACATTGAATTCTTTTTTCATTACCTGAAAAATTGAGTAGCTTATGAGAAATATTGCTGGCTGAGTATTTACAGTAAGATCTAATTCGTCTTTCGGTCCCTCTAAAATTATTTTTGATAGACTGATACCCAATGACTCGTCAGCCTCCTTAAAAAGATCTTTTACTAAATCATAGTTTTCAAAAAAATCTTTTCCCATTCCAATTGTTTGGGAACCTTGTCCTGGGAATACTAGTGAAAACATCTAAAAAAACCTATTTTTTTTATTGTTTTTGCTATTGTAATTAAAGATTTATAATAGTATATCCTCATTTTTTATTAAAAAACTAAATGAATTTATACGAGCATACTATAATTGCAAGACAAGACACTTCTCCAAGTGAAATAAAACAATTGACTGAAAAATATTCAAGCATTATTGAAAAAAATGATGGTGAGATAGTAAAAACTGAAAATTGGGGTTTATTAAATTTATCATATTTAATAAAAAAAAATAAAAAAGGAAGCTACATTCACTTTAAATTTAAAGGCAAAGGAAATGTAATTAGTGAACTTGAAAAAAATGAGGCAATTGATAAAAAATTGTTAAGATATTTAACTGTGAAAGTAAAAAAATTTGATTTAGAAACAGATTTTTTTTCCAAAAAAGATGAATTGGATAAAAAAGAGAAACCTAATAATTAGTTATGCCTAAAAGACAAAGTGGAAATAAAAAAAACAAACAAAGCAATTTTGCAAAGTTAAGTATTTTCCAACCAAATAAATATAAATTTAAGAAAAATTGCCCATTGTCAATTAAAGGTGCTCCAAAAATTGATTATAAAAACATTAAGTTATTAAAAAGATATGTATCAGAAAATGGAAAAATTCTTCCCTCAAGAATAACTAATGTAAGTCAAAAGAAACAGAGAGAGTTATCTTTATCAATAAAAAGGGCAAGAAACTTGGCTTTGTTGTAAATGAAAGTAATATTACTAGAAAACATTAAAAGAATTGGGTCTATTGGAGAAATTATAGACGTGAAGAGAGGTTTTGCTAGAAATTTTTTAATCGCAAATAAAAAAGCGTTATATGCTTCAAAAGAAAACATAAATCAAGTTGAAAAAATAAAGTCTCAGTTATCCAAGAAAGATAATGAAAAAAAACAAGAAGCAAAAAAAATAGCAGAAAAAATTAATAAAAAAGAATTTATTGTTAAAAAACTTTCGACTGAAAATAAAGAGTTATATGGTTCAGTAAAACCCACAGAAATTTCGAAAATTATTAAAGAAAAAGAAAAATTAGACATAACACCATCAATGATACAACCAATTAAAGAAATCAAATCTCTTGGGAAATTTAAAGTAAAGGTATCTTTACATTCTGAGATTGATGCAGAAATACATATTTTAGTTGTGTCAGCTGAGACTATTCAATAATTATACAATCTTTTCCCCAATTGATATTTAAAATTTATATTTAATAATATTAAGCATAAGATGAAGTGTGGAAAATAATCTTACAATTGTTAAAGATAAATTTAAGGAATTACCAAATAATATTGAGGCTGAACAAGCGGTAATTGGATCTATACTTGTTTCAAATGAAATTTTTGATGAAATAAATATTATTATAACAAATAATAACTTTTATGATCCAATGCATCAAAAAATTTTTGGAGCAATAGAAAGCTTAATCTACAAGGGATTGCTAGCTAATCCTATAACTTTAAAAAATTATTTTGAAGATGAAAAAGATGAGTTAAATGTTCCAGAATATTTAGTTAAAATTACAAAATTTTCAACTTCTGTAAGACAAGCAATCGAGTATTCAAAAATAATCTATGATATGTTTGTACGAAGAGAACTTATAAAGATTTCTGAACAAACCATTGACGATGCAAAATTAGGTGATCTTGATACAAGCGGACAACAAATAATTGAAAATTCAGAAAAAGAATTATTTAAATTAGCTGAAAAAGGATCTTTTAGTTCTTCATTTATAAAATTTGATAAGGCATTAAAAGATACTATTGATATGGCCTCAGCTGCTTATAAAAATGATGAGGGTATAGTTGGAGTTCCTACTGGACTAAGAGACTTAGACGACAGATTAGGAGGATTGCACAAATCTGATTTGATTATTATTGCAGGAAGACCTGGCATGGGGAAAACAGCACTGGCAACTAACATCGCTTTTAATGCAGCTCAAAAATTACAAGAAAGTGGAAAGAAATCCTCGATTGCTTTTTTTTCATTAGAAATGTCATCTGAGCAATTATCTACTAGAATTTTAGCAGAACAATCTAGAATTAAATCAAATGATATAAGAAGAGGTAAAATTTCTGATGAACAATTTGACAAATTTATAGAGACTTCAAAAAATATATCTGAACTTCCACTTTATATTGACGAAACACCAGCAATAACAATTGCAGCAATGAGTAATAGAGCACGAAGAATTAAAAGGACTCATGGTCTTGATATGATTGTTGTTGATTACATTCAGTTAATGAGAGGAACCTTAAATTATAAAGATGGACGAGTTCAAGAAGTATCAGAAATTACTCAAGGTTTAAAAGCGATTGCAAAAGAACTATCGATACCTGTAGTTGCTCTTTCACAATTATCAAGACAAGTAGAACAGAGAGATAATAAAAAACCTCAATTATCTGATTTGAGAGAATCTGGTTCAATAGAGCAAGACGCTGATGTGGTAATGTTTGTTTATAGAGAGTCTTATTATTTAGAAAATAAAGAACCAAAACCAGCAACTGTAGAGCATGCTGAATGGCAAGCAAAGATGAATGAGGTTTCTAATCTAGCAGAATTAATTATTGGTAAACAAAGGCATGGTCCAACTGGAAATGTATTTTTAGAGTTTGAGGCAATGTTTACTAAATTTAAAGATACTCAAATTAACTAAATTCCAATATAAAAGGGTAAAATGATTGCCCAATTTTATCAAAATACAATTCTTAAAAATCCAAAGTCGATATTGATATTTTTAATTATAGCTCTATTTACTTTTGGTTATTATTCCAAAGATTTTAAATTAGACGCCTCATCAGAGACATTACTTATTGAAGGAGATCCAGACCTTGAATATCTAAAAGAAATTACAAATAGGTATGGTTCAAAAGAATTTTTAATACTAACTTATACACCTAACGAAGAAATGATCTCTGATGTTTCTATAAACAACCTTCTCAGTTTAAAATACAAAATCCAAAGTTTAAACTGGGTCCATAGTGTCATTACCCTTTTAGATATTCCTTTATTAAATAATTCGGATGCACCTTTGCAAGAGAGATTAGAAAATTTTAAGACTTTAAAAGATGAGGATATAGATAAAGAAAGAGGATTTAACGAAATTTTAAGTAGTCCCGTATTTAGAAATTTTGTTATTAGCGAGGATGGGAAAACTTCTGGAATCATAGTTAATATTAAAAATAAAAAACCCATAGAAAATATTTCTATTAAAACAAAAGAAGAGATTGAAGCTCATAAAGACTTAATAAAAAAACAAAATCATCAAAATATTCTTGAAATCAGGGATGTCATTAAAAGTTACAATAATATAGGAAAAATAAATTTAGGTGGGATTCCTATGATTGCTGACGATATGATGACTTTTATTAAAAGTGACATAGTGGTTTTTGGATTAGGTGTTTTGTTATTCATTATCGCAACACTATGGTTTGTATTTAGAAAACTAATTTGGATTATAGTACCAATAAGTAGTTGTTTCTTTTCAGTAATAATCATGACAGGCCTGCTCGGGTTATTGGGTTGGAAAGTTACAGTTATTTCCTCAAACTTCATTGCATTAATGTTAATTTTAACAATGGCAATGAATATTCATATGAGCACAAGATTTTTGCAAATTAAAGAAATTCATCCTAACAAAAAAATCATTGAGCTGATTACTTTAACAACTAGTAAAATGTTTTGGCCAATTTTATACACTGCTTTAACAACTATTATCGCTTTTTTGTCTTTGATCTTCAGTGAAATTAAACCAATTATTGATTTTGGTTGGATGATGACCTTGGGATTAATTACATCATTTATTATTACGTTTACTTTGCTTCCATCTTTAATAAATTTTATGCCAGAAGAGAAGATATTCTTAAAAAAACAAGAGGAGTCTAAAATTACCTCTTTCTTTGCACAAATTTCTCTTAATAATCAAAAGGTAATTTTTAATTTAACTATTTTAATAATCATTCTTAGTTTAATTGGCATAAGCAAACTAGAAGTTGAAAATAGTTTCATAAATTATTTCAGTAAAAAAACTGAAATCTATAAAGGCATGAAACTTATAGACGAAAAATTAGGTGGAACAACTCCACTTGAAGTAATTTTAAAGTTTCCAGAGAAAGAAATTAAAAAAACTGATGAAGAGGACGATTTTGAAGATTGGGGAAATGAAGAAAATGAAAATGATGATAAATATTGGTTTACCAAAGATAAAATAGATAAAATTTCATCAGTTCATAACTATCTAGATAATTTACCTCAAGTTGGAAAAGTTTTATCGTTTTCATCAATCATTGATGTAGCAACAATGCTAAATAATAATAAACCTTTGGGAACATTAGAAATGGGTGTCCTTTATTCAAAAATACCTGAAAGTATTAAGACTGAAATAATTGATCCATATATCTCTATAAAAGATAATGAGGCAAGAATTAATCTAAGAATTATTGACTCCCAAGAAAATTTAAGAAGAAACGATCTCATAAAAAAAATTAATTATGACTTAAAAAATGAATTGGGTTTTAAAGAAAGTGAGTTCAGACTTGGTGGTGTTTTAATTTTATTTAATAACTTGCTCCAAAGTCTTTTTAAATCTCAAATACTAACTTTAGGTTTAGTAATGATAGGAATATTTGGAATGTTTATAATCTTATTCAAAAATATTAAGCTTTCTCTAATTGGTGTAGTACCAAACTTTATAGCAGCTTTTTTTATATTAGGAATTATAGGATTACTTGGTATTCCATTGGATATGATGACTATCACAATAGCCGCAATTACAATTGGAATAGCTGTTGATAATAGTATTCATTATATTTACAGATTTAAGGAAGAATTTATTATCTCAAAAGATTATAATAAAACTCTAATTTTGTGCCACTCAACAGTTGGCAAAGCAATTTTAAATACCTCTATAACAATAGTTTTTGGATTCTCAATATTAGTTTTGTCAAAATTTATACCCACAATCTATTTTGGTATTTTTACTGGACTAGCGATGTTGTTGGCAATGGTCTCGGTTTTAACATTGCTTCCCTCTTTAATACTATTGATTAAACCGTTCAATAAATAACTAGATGCAAGATTTTGTTGTAGATTTTTATAAAACAACAAATTTTTTAGATATTATATATTTAATTATTACAATTTTTACATTAATTGGATGTTATAAAAAAGGTTTTGTTTTAAGTATTCTGTCAATGGCTAAATGGTTTCTAGCCTACATAATTACATTGATAATATTCCCTAGAGCAAAACCTTATTTGAAGGGCATAATTGATAACGAGTATGTTCTAGATGTAATTTTAGGAGTTACGATATTTGTAATTGTTATATTTTTAATTTTAATGATTAACAGAGGTATACGAAAAGCTGTCCGATTCACTGGCCTTGGAAGTATAGATACAATGTTTGGATTCTTTTTTGGATTTATCAAAGCTTATATTATCTCTGTATGTATCTTTTCAGGTGTACACATTGTATATAATCACGATAAATGGCCAGTAAATTTAAGTAAATCATTAATCTTTCCATATTTAGAAAAAGGTAGTAATTATTTATTAGAAAAATTTCCTGATGAAAAAACATATCAAAAATCTAAAGAGAAAATTGAAAATATTTGACCCTAAACTCAAGGAAGAGTGTGGTATATTCGGAATAAGTAATACCAAGGATGCCTCTGCACTAACCGCCTTAGGACTTCATGCACTTCAACATAGAGGTCAGGAGGGATGTGGTATTGTTACCTTTGATGGTAAACAGTATTTTTCTGAAAAAAGATTTGGTTTAGTAGGTGATAATTTTAATAAAGAAAAAATATTAAAAAAACTTCAAGGAGATTATGCTATTGGACATAATAGATATAGCACAACAGGAGAGAATACTCTTAGAAATATTCAGCCTTTCTTTGCTGATACTAATGCTGGAGGAATCGGCTTAGCTCATAATGGAAATTTAACCAATTCTATTTCTTTAAGAAAAAAATTGGTTGATGAAGGTGCAATTTTCTACACAACATCTGACACAGAAACAATAGTTCAACTAATTGCAAAGTCAAAACGAACTAAAACTATAGATAAAATTGTTGATGCAATTTTTCAAATACAAGGGGGATACGCTTTAGTAATGTTAACCCAAACTTCATTAGTGGGAGTAAGGGATCCGTTCGGTATTAGGCCTTTGGTAATTGGAAAATTAAAAAATAGCTATGTTCTAGCATCTGAAACGTGTGCTTTAGATATAATTGGTGCAAAATTCATACGAGAAGTTGAAAATGGTGAGATTGTTTTAATCGAAAATAACGAATTAAAAAGTATTAAACCATTTCCACCAAGAAAAGTTAGGCCTTGTGTTTTTGAATATATTTATTTTGCAAGACCAGATAGTATGCTTGACGGAAAAACTGCATATGAACATAGAAAAAACCTTGGTTCAGAACTTGCAAAAGAAAATGATATAGATGCTGATATTGTTGTGCCAGTGCCAGATTCTGGAAATGCAGCAGCTTTAGGTTTTGCACAATCATTAAATGTAAAATTTGAGCTTGGTTTAGTCAGAAATCATTATGTTGGAAGAACTTTCATTGAACCAAGTCAAAAAATTAGAAGTTTAGGCGTTAAATTAAAATTAAATGCTAATCAATCAACTATTCAAGACAAAAAGATAATTTTAGTAGACGACTCACTAGTAAGAGGTACAACTTCTCATAAAATAGTTAAAATGCTTTATGACGCTGGCGCAAAAGAAGTTCATGTTAGAATTGCTTGTCCGGAAATAAAATTTCCTGATTTTTACGGAGTTGACACTCCAACTAAAAAAGAATTGCTTGCGGCAAACAAAAGTAACTCAGAAATCTGTGAGTATATAGGTGCAAAATCATTAAAATTTTTGTCAGTGAATGGAATGTATCGCGCAATTGGTTTTAATGGAAGAAATGAGAGTTATCCTCAATTGACTGATCATTATTTTACCGGGGAATATCCTGTTAAACCAATCGATGAACTTGGTGATAGTAAAATCACACAATTATCATTGTTAAATACTGCATCAAATAATTAAATGAAAAAAGTAAGTTTTACTGAAATGAAAAATGGTACTAAAGAAGATTATCTTTTTTTAGATAAACATGAGAAAGATTTTGCTAGTAAAACTGCTGATAGAGTATTAAAATTTTTGTCTGGACTAACAGAAACTTTAGAAGGGTATCAAGTATCAAGACTGGAACATTCACTTCAAAGCGCCACGAGAGCTCATAGAAATGGTGAAAGTGAGGAGATGGTTGTAGCTTGTCTGTTGCACGACATCGGGGATGAATTGGCACCCATGAATCATTCTGAGTACGCTGCTTCAATTTTAAAGCCCTATGTATCAGAAAAAACTCATTGGATAATTGAAAAGCATGGAGAATTTCAAATGTATTATTATGCGCATCATTTAGGTGGTGATAAGAACAGAAGGGACAAATATAAAAATCATAAATATTTTCAAAATACAGTAGATTTTTGTGAAAAATATGATCAAAATTCTTTCGATCCTAAATATGAGTCTTTACCTTTAGAGTTTTTCAAACCAATTGTAAAAAAAATTTTTTCTAGAAAACCATACTCTTCTCTAAAGAATATTTAAAAATAAAATTTATATCTATGATTACAAAAAAAGAGCAAGTAATTGAATATTTCAAGTCTGGAATTAAAAACAAAAAAGAATTTAAAATTGGTATCGAACATGAGAAATTTCTATTTAATAGCCAAAATAATAAGAGAATTGATTATCAAAAAATAAAGGAGATGTTCTCAGCTCTAGTTGAATTTGGATGGAATCCTGTATTAGAAAACGACAATATTATTGCTTTAAATAAGGGTGGTAAAAATATTACTCTTGAGCCAGGTAATCAAATTGAATTATCTGGTGATAAACTTTCTAATATTCATGAAGCATGTGCAGAGTCTTATGATTACTTGTTTGAATTAAAACAGGTCACAAAAAAACTCAATATTAAAATTGTAAGTGCAGGTTTCGATCCAATATCAAAATTAGATGAGATCCCCAATAACCCTAAAAAAAGATACAAACTAATGACAAATGATATGCCTTTAGGGGGAGAATTAAGTCTTGATATGATGTATCGAACCTGTGGAACACAGTTAAACTTAGATTACTGCTCAGAAGAAGATTTTAAAAAAAAATTTAAGATAGTTAATTCTCTGGTACCTATTTCAATTGCTTTATTTGCTAATTCATCAATAGTTGAGAAGAAAAAAAGTAATTATTTATCGTACAGATCAAAAGTATGGCAAAATACTTCTCGAGGTGGTTTGCCTAAATTGTTCCTAGAAAACTTTGATTTTGAAAAATATGCAGATTTTGTGATTAATTTTCCAGTTCTATTTATACAACAAAAAGAAAATTATTTTTCAGGTATAAAATACAATTTTAGTGATTTCATGTCAGGAAATATTAAAGAAATAAATAATCGCCTGCCAGATGAGAATGATTTATCAATTCATTTAAGCACAATTTTTACGGAGAATAGACTTAAAAAATATATTGAGTTAAGATCGATGGATACTTGTGGTTGGGATTGTCTATGTGCAGGTCCAGCATTTAACGTTGGAATGTTATATGGAAATTTAGATGAAGTTTATGAATTAATTTCTAGTTGGGATAAAGATAAAATTATAAATGCATATTTAGAAGCGCCACAAAAAGGTTTTAATACCCAGCTTATGGGTAAAGACCTGCTTTATTGGTCTTCAGAATTATTAGATTTATCTAAAAAGGGATTAGAAAAGAGAGATATAGTCAATAAAAGTGGAAAAAATGAGACCATATTTTTAAATCATTTACAAAAAGTGATTGATAATAAAACTACAAATGCACATCATATGATTATTAAATTTTCTAAAGATGAAGATTTAACTGAATTATATGACAAATAAAATTATCGCTATCCAGGGAAATCATCCTTCTAAACTTAACCCTTTAACCGATACCAGTATTTTTTTAGCTCATGAAATACAAAAGAAAAATTACAAAATTTTCTATTATGATCCAAAAGATTTATCTATCATTAATTTTAAAGTAATTGCTAAAGGATTCTTCGTCAAATTTGATTATAGAAAAAAAAAGTTTTTTGAAATCTTAAAAAAACAAAAACTAGAGCTAGTTAAGTGTAAATATTTACTTATTCGCCAAGATCCACCATTCAATTTAGAATATATTTGTTCAACTCTTATTTTAGATAAAATAAAAAAAAGGGTTAAAGTTATTAATGATCCAACATCAATAAGAAATGTATCTGAAAAACTTTTTTCCACAAAATATCAAAAATTTATGCCTGATACTATTTTTTCACAAAATATTGATGAAATTAGAAAGTTTTTTAAAAAACATAAAAAGGTGATAGTAAAACCCATCAATAGCTATAGTGGAAACAATATATATTTATTGATCAAGTTTAATCTAAAATTTTTTCAAAAATTTATTAAAAAACACAATCATATTATGTGTCAAAAATATTTACCTAAGATCAAAGAAGGAGATAAGAGAGTTTTTTTGATAAATGGTAAAGTTTGTGGCGCAATATCAAGAATTCCAAAAAAAGGCTCATTTTTAAGTAATTTAAGCAAAGGTGCAAAACCAATAAATGTAAAATTAACTAATAAAGAAATGAAAATATCAAAATTGATTAGTAAAGATTTAAAAAAAGATAAAATTTTCTTTGCTGGGATTGACTTTATAGATGAGCAACTCAATGGTGACATAAATGTTACATCACCTACCGGATTAAAAACTTTCTACGATCTTTCAAAAATAAATTTAGCCTCAACTTTCTGGAAAGAATTAAAAGCGTGAAAAATCTTACAGACCAACAAAAGGGATCCTTACTGGCTTTTGTTGCTGTAATGTTTATTACACCAGACTCACTATTCATAAGGCTTTCAAATGTAGATACTTGGGGTTTAGTTTTTTATAGGGGAATTATTCCTTTTATGACAGTTTTGATAGGTATGTTAATCATTTATAAGTTAAATTTCTTTAAAATTCTTTTCACTAGTGGTTATCATGGAATATTTTATGTAATTACATTCAGTGTAACCAATATAACTTTTGTTGTCTCTATTCAAAATACAAACGTTGCCAATACCTTAGTTATGATTGCAACTGCTCCAATGTTATCAGCTATTCTTGGAGCTATATTTTTAAAAGAACCACCTGATAAAAAAACTTGGACCTCTATAATAATTACTTTTTTAGCAATAATATATATCTTCTACGACTCTTTGAAGTTAGGTAATTTTTATGGGGATGTTTTGGGATTTGTCACCGCAATTGGTTTAGCGGTTGGAGCAGTTATTATCAGATCTGCTAAAAATAAAAATTTAGTTCCTGCTGCGGTAGTTGGCAAATTATTTGTAGCAACTTTTGCATTACTTTTTATCGAAAGTTTTGCATTAGTTGGTAAAGATCTTTTGATTGTTCCGTTGATGTGTATTTTATGTGTAGCAATACCTTTTGTTTTAGTTACCATTGCTCCAAGGTTTATACCTGCTGCAGAAGTTAATCTTTTTTTTCTGCTGGAGACTATAATTGGTCCAATTTGGGTTTGGTTAGTCATAAAAGAACAGCCTAGTTTAGAAACACTTCAGGGTGGTCTGATTATAATTACCACCATCGCAATTCACTCGTACTTAAAACTCAAAAATTCTTAAGCTCGTCACAATTAAGACTTGATTTAATAATACATCGCGAATAATTACCTCAATTTTTATGAATAAAGTTTTAAAAAACTCCTGGGCATTATTTTTGGGAATGGGCTTCATCATGATGGCTTATGGATTCCAAGGCTCTCTACTTGGAGTAAGAGCGGTCCAAGAAGAATTTAGCCTTACTTCAACTGGATTTATGATGTCTGGTTATTTTGTAGGTTACTTTATTGGTGCCGCAACTATTCCAAATATAATTTCGAGAGTTGGTCACATAAGAGTTTTTGCAGCTTTTGCATCTTTAGCTTCATTAGTTGTTTTAATTCACTCAGTTATAATTCATCCATTCATATGGTTTTTATTAAGAATACTTACAGGTGTAAGCATGGTCTGCATTTATACAGTTGCAGAAAGTTGGTTAAATGACAGATCAAGTAATAAAAATAGAGGCAGCGTGCTTTCTATTTATATGGTCATACTTTATGGAACCATGGGTATTGGTATGTTTTTACTTAACTTTAGTAGTCCTAAAAACTTTCAACCATTTATATTAGTTTCAGTAATTACTTCTGCTGCTTTAATACCTATTTTACTAACTAAAAAAAAACCACCAAATTTTAAAAAAATACAAGCCATGAATATGAGAGAATTATATGAAGCTTCACCTTTTGGTATGGTGAGCTCTCTTTTTTATGGAACAATACAATCTGCTTTATTCACATTGCTAGCAGTTTATGCTACCTCCATGAACTTCACTATTTTAGAAATATCAATTGTAACTTTCTTGCTAGCAATTTCAGGTGCAGTAGCCCAATTTCCAGTTGGTAAAATTTCAGATATTTACGATAGAAGAAGAGTAATTGTGTTTTCAACATTTGGAGCAGCAATATTCGCAATAATTGCAATATTTGTTTCAAGACAAATGTATCTGCCAGGTGGTCTTGCAACTAGTAAAACATGGTTTTATTTTTTCTTTATTCTTTTTTCATTTTGTAGTTTACCAATGTTTTCTTTGATCCTGGCACACACAAATGATTATATCTCAAAAGAAAAATTTGTTGCAGCTGGAGCAGGGTTGCAATTTGCCTTTGGATTAGGTGCAATGAGCGGGCCATTTCTTTGTTCAATATTTATGGATTTGGTTGGACCAAATGGTTTTTTTGTATTTCTCTTTATTTTTCACTCTTTCATAGGATTTTTTGGAATATATAGAATGAAAGTAAGAAAAACTGTTGAAAATCCAGACTCTCAGTTCGTTGCCATGCCACAGACCATTACTCCTGCAGGTATTGAACTCAATCCTACTACTGAACACATAGAAGAACCATATTCAGAAAAAGTTAAAGAAATTTTAGAAAGGAAAGGTGTAAAATATAAAAAAGACGAGAACGAAGATCAAAAAAAGGAAGTGACATACTAAATATATCCCTTTCAGGTTGTAACTCATTTTAGTCGGACTACATAGATTTTTTTAAGAATCTTATTGAATAATTTTCATTTATCTAGTGAAATAAATAAAAATTAAAAAATGCCATTAAAAAAAAAGAAAACAAAAATAAAAAAAAAAACTAACGGACTTGCTAAAATAGCAACGTTAACAACAAGTTCTTTAAGTAATGCATTATCTAATTATAAGAAAAAAAAAGAACAAGAAAAAATCAAAGCTATTAAATTACAAAAACTTGAGGAAAGAAATTCTTATCAAAAGGAAAAGAAAGAATTGAAACTTTGGGAGGATAGGCTCAATAAAGAAAGTAGTAAAATCCGCTCAAATGAAGATGAGCTAAGGATAAGGGAAAAAGAAATTAGGTCTAAAGAAGATCAACAAAAAATTGAAAGTGAAAGACTTACAAAAAAAGATGAGGAGTTAATACTCGTTGCAAAAGAATTAAGAGAAAAAGAAAAACAATTAAAAACTAGGGAAGAAGAGCAAAATAGAAAAGATATTGATTTAAAAGTAAGAGAAGATGAGCAAAAAAATAAAGAATTAAAAGAGCAAAGACGTAAAAATAGAGAGTTAAAAATATTGAAAGAAGAGGAAGATAGACAAAAAGAAGCTGAGTTTATCAAAATAAGAGAGTGGGAAGAAAAATTTGATAGAGAACAAAAGCAAAAAGAACAAGAAGAAATTAGACGTGAACAAAGACTTATTCAAAAAGAAATAGAAAAAAGAGCAAGATTTGATGAAATTGACAAAAATCTTAAAAGTTCATCAAGTGGATTAGAGAATTTTAATATAGATAAATCTAAAGAAAATTAATCTTTTTTTATTGTTTTGGAAAATAATCTTTGATTTCCCCTTCTCTATAAACGTCGGCGGTACAACAATGAAGTCCACCTCCAAAAGCATAAGCATCTCTTAAATCTACTGGAATTACCTCCATACCTAACTTGTCTAATTGTTCTGCCTGATATTTTTCACTTTTTTCAACACAAACTGTTTTAGGATCTAACACTAAAACATTCATTGAAAGCCAAACAGATGAATAACAAAGTGGTGGTGGCTCATTATGAGCTGGTTGAGCAGCATCAATTATTTCCCATCCGTTATTTTCAAATAACTTTCTTTGGTCTTTAGGTAATTTTCTTTGGGGATTGTTTATAATCAATCCTTCTTTTATAGGAGTAAAGGTTGCATCTATATGTATTGGATATGGGTCACCTGGAAAGTTTACTGCATGAATTCTATGATCTTTAAAATGTCTTTTTAACCAATCAATACCTTTTAAATTTGTGGTGAAACCATGCTGTACAATTAAGTCTTTTCCAAATCGTAGTATATCTGCTGCATCAAATAAAGGTTCTTCCTCAGTTGTTACAAAAAATTTATCTTCAGTCCACTTTAATCTTTTTTCAATACCTATTTTGTCAGACAAATAATCTTCTCTATAATCTGCATCAGTCAATCTTGGTTTAGGAGCCGACTCATGTCTCATGTTCGGGTCTGAATTATAATATTCTTTTAAAAGAGGTCGATAGCAAAGATATTCAAACCATCTGCATCTATAACTCATAGTAGCTTCTAAAATTTCATTGCCCACAGTCAGTAAAACATCTCTTGGAGGCATACAACCAAACATAGTTTCAACTTTCCAGTCAGGAGTTGAAATATTTTGATTAAAATCAATTGGTGTTGGTCTATCTACTTTTATACCACGTTTGGATAACATTTCTGAAAAATCATTTAACAATTGATTAGCTTTATCTATTGTGTCTTTTGTTCTTGGACCAAATTTACCTTTCATATCAGAGTCCTCAGGAACTTTAGCATCAAGTGCTGGTTCAGGGGCTGGAATACATACACCATCTGCTCTTCCGACAATTACATGTTTTAATGGATCCCATTCATTCCAACTATTTACAATGACTTTATTTTTATCCATTAAATTTAATTTAGTGCGATGTATCTCTTATTCCACCTCATGATAAGGCTATAATAAATAAGTGAGACGAAAAGAAAAAAGCCTCCCACTATTGTGTTAGTGGATGGAATTTCATTAATCCCGAACAATGGTAACCATACCCAAAAAATTCCTCCAATAACCTCTGTGAGAGACAATAATGTCAACTCTGCTGCTTGGATTGCTTTAGATCCTATCGAATATAAAATAAGACCTAAACACACTAATACCCCATGTAAAGAAAACATTGCACTATTATAACTAGTTGCAAAAAAAGGTTGTTTATTGACCAAAATCATAATCGTAGCAGTTATAAAACAAAATAAACCTGCAACAGCAACTGTTGTAAATTTTGGAGTTTCTTTTCTCCATCTTAAAGTGACTGAAAAAATTGAAAATCCAATTGATGATGTAAGTCCAAAAACAAAACCTATTAAAGAATTTTTTTCAGTATTACCAACAGCCATGATTATTATACCCACAGTTGCAATAAGCATTGATATCCAGACATTTAGAGAAATTTTTTCCTTTAGAAATAAAAAAGCTAATAATGCAGTGAAAAAAGGCATTGCAGCTAAACATAATAAAGTAATTGCTGCAGTAGTGTTTGTAATTGAATAAATAAATGAAATCATTGCAATACCAAGACCAATGCCACCAACCAATCCTGATTTACCTACTTTTTTGTAATTTTTGTAAAAATTTATTCCCTCTTCGAAATATAAATATGAATTTAAAATAATAAAAATAGTTAAACCTCTACCAAAAATATATTGCCAAGGAACCATATGAGGATCATTCATATATCTCACTACCAAAGGACCAAACGACCAAAGTATCCCTGCAAATAAAACGACCGGTACAGCTATTTTTTCATTTCTAAGTTCAACCATAATCGAATATTTAGATCCAATTGATTAGTACTACAACATAAATTAAATTGTTATACAAAGTATTAGTACTAATATAATAAATTAATATGAATTTGGATATTCTTAAAATAGCCTCTGATACCAACAATAACAAAAGTATCAAAAACTATACACACCACTCAAAATTGAAAAATTCAATGTGCGGTGATGAGATGCAAATAGATTTGGTTATCAAAAAAAATAAAATTGTTGATTTTGGTTATCAAGGTAAATCATGTGTTTATTGTCAGGCTTCAGCAAGCTTACTTTCAAAAATTTCAATTAATGAAAATAAATCTAAAATTAATGAATTGTGCGACGATGCCAAACATTATTTTGAGGGAAACGTTGAAAATATTGAAAAAAAATGGAAATCGCTTAATAAAATATTTAATGATAAAAATCTATCTCGTAAAGAATGTATTTTATTGCCTTTTAAAACGGTAAAAAAAATAGTATCAAAATAATTTCATGGGTAATTTAAAACAATCTTTTATTGCAGGATTATTTTCAATTATCACTATAAGTATTTTAACTTTATTGACTTATAAAACTGAATTTGGAATTTTTCTTATTGCATCTTTTGGATCATCAATGGTTCTGTTGTATGGATATCCCGATAGCCCCTTTGCCCAACCCAAAAATGTTTTTTTTGGGCATTTAGTAACTGCAATTGTAGGAATGTTTTTTTTATATTTAATTCCTTTGCCATTATTTATAATTATACCATTAGCAGTTGGTTTTGGAGTGGGTCTAATGATATTGTTAAATGTAACTCATCCACCTGCAGGTGGAAATCCAATCATAGTTATTATGGGCAGTGTCTCACTAGACTATTTGTTAAGCCCAATAATTTCAGGATCAATAATTATTCTGGTTTTTGCTATTATAATTAATAAATTTATACTTAAAAAGAGTTATCCAAAAACAAAATAATTTGTTTGCTAGCGACATTAAAATAATGTTAGATGTCTCAAATAAATTAATGATCGAAAGTAACGCAGGAGAATAAATGAAAATATTATGTGTATTATATGATGATCCAAAAGGAGGAATGCCCAAGTCATATCCACTTAAAGATCTTCCTAAACTAGAAAAATATCCAGATGGGATGACCTTACCTTCACCAAAAGGAAGAGATTTTAATCCTGGAGAATTGTTAGGATGTGTTTCAGGAGAATTAGGATTAAGGAAATTTTTAGAAAGTAATGGACATGAGTTAGTAGTTACTAATAGTAAAGACGGAGATGGATGTGAGGCTGATAAGCATATCGTTGACGCTGATATAGTTATTTCTCAACCTTTTTTTCCATACTACTTAACTAAAGAAAGAATTGCTAAAGCAAAAAACTTAAAGATGGCTATTACAGCTGGAATTGGCTCTGATCACGTAGATTTACAAGCAGCTATGGATAACAAAATTGATGTAGTTGAAGTAACTTTTTGTAATTCAAGATCTGTTGCTGAACACATTGTAATGATGATTGTATCAATGGTGAGAGACTATCACAACCAACATAGAATTGTTAATGAAGGTGGATGGAACATAGCAGATGCTGTGCAAAGATCTTATGATGTTGAAGGTATGCACATTGGAACTGTTGCTGCTGGCCGTATCGGTTTAGATGCATTAAGAAAAATGAAACCATTTGATGTACACTTACATTATTTTGATAGGCATAAATTACCAGATAGTGTTGAAAAAGAATTAAATTTAACATTTCATGAGTCAGTAGAGTCTATGGTTAAAGTTTGTGATGTCGTGACTATAAATTGTCCTCTCCATCCTGAGACTGAGAACTTATTTGATGATGCAATGATAAGCAAAATGAAAAAAGGTGCTTATATTGTAAACACTGCAAGAGGTAAAATTTGTAATCGTGATGCTATTGCAAAAGCATTGAAGAGTGGTCAACTAAGTGGTTACGCTGGAGATGTTTGGTTTCCACAACCAGCTCCAAATGATCATGTATGGAGAACAATGCCTAACCATGGAATGACACCTCATACTTCTGGAACATCTTTGTCAGCTCAAACAAGATATGCTGATGGTGTAAGAGAAATCTTAGAATGTTTCTTTGAAGGAAAAGAAATTAGAGATCAATATCTTATCGTCAAAGATGGACAATTGGCTGGAATGGGTGCTCACTCATATAGTAAAGGATCTGCCACAGGTGGTTCTGAAGAGGCAGCTAAATATAAGAAAAAATAAATCATTCTTTTAATTATTAAAGGTATGCTATTTAAAAGTAGCTACCTTTAATAATCTAGACTCAATTCCCAATTTTTGTATAAATTTTTAGTCATGAGATTTTTATTATTTATATTTTTAAACTTAATAATTACAAATTCAGTATTGGCATCTGAAAAAAGTAAAGCATATTTTGCTGGTGGTTGTTTCTGGTGCATGGAAGAGTCTTTTGAAAAATTAACAGGTGTTGAGAAAGTGATTTCAGGATACTCTGGAGGAAAAACTGAAAATCCAACCTATGAAGAAGTTACTTATGGAAATACAGGTCACCTCGAAGTTGTAGAGGTAATTTATGATGCAAGTTTAATATCTTTCGAAGAATTACTTAAAAATTTTTGGCTCAACATAGATCCATTTGATCCTTATGGTCAGTTTTGTGACAAAGGTTATAGCTACAGATCTGCAGCTTTTTATACAAATCAAAAGGAAAAAGATTTAATTGAAAAAGATTTTAAAAGACTAGAAAAAAAATTTAATAAAAAAGTTGTAACTTATATAAGAGAATTTGAAAAATTTTATATAGCTGAAGATCGTCATCAAGATTATTATCAAGTATATTTTTTAAATTATTTAAAATATAAAAAAGCTTGTAGAAGAGAAGAGATTTTAAATAGAATTTGGAAAATGTAGCAATTTATGAAAAACAACATCAATTGGAATTTTGATAACACATATTCCAAATTGCCTGAGCCATTTAGAGAAAAAATAAATCCAGTAAAAGTTAAAAATCCTAAACTGATTTTGTTAAATGAGTCTTTGGCCAAGGATCTAAATTTAGATTTTTCTAAAATAAGTCAGTCTGAATTATCAGCCATATTTACTGGAAATGAATTGCCAAAAAATAGTAATTCAATAGCACAAGCTTATGCGGGTCATCAATTTGGTCATTTTACAATGCTTGGTGATGGTAGAGCGGTTTTAATTGGAGAACATGTATCTAAAAATAATCATAGATACGATATTCAATTTAAAGGCTCAGGAAAAACTGCTTTTTCAAGAAATGGAGATGGAAGAGCAGCGTTAGGGCCTATGCTTAGAGAATATTTAATAAGTGAAGCAATGTATGCCTTAAATATACCAACGACGCGGAGTCTAGCGGTCGCAAAAACTGGAGAAAATGTAATTAGAGAGACACCATTAGAAGGTGCTATACTCACCAGAGTAGCATCAAGTCATATTAGAGTAGGAACTTTTCAGTATATTGCGGCAAGGAATAAAAAAGGTGAGTTAGAGACATTATTTGATTATGTTGTCAAAAGACATTACACAGAAATTGAAAATTCAAAAAATAAAGCCTTAGATCTTTTAAAAGTTGTTTTAGATAAACAGATTGATTTAGTTGTCAATTGGATGAGAGTTGGATTTATTCATGGTGTAATGAATACAGATAACATGAGTATAGCTGGTGAGACCATTGACTACGGACCATGTGCTTTCATGGATATTTATGATCCAAAAACTGTATTTAGTTCAATTGATAAATTAGGTAGATATGCTTATTGCAATCAGCCGATTATAACAAAATGGAATCTTTCAAGATTTGCTGAGTGCTTGATACCTTTGATTGATAAAGACCAAGACACAGCTGTAAAATTAGCAACTGAAATAATTGACACTTTTGAAAATACATATGAAGAAAAGTGGTTAAATATGATGAGAGCTAAGCTAGGCTTAATTGGTTCGGATAAAAAAGATAAGTACCTAATTTTAGACTTACTCACTTGGATGCATCAAAATAAAGTTGATTACACAAATACATTTTGCCACTTGATGAACTTTAAAATCCAAGATGATAACATTTATGAAGGTGCTGATTTTATTAATTGGAAAAAAAGATGGCAGGAAAGATCATTAAGTCACGATAATTCTGAGGAAAAGCACAAAAACTTAATGAGAAGTGTAAACCCTCTTTTAATTCCAAGAAATCACATAGTTGAGAGTACTTTAAAAGAGGTAAATCAGGGAAATCTAGAACCAATAAATAGTTTTTTGAAGATTTTGAAAAATCCTTTTACCGATAGAAAAAATAATACTAAATATCAGATGCCATCAGCTCCTAATGAAAATTATCAAACTTTTTGTGGAACATAAAACTTATTACTTATAAGCAATTACATTTAAACTTATTGGAGGTCCATAAGGTGCGAATTCGCTTGTGTCATCAAATAATGAAAAACTTTTCACTCTCTCAACTTTTTTAAAGCCAGAAGCTAGAAGATAATCCTGTAAAAGATCAAAATCCCATCCAAAATAGTGAATATCATAATCATCAACTTGACCACCATACATCATTGATAAAGCATGAATTTTGACTTTGGGTGGAGCTTTTGGATCAATAAATATTTTACATAATAACTTTAAATCTGGAACCGAAACATAGAACTTACCATTTTCACAGATTACTCTGTGAATCCCTATTAGGGTATCTTTAATCTTTCTTTTTTTTACATGTTCAAACACATGACTTGCATATATTTCCTCAATGGAATTGTCTTCAAATTGTGAAAGATCCGAAATATCCCCTACATAATCTACACCTTCGTTTTTTTGAATATTTAATATTTTCCAACCCTCTTTTACTTGTTCGCCACCAATATGTAATTTCATAATACTATGAGATCTTATAGAACGTAAGGCTCATGCCTAGCTTCTTTTCCCAAAACCCTTTCCACTGCCATGTTTGAAATATCAATTGATTGATAAGCGCCAGTTGTAATCAATTCGGTTAATGCTCTACCAATCCCTGGTGCTTGCATTAATCCTCTTCCTGTGAAACCTGTTGCTAAGTAAACATTTTCAAATTTTGGATGTTTTCCAACGACTGCATTGTTATCAAGTCGATTGCAATCATAGTATCCAGCCCATCCACCGGTTAATTTTAATTCTTCCATAGCCGGTATTCTGTGAGCCAATGCTGGCCAAACCAATTCTTCAAAATCATCCCATGCAGGTTCAAGATCTTTGGCATCAAACACTGATTTTGGTGAACCAGCCAAATACTCTTTACCTTCAGGTCTCCAATAAACTCCTGTTGTTAGATCTCCTGTTAATGGCATTTCAGGAATATGTTTTGGACACTTTACTCTGAAAACAGTGTGTTTTTGAGGTTCAACAGGAATATCTTCTAGAAGTTCTTTAGTCCAACATCCAGCTGCTGATATAATTGTCTTAGCATTTATTTCAGAAAGAGATTTAACTTCACCCTTAACAAATTCTGCACCAAGATCAATCGCTTTACTTTTTAGAGCACTATGAAACATGAAAGGGTCAATCCATCCTTCACTTTGATTGTCAGTAAAAGTCGCTGTTTCAATTCCCTCACTATTGATATATGGAAAAAAATTATTCAACTCAGAGCCTTTGATATTTTTTGTTCCCGCATCACAAGCTTTATGATTTTCGAGCGCTTTATATTGTTCATCTGCATGCTCAGGTCCAAACATTAATAAATAACCATTAGTCACCATACTAGCAGTGGGTTTTGGATTTTTTTCAGTTTTTAATAAATCTGGAATTTGAAAAATAAATTCTCTGGCAAATTTTCCTAATAAAATATTTTCTTTTTGGAAAAATTGTCTTCTAAAGCCACCTAATGACAAAGGAAAAGAAGCAGTTTTATAAGTTGGGTCTTTTTCTATGACTTTAACTTTTCTGCCCTCTTTAGATAAAAAATAAGCAGTTGCGGCTCCAATTATTCCACCCCCAACTATTACAACATCATCCATTAATTTAAAATTAGTAAGTTAATATTCAGAAATAATGCATAGCAACACCAAAGTAAATAGGGAATCATTAAATAATAACTCACAAAATTGACACGCTTATATCTAATTACTAAAGTAATTATTAAACCAATTAAGATTACCAAAACAACTAAAGCTAAAAAAATTTGGTGTAATCCAAAAAAAACGATACTCCAAGTTGTATTAAATATAATATGAATAAAATAAATATATATCGTGTTCATGTCTCTACTTTTACTATGCCAAAAAAACCAAATAGCGACTGTCATCATTAGATATAGCGTTGTCCAAACAGGTGCAAATATCCAATCAGGTGGGTTAAAATCAGATTTGACTAATTGAGAATACCAAGGGTCTTTAAAATTAATTGTGACTAAACTTCCAATAAATGAGGCTGAAAATGTGATAATAAAAAAAAGTATGAATGATAAAAATTTATTTTTTAACATTAAAGTATTATACATCTTTAGATAATGAATAAAAAAACAATTTGGATAACGGGTGGGAGTACTGGAATCGGCAAAGCTCTTGCAATAAAATTTGCTAATGAAGGGTGGAATGTTGCTATTTCAGCCAGACGTGAGAATCTTCTTAATGAGATTGCAGACAATCATGAAAATATAAGTTCATTTCCATTAGATGTGACTGATAAATCAAAATGTAAAGAGGTTTTTGAAAAAATTAAGAATAAATTTGAAAATATAGATATTTGTTTTTTTTCTACTGGCACATGGAATCCAAAAAAAGAAAGAGATATTGATGTTGAACAAATTGAGGAAGTTTTTAAAATTAATTTTTTTGGGACATTGAATGCTATTAAATCAGTTGAAGAATATTTTAAAAAAAAGAAAAGTGGAACAATTACTATTGTTTCCTCAATTGCTGGTTATAGGGGTTTACCCAATTCAACCGGATATGGACCTTCAAAATCTGCTCTAAATAATTTAGCAGAAAGTCTATATTTTGACTTTGGTCGATCAAATGTTAGAGTGTGCTTAGTATCTCCAGGTTTTATCAAAACTCCAATGACAGATAAAAATGATTTTAAAATGCCTTTTTTAAAAACTACTGAATATGCGGCTGAAAAAATATATGATGGCTTGGTCAATAAAAAAACTTTTGAAATTCATTTTCCAAAATCATTAACTGTTGTACTGAAAATCTTAAGTTTTCTTCCGAGTAAGATTTATTTTGGGTTAGTTGGAAAATTAACAAAATATCAAAAGAAAGATTAATCTTTTACAAATACTACAGTCAATTCAGCAACTTTAATTCCAAATTTAGTCATTGTAGCTCTATTAATTGCTACTCGATCATCCTGTTTGAAAATCCAATCATCGAAAGTAATCTTAATTTCTTTACCTTTTACTGGAACTAATAAAACATACTCAAATTTAAATGCGGGACCATATGAATATCCCCTGGCTTTACCAACTACGTCTCCAGCAGTTCCCTCATAATTGTTGTCGTCTATTTTAGTAATTTGCCATTGTCTAGTTTGTATTTCACCGTCATCCCAATTAAATTTTTCATCAAGAATTAATTGCTTGCCATCCCACTTACCATCTAAATCTGCTGAAAATTGTCTAGTAACTTTTCCAGATCTATTCTGAAGAACTCCCCAAGCTTTAACATTGCCTGACAAGTAATTTTCTATGATTAATCTCGGTTCTTTACCTTTAAAATCTTCTGGTTTCATATCGCTATTATTTGAGCAGTTTGTAATTAAGAATAAAAAGATTATCAATAAAATTGATCTTAAGTTTATTATTTTGCTCACCAGCCTCCTACATTTATTTATTTTGAATTGAAAATTGTATCAGATCAATATTTTTCGATTTAAATCCAGCCTCACAATAAGATAGGTAAAACTCCCACATTCTTTTAAAAGTTAAATCAAAACCTTGTTTTTTAATGAGATCCCATTTTCTATTAAATTCATTTTTCCAAATAGCTAATGTATTTGCATAATGATCAGCATATGAGTCGTAAGACTTTATTGTTAAACCATTGTCTGAAACATATTTGTTTAAGCTATTTTTACTTGGCAAAAATCCTCCTGGAAAAATATATTTTTGAATAAAATCTTGTTTCGTTTTATATCTATCAAATAAACTATCATCTATTGTAATTGCTTGAATGGCTGCCCTACCATCTGCAGAAAGGTTTTTCTTAATAGTTTTAAAATAACTTTCCAAATAATTTTGCCCTACAGCTTCAATCATTTCTATGGACGCTATTGAATTATATTTATTCTTTAAATCTCTATAATCCTTTATTTCGATATTTACTTTTTCATTTAAACCACAATTATGAATTCTTTTTTTTGCATATTCGAATTGTTTTTTTGAAATAGTAATACAATCTAATTTTACATCATATTTTTTTCCTAAATATTCTGCAAAACCACCCCAGCCACATCCGATTTCTAAAACTCTGTCGCCATGATTTGGTTTTATTAAATCTATCATTTTTTGATATTTGTTATTTTGTGCATCTGAGAGATCTTTAGTGGTCTCACTAAAAATTCCGCTTGAGTAAGTTAAGGTTTCATCAAGCCATAAAGAAAAAAAATCATTTCCTAAGTCATAATGTTTTGCAATATTTTTCTTACTTCTATTTTTTGTATTTTTTATAAAGATCCCTTTTAAAAAATTTATAATTGGAAAATCGAATAAACCTGAAAACTTGTATATGATTTTAATGTTTCGAGCTGTTATTTCAATGAGATTGGATAAATTATCAGTTTCAAATTCTCCTCTCATGTAAGACTCAGCAAAACCAATGCTGCCACCCTTTATAAGATTAAAAGAAAAATTTGGTTTTTTAATTTTCAATTTAGCTTTTAAATTATCCTGAGGATTTCCAAATTTAAAAACTTCTCCTTGATAATTTGTAATTTCTAGAAATCCAACATTTATTCCGGCTAACATGTTAAAAACCAGTTTGTCTGAAAGTCTATTTAAGGACATTAATTTTCAAAAGATATGTTGTTTCTTATTTTCAATTTTTTTTTGATAAACTTTATTCCTTTGGTCCATAATTTAAACGCTTCAAAATGTATCGCTGCAATAATTTTAAACGTCATTAGGGGATGTTTTAAATAAGATTTAATTAACTCTGAAGTTGTAAAATCTTTTCTTTTCCCATCTTGAGAGGCATATAATATTTTTTCGTTTAATTGATATTGATCTATGATTACTGAGATCTTATCTGCAGGTTTTAAAATTCTAAAAAAATAACTACAATTCATTTCAATGAATGGTGAAACATGAAATTTTTTCTCACAATTGTGTTGCAATAAATTATCATTTTTTACTTTAAAAACATAAGTGTGTTGCTCACCAAAAGTATTTTTGACTTCATATAATATGGATATCAAATCATTGTTATTATTGTACACATAAAAAACACTTAATGGATTAAAAACATATCCAAGGATTCTTGGGTAACATAAAAGTTTAATTCTAATATTTTCACTACTAATATTATTTTGTTTAAGATTTTTTTTAACCCAATCGGTTAAGAGTGATCCATCTCTATCTCCATGATCTTTATCAAAAAAACTAATTAAATTAAATTTATTATATGAAAAAAAATTAATCGTTTTATTTAATTTTTCTAATTCAGAAAGATCAATTAAAAGTGAAAATACCCTATACTTAAAAAAGTGTATCTTTGGTTTAAATCTTTTGTGAATTACAGCGCCATTATATATACAACTAGTCATTAAGGGTTTTAAGCATTTCAATAGATGATTTTATTCCATCTTCATGAAAACCGTAACCAAAATAACTACCACAATAAAGAATATTTCTTTTATTTTGTAAATTTGTAAGCTGACTTTGAAAATTTAGTGCAGATTGATCAAAATATGGATGTGTAAATCTTACTTTTTTTAAAATTTTCTTATCATCAATTTTAAAATAAGGATTTAAGGTAAGAAAAATATTTTCATCACATTTAAGGTTTTGTAATAAATTTAACCAATATGTAATTGAATTTTTTTCTATTTCATCCTTTTTCATTGATGAATTCCATGAACACCAAGCTTTTTTATTTTTTGGCATAGCTTGTTCATCGGTATGAATATAGGCAATATTTTCCTTATACTTATAATTTGAAAGCACATTCTTTTCTTGATCGGTTGGATTATCAATTATTGATAAAGCTTCATCTGCATGTGTTGCTAAAACAACTTTGTCGTATCCAAAATATTCACTTTCTCCACCATAATATAAATCTATACCTGTTGTTTTTGTTTTAATTTTTTTGATTGAATAATTTTTGAAATGTTCACCACTGATTTTTGAAATAATGTTTTGAACATAAGCTCTACTTCGATTTGACACAGTATACCACTGAGGTCTATTTTTTAATTTAAACAAACCATGATTTTGGAAAAACTTTAAGAAAAATCTTAACGGCATTTGACTAGCAGCACTTGGTGGCATTGACCATATGGCTGAGACCATTGGTATCAAATGAAAGTTGATAAACTCTTTTGAAAGATTTTCCTTTCTCAAATAATCACCAAGTGTAGTCTCTTGATCAATTTTTTTCATATTATCACATTTTTTGTAAAACTTTATTATATCAAAAAACATTTTGAGGAATCTTAGATTAAACAGATTGGTCTTATTTGAAAAAATTCCATTTAATCCTCGACCGCAATATTCAAATGAAGATTTTTCAACTGATACAGAAAAAGACATATCGCTTTTTTCAATTGCAATATTATTCTCCTCAAAAAAATTAATTAAATTTGGGTAAGTTGCGTAATTAAATACAATAAAACCTATATCAACTGGAACTTTTTTTGTACTAAACGATAAATCAATAGTATGAGAGTGACCACCGAAACGATCTTCTTTCTCGAAAAGATCTACATGATGTTTTTTTGATAAGTAATATGCAGCGCTTAATCCTGATATGCCTGAGCCGACAACAGCAATCTTCATTAATTGTTAAGCTGCATCTTCTTTAAATTCATCTATGCTTGGACAAGTACAGAATATATTCTTGTCACCATAAACATTATCTACTCTTGCAACTGGAGGCCAAAATTTATTAGCTCTTAAAAATTTTGCTGGATAAGCAGCTTCTGCTCTTGAATATTTATGCGTCCAATCATCAGAAGCTAGTTCGCTGTCCGTGTGAGGAGCATTTTTTATTGGATTGTCTATTTTATCAAATTCACCTGATTTAATTTTTTCAATTTCTTCTTTAATCTTAATTAAAGTATCACAAAATCTATCGAGTTCTGACAAACCCTCACTTTCAGTTGGCTCTATCATCATTGTACCAGCTACTGGCCATGACATAGTTGGTGCATGAAACCCATAATCTATTAATCTTTTTGCAATATCTTCTTCGGTTACTCCTGTCTCTGATTTAATATTTCTAATATCAATAATACATTCATGAGCAACATTTCCATTTGATCCTTTATACAGAATTGGAAAGTGATCTTTAAGTCTATGAGCAATATAATTTGCATTTAATATTGCTACTTCAGTAGCAAGCTTTAACCCTGCTGATCCCATCATTTTAATGTACATCCAAGAAATTGAAAGAATACTTGAACTACCCCAAGGAGCTGCCGAGACTGCTCCAATGCCAGATGTTGGTCCACAATCTTTAATCACTGGATGATTAGGTAGATAAACTTGTAAATGTCTTTTACAAGCAATCGGTCCCATACCTGGTCCTCCCCCGCCGTGTGGTATACAAAATGTTTTATGTAAATTAATATGACAGACATCTGGACCAAAATTTCCAGGCTTTGCAACTCCAACTAAGGCGTTTAAATTTGCTCCATCCATATACACTTGTCCACCATGTTTGTGAACTAACTCACAGATATCAGTTATTTTTTCTTCAAATACTCCATGGGTAGATGGATAAGTTACCATTAGTGCCCCAAGATTTTCCGAATGTTGTTCAGCTTTTTTCTTTAAATCATCAAAATCAACATTTCCCTCTTTATCACAATTAACAACTACCACCTTCATTCCAACCATTTGTGCACTTGCTGGGTTAGTACCATGTGCTGAACTTGGAATTAAACATATATTACGATTAGCCTCACCTCTATCTAAATGATACTTTCTAATAACCATTAAGCCCGCATACTCACCTTGAGCACCTGCATTAGGTTGCAAAGAAACACCTGAAAAACCAGTTATAGAACGCAACCAATTTTTTAGATCAGTGAATAAATCTCTAAAACCTTCCATTTGTTCAATTGGGACAAACGGATGAGGTTCTGCAAATTCTTTCCATGATATTGGGATCATTTCGGCAGCAGCATTTAATTTCATTGTACAAGAACCAAGTGCAATCATAGTTCTATTCAATGCTATATCTTTATCTTCTAATCTTTTTAAATATCTAAGCATTTCAGTTTCTGAATGATATGAGTTGAAAACTGGATGTTCTAAATATTTTGAAGTTCTTAATAAATTTTTTGGAAGATTAGGTAAACTTATCGATGGATCTTCTTTTTTGATTGATTCTGCTGCATTAAAAATTTTTAATAGTTGATTTACTCTATATACATTTTTTCTCTCATCAAATGAGACAGCAAGCATTTCAGAATTTACTTTTCGAATATTAACTCTCTGGTTCAGAGCATTCTTATAAATTTGATCAGTCTTTTCTTTAGTAATAATCGTTACAGTGTCAAAAAAATTATTTGAATAAAGCTCGTATCCAGATTGTTTTATTTTATCAGCAAAACTTTTTGCTAATTGAGACACTCTTTCCGAAATATTTTTAATTCCATCCGGGCCATGATAAATAGCATACGCTGCTGACACAATTGCTAATAAAGCTTGGGCAGTACAAATATTACTCGTCGCCTTATCTCTTCTGATATGTTGCTCTCTTGTTTGTAATGATAATCTGTAAGCTTTATTACCATGTCTATCAACTGATACACCGACAATCCTTCCAGGCATTGATCTTTTAAATTCGTCTTTTGTTGCAAAAAAAGCTGCATGTGGACCTCCATATCCCATTGGAATACCAAATCTTTGAGAGCTTCCAACTGCAATGTCGGCACCAAGTTCTCTTGGTGTTTTTAATTTTGCTAAAGCCAACAGATCACAAGCTAATACCGCCTTCCCATTCTTTTTGTGAATTTTGCTAATTGCTTCACTTGGGTCTTTAATATCTCCTAAAGTTCCTGGATATTGTAAAATTCCACAAACTAAATCCTCTTTTAGTTTATCTAAAACTTCATCTTCTTTACCGACTAAAACCTTTAAACCCATAGGTTCAGCTCTTGTTTGAATTACATTTATTGTTTGAGGGTGACAATCTTCAGAGACAAAAACTAAATTACTATCTTTTTTATTTAATCTGTGACTTAAACCCATGGCTTCTGCTGCTGCTGTGCCTTCATCTAATAAAGATGCATTGGCAATATCCATCCCAGTAAAGTCAACAATCATTTGTTGAAAGTTTAATAACATCTCAAGTCTTCCTTGAGCTACCTCAGGCTGATAAGGTGTATAGGAAGTGTACCAACCTGGATTTTCTAATATATTTCTCAAAATTACATAGGGTGTATAGGTTCCATAATAACCCATACCAATAAAATTTGAGTAGACTTGATTTTTCTTCGAAATTGCTCGTAACTTTCTTAATGCCTCATACTCTGAATTTGAATCACCAATATTAAGTTCACCTTTAAACTTTATTTTTTCTGGAACAGTATTATCAATCAATTCATCTAGTGACTTATAATTTAATTCTTTTAACATTTTTGATTGGTCTTCTTTTGAAGGACCAATATGTCTTCTTAAAAAATCTTTTTCTGAATTTGGTAACATTATGCTGAAGTCTCCTTTGCAAATTTATCGTAATCGTCTTTATTCATTAAAGTATTCATTTCTGATGGATCTTTTATTTTTAGTTTAAAAAACCACGCTGAGTCCTCCGGGTCTTGATTAATCTTTGATGGATCATCTACTATAGCTTGATTGGTATCAACTACTTCACCGCTCACAGGGGTATATACATCGCTAGCAGCTTTCGTTGACTCTACAACACCAGCTGTACCATCTTTCTCTACGCTAGAACCTTTTTCTGGAAGTTCTGCAAAAACTATATCACCTAACATCTCTGTAGCATGTTTTGTGATACCAATTGTTGCAACATCTCCATCTAATTTAATCCACTCGTGTTCTTTTGAATATTTCACTTCACTCATTAGTTTACCCCTTTAACATAACTTTTTTTGTAAAATGGTAAGCTGCAAATACTTGCAGGATGTTTTTTACCTCTGACTTCTAAAAATACTTTAGTATTTTTTTTTGAAAATTCATTTTCCACATAACCCATTGCAACAGGTCCATTGACACTTGGTCCAAATGTACCACTTGTGATTTCTCCAATGTGAACATCTGATTGATTAAATATTTTTGTTTTTTCTCTAGCAATAATTCTGCCTTCAGGTTTAATTCCAACTCTTATTTTACTGACACCATCATTTAATTGTTTAATAATTATGTCAGAGCCAATAAAATCTCCCTTAGAGATTCTTTCTTTTGAAATAGCCCACTTTAAATTTGCTTCCACTGGAGTTTTGTCTTTATCAAGATCATGACCATAAAGACATAAACCTGCTTCCAATCTTAATGTATCTCTTGCTCCAAGACCTATCAATTTAGATCCTTTGTTGATTAATTCTCTAGTTAATTGGTCTACAAAATCATTTACAATTGATATTTCAAAACCGTCTTCGCCTGTGTAACCAGATCGCGTAATATAAACTTTCTGATTTTCAAATGTAAACCAGTTTCCAGACATAAAATTTAGATCTTTCACACCATTAATTACATCATTAAGAATTTCTGATGATTTAGGACCCTGAATGGCAATTAGAGATCTATTTTCATCCATAACCATTTTGTACTTATCCCCAAGAAATTCTTTTAAAATTTTAAAGTCATTATCTTTACATGCTGCATTGAGGATTATCAAAAAACCTTCTTTTGTTTTTGTGATAATTAAATCATCATGTATCCCAGCATCTTTGTCCATTAAGAAGCTGTATTTTGAATGATTTAATTTCAAATTTTTAAGATCTAAAGGAAAAATTTTTTCTAAATCTTTGATTAAGTCTTCACCACCATAAATAAATAGCTGACCCATATGGGAAACATCAAAGATACCTGAGTGATTTCGTGTGAATTTGTGTTCTTCTACAATACCTTCCGAATATTGTATCGGCATTTGATAGCCTGCAAATTCAACAAATTTTGCATTACAATCTTGATGTAATTGGTACAGCGATGTTTTTTTTGTTTCCATATTAACTCTTTGTACCCATCTGTATATTTGCCTGAGAGTTTTGCTCCTTCGGCGAGAATTAAATCTCTTTCCAGAGTTAATATGTTACGGTCCTTTTTGCCTGAGAGATTCCTGGGTGGTTGCTCCTTCGGCGCTACGATAATCTGTAGTCTCTCCCGTGTCAGGATATTCTTACATGTGTGGAAAAAAGTCAATCAGAAACAATTTTTTTTTGTTTACTTAAAAGCGAGTAAAATTGTAATAAAACCGCAGAAAGTATAATTGCGCCACCAATTAATCCAAATACAGAGGGTCTTTCACTTACGAAAAGGAATGCCCATATCGGTCCTAGGACAGATTCGGATAACATTATGATTCCAACCATTGCAGAAGGTGTTGTTCTTGCACCGATAGTTATAAATATAAAACCAAAACCAACTTGAAAAAAACCTGCGAGAAAACCCAAAAAGATATCATGAGGAGAAATCATGATTTTAGTGGAAAGCAAAAAACCAATTAGACATGAACTTACACCAGCAACGAACTGGGCTGGCACCATATCCACAGAGGGAAATTTTCTCACAATCATTATTAAAACTGCAAAAGTAATTGGCATTGTAAAAGCTGCAAGGTTTCCAGATAATTCTCCAGGAGATAATGAGTTGCCAACCATTAATAAAACACCTGTCATCGCCAGACAGATTGAAAACAAAGTAATTAAATTTATTTTTTCCTTAAGGAAAAAATATCCAAATATTGCAAGAAATAGTATTTGAAGTGAAATGATAAAATTAGTATTAGCAACAGTGGTGTTGTACATAGCAAACACATATCCACAAAAACCAAAAGATAAAATAATTCCACCAAAAAATCCCGGTAATCCAGATTTATAAAATGACTCAATTGTTTTTCCTCTATAACTTAAAATTAAGAAAGCTAGAACTGTTAAAGAAAAAAATAAAGATCTCCAAAATAGAATTTGCCATAATGTAGCTCCCTCAAAAGATTTTACAATTAATCCACCAAAACTTAAACTTAAGGCACCTAAAAAAATTAATAATGGTCCAGGTAAGTTTCTTATAAAAGTCATTAAATTTGTGAAATTAAATTTTGCGTCTCTAAGTCATATAGTTTAAATAATGTTTCTGCATCAGCTAATTCGACTTTTTTAAATTTAATCTTTGAACCTGGGGTTAATTGAACCAACTTGTCATAATCTGCACTGATAACAACTCCTATTTTAGGATAACCTCCAATAGTGCCATGATCTGAAAGCATAATTATTGGATTTCCATCTGCGGGTACTTGAATAACACCTTTTAATAAACCTTCCGATTTAATATTGGTATCAACAATATTTTTTATTTTTGGTCCTTCTAGTCTCATACCCATACGATCTGATAATTTTGATATTACAAATTCTTTCTCAAAAAAAATTTTTTTTCCTTCGTCAGAAAAATAGTCATAATTTGTTCCTTGGATAACTCTGATATTTTCAATTTTTGTATTAATGTAATTTAATTTTTTATCACTTAAATTTTTATTGATATTTAAAATATAAATCTTTTGTCCATCTTCTATTTTTTTTCCATTATTTGCACCTATGTTTGCTTTTGTGTTAACAGAGCAACTTGACCATTGATAATTTACATCAAATTCACCACTTACTGCTAAATATCCATAAACAGATTTATTAGTGCTTATAATATCCAATTCATCACCATTTTCTAAAGTGAAAGATTGATAACAAGTTCCTTCGATAGCATTATTTTTTTTTCTAATTATAAATTTTACATCTCCTGTAATCGCAAAATTAATCTTTTCACCAAAATACTTTAACAAAGGACCTTGATAAGCAAATTCAATTATTGGAAAATTTACTTGATTACCAACAAGTTTGTTAGAAATTTGAAAATTTCTATTATCCATTGCTCCACTAAATGGAATACCAATATGATAAAGATTGTCTCTACCTTGATCTTGAAATGTTGTGTTTATTCCAGCTCTTTTTATTTCAAAATAATTTTTATTCATTGTTATTGTAATATTGATCTTTAGTAATTTGCTCGAAAGTAACTACATCACCTGGATTAATTAAATTTGGATTATTCTCATTAGTGCTATCAAAAATAACTTGTGGTGTATTTCCAATGATATTCCACCCACCAGGACTTTCGAATGTATAAACATTTGCAAATTGTTCTGTTAATCCAACTGAACCCTTAGGCACTTTTACTCTCGGTGTTTCCAAACGTTTTGCCTGCAGCTTATTTTCCAGATCACCCAGAAAAGGCATACCTGCAATAAAACCAGTCATGTAACAAAAAAATTCCTTACCGAAAAATTTCTCATAAATTTTATCACGAGTTATTTGTAACTTTTCCTCTAATCTTTTTATATCTAATGAAAAACTTTCATCACAACAAACAGGTATTTTAATTTTATTACTCTCTAAAGCGTCATCATTAATAACATTTAAATTTTCAATTTGTTGTT
>CACBRD010000001.1 GCA_902541515.1 uncultured Pelagibacteraceae bacterium | reverse complement strand
CAAAAGTCATTTCTGAGGTAAAAAATTTCTTTGGTAAAGAACCAAACAAAAGTGTTAATCCAGATGAAGTGGTTGCAATGGGTGCTGCAATACAAGCTGGTGTTTTACAAGGTGATGTAAAAGATGTTCTTTTATTAGACGTAACACCATTATCCCTAGGAATTGAAACGCTAGGCGGTGTATCTACAAAACTTATTGAAAAAAATACAACTATACCTACAAAAAAAAGCCAGGTATTTTCTACTGCTGAAGATAACCAGCCCGCTGTTTCCATACGTGTTCTTCAGGGTGAAAGAGAGATGGCAACAGATAATAAATTACTTGGTAATTTTGAACTAGTTGGTATTGCTCCGGCACCAAGAGGAGTTCCTCAAATTGAGGTAACTTTTGATATAGATGCTAATGGAATTGTGAATGTGTCTGCAAAAGACAAAGGTACTGGCAAAGAACAAAAAATTCAAATTCAAGCCTCTGGTGGATTGAGTGATGAGGAAATTGAAAAAATGGTAAAAGATGCTGAAGCCAATAAAGAAGCAGACAAGAAAAAAAGAGAGTCTGTTGATGTTAGAAATCAGGCAGATACTCTAATTCATTCAACTGAAAAAAATCTAAAAGAGCATGGATCTAAAGTTTCAGATGCAGAGAAAAAAGCAATAGAAGATGGGTCAAGTGCATTAAAGGAATCTCTTAAAGGTGAAGATATTGAGGATATTAAGAAGAAAACAGAGGCATTAGTACAAGCTTCAATGAAACTAGGGGAAGCTATTTACAAGTCGCAACAAAGTACAAAACCAGACTCTGGTAAAGATGATGGAAAAGATGAAAAAGGAAAGAAAGACGATAATGTTGTTGATGCGGACTTTGAGGAAGTAAAAGACGAGAATAAAGAAAAAAGCGCTTAACTGACATCTATTTGTCCAGGTTATATACATGGCTAAAAGAGATTATTATGATGTCCTAGGAGTAAGTAAAAGCGCAAGCCCTGATGAACTAAAATCAGCCTACAGAAAATTAGCCGTTAAATATCACCCTGACAAAAATCCTGGAGACAAATCTGCGGAAGATAAATTTAAAGAAGCCAGTGAGGCTTATGGTGTGCTCTCTGATAAATCAAAAAAAGAAAACTACGATAATTTTGGACATGCTGCATTTGAAAATGGTGGCGGTGGTAGAGGTGGTTTTGGAGGTTTTGGAGGTTTTAGCGGTGCAGATTTCTCTGATATTTTCGAAGATTTTTTTGGAGACTTTGGTGGTGGAAGCAGAAGGAGTTCAAGAAGAAGCTCAAATAACAGAGGTTCAGATCTAAGATATGATTTATCAATTACGCTAGAGGAAGCGTACACTGGAAAAAAACAGAACATTCAATTCTCAACGTCTGAAAAATGTAATACTTGTAAAGGAAATGGCTCTAAACCAGGCTCAAGTCCAGATAGATGTACCTATTGTGGAGGAAATGGAAGAGTTAGATCTAATCAAGGTTTCTTTACAGTTCAACAAACTTGTCCTCAGTGTGCAGGAAGTGGTGAAGAAATAACTAATCCATGTGGAGATTGTAATGGACAAGGAAATAAACAAACAAACAAAAAAGTATCTGTAACAATACCCAAAGGCGTAGATGATGGTACGAGAATAAGACTTGCCGGCAAAGGTGAAGCTGGAACCAGAGGGGGTACCAGTGGAGACTTATATTTATTTATTAATGTTAAATCGCATGAGTTATTTAAAAGATCTGACGTAAATTTGTTTTTTGAATTTCCAATTTCTATTGCTGATGCAGCTCTTGGTACAACAATAGAAATACCTACAATTGATGGAAAAAAGGCAAAGATTAAAATACCAGACGGAACTCAAGATGGTAAACAATTTAGATTGAAAGGTAAAGGTATGCCATTCATGAGACGGGGTGATTTTGGTGATTTATATGTTCAAGTTAAAACTGAAGTACCAGTATTTTTAAATAAAGAACAAAAAGATTTGTTAGAACGGTTTAGAAAAATAGAAAATGAAAAATCGAACCCAAGTATTAAGAAATTCTTCCAAAAAGCTAAAAGTTTCTGGAATGGTTAATAAATGGGATTAGAGGAAATTATTCCGGCTATTTTTTTAATAGCAGTTTTGATCTTAGTACTACCTGAATTTTTAAGATCAAACTCAAAATCAAAAAGATTTTTTAAAAATTTATTTATTTGGTCTATAATTGTCATTTTCGTTATGATAATTTGTATTTTTATATTCTAAAAAAAAATATTAAATTATTAAATGAATATTCTTATTGAGGGCTGGCGAAACATAAACCACTCATATGCTCTTGTTAATCAGTGGCAAATCAATGAACTAGTTAAATCATCAAATATTTTTTTTCGGGATGTTCCTTTTCCTAATAAAAATTGGAATTCAAAAAAAAATGATAGTGGCTTAAAAGATGAAATCAAAAATACAATAAGAAAAATTCAAGCTCCATTAATAAATGTTGATTATGATATAACTTATAGAATTTCAGCACCATTTAATTTCGACCAAAATTTTAATTCCAAAGCACTTTTTGTGTTTGCTACCACAGAATACAGAAATCTGACTGAAGAGTTTTATATAAATTGTGATCCTGATAAACTTGGAAAAAAAGAAAATTTCTTTATACACACTCCATCTAACTGGTCTAAGAAAGGTTTCTTGTCTGCAGGTTTTAAAGAAGATCAAGTTGTCGTTGTGCCTCACGGCGTAGATGTAAACACTTTATATTTGATTTCTGAGGAAGAAAAAAAAAAAATTAGAAATGAATATAAAATTAAGTCTGATGATTTTGTTTTAACCAATATTAGTGCAATGACAGTTAATAAAGGTGTAGAAGTTTTAATTGCAGCATATGGAATGTTAAAAAAAAAACATAATAATCTCAAACTTATTTTAAAAGATCAAAGTAATTTGTATGAATGGAAGGCAAATTTTCCAATGAAAAAAGTATTTGAGTCAGAATTTAACAGAAAAAACAAAATTTTTAATGATAAAATGTATAAAGATATAATTATTATTTCAGAAAATTTAAATTTTGATCAATTACGAAATATTTATTCAATAACTGATTGTTATGTGTCTCCATACAAAGCTGAAGGTTTTAATCTAACACCACTCGAGGCAGCTGCATGTGGCACACAAATAGTAGTTACCAATGGAGGTTCAACCGATGATTATTTTAATGATTGCATGGGTTTTAAAATTGAAAGTAAAGAAAAAATTCTTGATAATAATATTTTGCTCAGTCCAAAAATAGATTCATTAATTGAAATTCTAAATTCAATTATAAATAAATCTGATAATAAAAAAGAGACAAGAAGTAAACTAGTTCGCGAAAACTTTTCGTGGGAAAATATAGTAAAAAAATTAAAAAAAGAGTTTGAAAAGAAATTAAGTAAGTGAAATAAGAAATTATGAGAAAAATTAATTTGGGAATTACAGGCTGTATGGGTAGGATGGGTCAGCAAATCATAAAATCATCTAGAAAAGATATTAATTTTAAATTAGTTACTCTTACCGAAAATAGATTAGTAAATAATATATTTTATGGAATTAAACCTGAATTAAACTCTGATAAAGCCTTTAAAAAAACTGAGGTGATTATAGATTTCACTATACCCAGCTGTACGCTTGAAATATTAAAAATAGCGACCAAACTAAAAAAGAAAGTTGTGATTGGCACTACTGGCTTTAATAGACGACAAGAAAATCTTATTAAAAAGTACTCAAAAAAAATACCAATTCTAAAAGCAGGTAACATGAGTCTTGGCATTAATCTTTTGGTATATTTGACTGAAATTACATCAAATGCATTAGGTAAAAACTTTTTAAGTAAAGTTTTTGAAACACATCACAAGTATAAAAAAGATTATCCTTCAGGTACTGCACTGATGCTAGGTAGAGGAATAGCGGCCGGAAAAAAAAAGAATTTTTACTCATTATTTGGAAAAAAATATTTAAACAAGAAAACTTTTCCTTATAGTAAAAAAATAAATTTTAATTCTATAAGAAAAGGTCAAGTTATTGGAGAACACGAAGTAAGATTTTCTAGTGGTAAGGAAATAATCACTTTAAATCATCAGGCTTTTGACAGAGCTCTTTACTCTGAAGGTGCGTTGACAGCAGCAAAATGGCTTATAAATAAAAAACCTGGTCTTTACTCAATGAGAGATTTAATGAATTTCAAATAATGGATGAAATTCAAAGATCAAGGATAGTTTTTAAAATTTTAAATAAAACTTATCCCTCGATATACGTTCCATTGAAAAGTAGAAATGTTTTTACTCTTTTAATTTCTGTTCTACTTTCAGCACAATGCACAGATGTAAATGTAAATAATGTAACCAAAAATATATATCCAAAATTTTATAAACCCGAACATTTTGTTAAACTTGGAAGAAAAAAAATTGAGAAATTAATTAAAAAAATTGGTATTTTCAGAATTAAGGCAAAGAGTATTTACAACCTGTCAAAAATAATAATAGAAAAACATGATGGTAAAGTCCCTAAAACCTTTGAAGAGTTAGAGAACCTTCCTGGTGTTGGTCATAAAACAGCTGGTGTTGTGATGTCTCAAGGTTTTGGATATCCCGCTTTTCCAATCGATACTCATATTCATAGATTGGCTCAAAGGTGGGGTTTAACAAATGGAAAGAGCGTTGTTCAAACTGAGGAGGATTTGAAAAGATTATTTCCAAAAAAAAGTTGGAATAAACTTCATCTTCAAATCATATATTATGGACGAGAGTATTGTAAAGCAAGAGAGTGTTATGGTCTAACTTGTAAAATTTGCACCACTTGTTATCCTAAAAGAAAAAAACCAATTAAAACAAAAAAACCTTAATATGAAAGTCCTTGGTATTGGAAACGCAATAGTTGATGTAATTTGTAAAGTTGAGGAAAATTTTATTAAAGAAAACAATCTCACAAAAGGTACAATGAAATTATTTTTTGATGAAAAAGAATTCAAAAGTCTTTTAGGATCTTTAAAAATTGAAAAAACTATTTCAGGAGGTTCGGTTGCTAACTCAATAGTTGGCTTATCTCAACTCAAAAACAATGTTGGATTTATTGGAAAAGTATCTGATGATATTTTTGGTGTTAAATATGAGGAAGGACTTAAAAAGGAAAATGTTGAGTATTTTTATTCAAAAAATAAAGAAAATCTTCCAACAGGCACTTGTTTAATTTTAATTACACCAGACTCAGAAAGAACTATGTGTACTTTTTTAGGTATAGCAGGAAAAATTAATGAGCGTGATGTGGATGAAAAAATTATAAAAAAAAGTGAATTAATTTTTTTAGAAGGTTATTTGTGGGATGAAGGGGAACCAAAAAAAGCATTTGAAAAAGCAATCAACAATGCCAAAAAAGTTGCGATGTCGTTATCAGATCTTTTTTGTGTAGAAAGACACAAACAAAATTTTTTATATTTGGTAAAAAAAAAATTAGATTTAACTTTTGCGAATGAAAGTGAAATAATGGCATTGATTAATACTAAAAATTTCGATGAAGTCATTACTTTTGCCAAAGAAACAAAAAAACACATTGTAATTACTCGTGGAGAAAAAGGTGCAATTTCAATTATTGGAGATGAAATTACTGAGATAAAAGCAAATAAAAATCTTGAAATTATAGATTTAACAGGTGCTGGAGATCTTTTTGCAGCTGGTTATCTACATGGTTTTATAAATAATCTACCAACTAAAGGGTGTTTAGAACAAGCAACTAAATTATCATCTAAAGTGATTCAACAAATTGGTGCAAGACTTTAATTCTTTATCCTTTTAAAACTTCCTTTACCTTTTTTGGGTTTAATCACTCTCGGCTTATATTTCTTAGAAAAAAGATCCCTTGCAAATTTATTTTTTTTTTTGAATTTCGTAACCATTTTTTTTACTTATTATAAAATTTTCATCTCTGAACATTTTTAAAATTTTTTTTCTCAACCTATAAATATGTGTTTCAACAGTATGAGTTTCTAACTCGGATTGATATCCCCAAACCTTTAGTTGTAATTCTTGGATTTTAACTGATCTTTCAGCTCTAAAAAGATATAATATTGAACTTATTTCTTTTTCTGTAAGCTTGAGATTAATTTCTCCAAAAGACATTTTACGTGAATTCAAGTTAAGATTGTAATTCCCAATTTTAATATCAGACTGTTCATGAAAATTTTTTTTGATAAATTCTATATTTATTTTTTCCAATAATTCAAAGATCGATATTGGAAATTTATTAAAAACCATTTGATTATCTAGTCCTTCAATTTCCCTTTTAGTAAATATCAAACAGTTCAATCGAGAATTCAATTCAGTCAATTGTTGTTTGTTTGCTTTCTCAAAATTAAGATTTATATCTTTTTCAATTTCTAAAAAAATCTTATATAATTCCTCAAATTCGTAAATCACGAGATTATGATTATTCATTTGACAATAGAATATGATAATTTTCCAAAAAAATAAACATACACTTAGTGTAGATGATTTCAATTTTAGGTGTTGTGTCGGTAAAAAAGGGAAAAGTAAAAAGAAAAAAGAAGGAGATAAAAAAACTCCTATTGGTTACTTTTCAATTGAAAATTTATATTACAGATCAGATAGAATTAAAAAACCTTTTACTGATTTGAAGTGTATTAAAATTAAAAAAAATATGGGATGGTGCGATGACCCTTATAATAGTAAAAATTATAATAAGTTAATTTCTGTCAATAAAAATACTAAATGTGAGAAACTTTTTAGAAAAGATCATATTTATGATTTAATAATACCAATTAAATATAATTATCAAAAACCAATTAAATTTAAAGGTAGCTGTATTTTTATTCATCTAACAAATAATTATAAGCCAACAGCTGGTTGTATAGCTTTAAAAAAAAAAGATTTTTTAATACTATTAAAATTAATTAATAAAAAAACGAAAATCAAAATAATTTAATTTCGCTGGCCAAATATATTTGAGCCAATCCTTACATATGTAGCAGAATTTTTTACTGCATCTAAATAATCTGAGGACATCCCCATACTCAACTCATCTAAGTTTAACTTTTTTTTTAATTCACTCATTTCTTTAAAAAAAATTTCTGGTGATTTATTTAATGGAGGAATACACATTAATCCAACTACTTCTAAGTCGTGATTTTTACAATAAGAATACAAATCTGACACAGATAGCTTGTCCACCCCAAATTTTTGTTCCTCGTTTCCAATGTTTACTTGAATAAAAACTTTTACTTTTTTATTTTGTTTTTGTTGTTCATCAGATATTTTTTTTGCAAGTTTTTCACTATCTACAGAATGAATATAATCAAATAATTTTACAGCTAATTTAACTTTGTTAGTTTGAAGTCCCCCTACTAAGTGTAATTTAATTTTATTATTATCAGATTTAATTTTACTCCATTTTTCGATTGCCTCTTGTACTTTATTCTCCCCGAAATCAAGATGTCCATACTCAATTAAAGGTAATATTTTATTCATTCCAAACGTCTTAGAGACAGCAATAATTTTTGGTGTTTTAAAATCTTTTAAATCAGAAAAGTTTAGCTTTATTTCCTCTTTAATTTTAATTAAATTTTCAACTACTTTATGCATATTAAAACATTAAAAAATTATTACTTTATAAATAGCTTTGATATTAATAATTTACAAAATCAGAGCAAAGAAACAATAATCATTTACAGAAACTATACCTCATCAAATATCAATATAATTAACCTTCTTAAATTAAAAAATTTTTTGAACAAGAAAGGAAACAAATTTTTTTTAGCTAATAACTTCAGATTAGCATTAAATTTAGGACTTGACGGAGTTTATATACCCTCATTTAATCAAAAATTTGATCATTTAGCATTCACATTACCTAATAATTTTACTGTTGTTGGCTCTGCACACAACTTAAGGGAAATCAGAATAAAAGAATTACAAGGAGTTCAAAGTATTTTTATATCTTCATTATTCAAAAAAAATAAAAATTACTTGGGAATTAATAGATTTAAAATATTAAAAAAGTGTACAAAAAAAAATGTTGTTGCTCTAGGGGGTGTATCTAAAAGCAATATCAAAAAATTGAAGTTAGTAAACGTATCAAGTTTTGCAGGAATTTCATATTTTAGATAAAAAAAAAGGCCCCAAAAAGGGGCCTTTTAATAATTTGTTTTCTAAACTAATTAGAATGCAAATGATAGATTGAACTCATAACCTTCGAAGTCATTAGTTGCAGTTCCATCCATAGCATCTACTTCGTTAATAGCACCACCAAGTGTCATTCCACCCATTGTGTATGAAGCAGAAATACCAGTTGATTCTTGGTCAACTAGAGTTGTAGCTGCTGCATCAAACTCTAACTCATGGTAGCTATAACCAACAGAGAAATCATCGTTTACAGCATATGTAATACCATAAGCAACTGACTCTTGGCTTGAACTAGCTGTGTCATGATCTGACTCAGAAGATTGTGCACCAATAGTAAATCCGCCTACTGCGTATTTAACGTACATTGTAGAGTTATCTTTCTCTAGATCGTTACCAGCGACTGGAACAGAACCTGCACCATAACCTAACGTTAAGCCTTCCAACGCTTCTGGAGAAACTTTGATAGCAAAGTCATGATATGAGTCTGCAACTGCTGCTGCACCACCATCGTTTTGGTAAGCAGCTGTAACAGTAGCACCACCAAAATCTGGAGACGTGTAGATAAACATGTTAGCTCCACCGCCACCACCGATTACAGTTGGGCTTCCTGACGTTGCAGTTCCATCTGTATCAATAATGTCCCATGCTTCTTCGTAAGCATTTGGAGTTACATCGTCAATAGCACCTAATGCTGATGATGAACCAGAACCATTAAATTTTAATGATCCCCAGTCACCTGACAATGTCATGTCGTAATCATCTAATGCACCACCATCGATTTCATAATAAACAGCAACACCAAGACCACCGTCTGTCTCACCGCTCATATTAAATCCAAGGCTGTCACCCATAGAGAAGTCATTTCCTGTAGCCCTCTCTTTGGCTGGTCTGTCCATAGTAATTGACGCGCTACCTGATACTGATACTTCAGCAGCGTGTGCAGAGACAGACGCTAGAGAACCAGCTAATGCTGATAATCCGATTTTTTTAAAGTTGTTCATATTAATTACTCCTTTGTAATTGTTTGTTATTAATAATAAACGTCAGAAAAATATCATTTTTACTTAAAAAAACCCCTTAATTAGCCTTATTTTTCAATTAATTTATATGTTGTTGCAATTATGCAACACAATATAAGTGAATTTTTTCAATTATTTCATAATTAGATGTATATTTATTTATATTTCATTTTAAAAATTCTAAATGTTTAAATTAGTTAAAACCAAAAAAATCTCTATATTTTTTCTAATATTTTTTACTCTAAATTCATGTGCAAAAGAGGGTTTCTTTAAGACTGGAGACGCAAGAAAAATTTCACCCGATCCAAAAGAAAGGGTTAAGAAAAACTTAGAGGAAGGTAAAGGTTTCAGAATAAATGATGCCATAAAAGGTAACAGAGGTGGTGCTACTAACTTTGAATTCGCAAGTTCAAATGAATTATGGCGAGCATCTCTCGATGTATTGAACTTTATGCCTTTAACATCGGCAAATTATAGTGGAGGTATAATAATAACTGACTGGTACTCAGAAGAAGGAAATGTTGAAGAGTCCATAAAAATTACAATTAGATTTTTAAGTAATGAAGTGAGAGCAGATGCCATCGATGTGGATATTTTTTACAAAAAATGTGTAGCCACAAATAATTGTAAAATAAATAAACAAGATGGGCAACTTAGAAAAGAAATTACAAAACAAATTCTTGCAAAAGCAGCTGTATATAAAAAAATGTCAAAGGATAAAAATTATAAACCTTATCGTTCTTCGACCTCTGACAATGAGCGTGAATAATCTCTAAAGATTAATTAATTGCTATGAGCAGATATAATTTCAAATCGATAGAAACGAAATGGCAAAATTATTGGGAAAAAAATAAAAGTTTTAAAGTAAAAACAGATCCCGCAAAAAAAAAATTTTATTGTCTTGAGATGTTTCCTTATCCATCAGGGAAGATCCATATGGGTCACGTTAGGAATTATACTATTGGTGATGTTCTTGCCCGCTACAAATCTCTTCAAGGATATAATGTTTTGCACCCAATGGGATGGGACTCATTTGGAATGCCTGCTGAAAATGCAGCGAAACAAAATAATCTAGATCCGAAAAAATGGACTGAAACAAACATACTTAATATGAAAACTCAATTAAAAAAACTGGGTTTGTCAATTGATTGGGATAGAGAAATTTCAACTTGCAACAAAGATTATTATAAACATCAACAAGCATTTTTCTTAGAATTATTTGAAAAAAAACTTGTTTACAGAAAAGAAAATTATGTCAATTGGGATCCTGTGGATGAAACTGTTCTTGCAAACGAACAGGTGATCGATGGCAAAGGCTGGCGATCTGGAGCTATTGTTGAAAGAAAAAAATTAAGCCAATGGTTTTTTAATATATCTAAATTTTCACAAGAATTATTAGATGGTATAGAAAAATTAGATACTTGGCCAAACAAAGTAAAAACAATGCAAAAAAATTGGATTGGAAAATCCTTTGGATGTGAGATTGATTTTAAAATTGAAGGGAACTTACCTATTAAAAATATTAAATGTTTCACTACAAGACCTGATACACTTTTTGGATTTTCATTTTTAGCACTATCAGTGGATCATGAAGTTTCTAAATTTTATAATGATAATGAGGATTTTTTAAATTTTAAACAAGAGTGCTCCAAAACTGGTACAACCGAAGAAGCCATAGCAGTTGGTGAAAAAATCGGCTTTAAAACCAGTCTAGTTGCTGTTAATCCGCTTAATCCAAAACAAAAAGTGCCAGTATATTTTGCAAACTTTGTATTGATGGATTATGGATTTGGTGCTGTTTTTGGTTGCCCAGCACATGACCAAAGAGATTTTGATTTTGCAAAAAAATATGATTTAGAAATAAGGACTGTTGTCAGGCCAGATGATAAAAATGAAAAATTTAAAGTCATCGATGAGGCATATCCAGGACCAGGTGTGCTTATTAATTCAGATTTTTTAAATGGTCTTAAGGCACCAGAAAATTCAATTCTGGAGACAATTAAAATTTTAGAACAAAAAAAATTAGGAAAAAAACAAATTAATTTTAGATTAAAAGATTGGGGTGTATCAAGACAAAGATATTGGGGATGCCCTATTCCAATAGCATATGATGAAAATGGAAAAGTTTATCCTATTCCTAAATCAATGTTACCAGTTGAACTACCTGAAAATATAGATTTGAATGTAAAAGGTAATCCGCTTGATAGTCAAAATAATTGGAGGAAAATAAATTTGGATGGAAAGAAATTGTTTAGAGAGACTGACACTTTAGACACTTTTGTTTGCTCATCTTGGTACTACTTGAGATTTTGCTCTCCGACAGAAACTGAATATGGATTTAAGAGAGAGGATATCGATTACTGGATGCCTGTGGATCAATATATTGGTGGCGTAGAACATGCAATCTTACATTTGCTTTATTCTAGATTTTTTATGCAAGCGTTGTCACATGAAAATATTAATTTTAATATATTAGAACCATTTAGCGGTCTCTTTACCCAAGGAATGGTCTGTCATGAAACTTATAAAGACCCTGATAATAATTGGATTAGTCCTGATGAAATTGAAAATATTGATGGTAAGAAGTATCTTAAAAAAGACACAACTAAATTAATTTCAGTTGGGCCATCAGAATCTATGTCTAAGTCAAAAAAAAATACAATTGATCCAGAGAATATCATTGCTGATTATGGTGCTGACTCGGTAAGACTTTTTATATTATCTGATAGTCCTCCGGAAAAAGATGTCCAATGGTCTGAGGAAGGCATCGTTTCATCTTTTAAATTCATTCAAAAACTTTGGAAATTGAATGAAAAAGTTATTAATGAAATGAATAAAAATCATAGTACTGATTATGATGATGAGATTACAAGATATACAAATAAATATTTAAAAAAAGTTCACGATAATCTCGAGAGTTTTAGTTATAACAAAATTATAGCTAACTTGTATGAAATGTATTCTTTCTTAAATAAAAAAATTGAAAAAGCTTACACAAAAAAAACAATTATTGAAAATTATCAAAAGATATTAATTGTTATGACACCAATTCTACCTCATTTTGCAAATGAGTGTCTAAGTATCTTAAAGGTTCGAGATTTTATATGGCCAGAATATGATATTTCGTTATTAAAAGAGGAGATTATTAATGTCGTTATTCAGATAAATGGAAAAAAAAGAGGAGTTCTTCAAACTAAACCAAATATTACTGAAGAAAAACTCTTTCAAATGATTAAGAATGATGAGAAAATAATAAAATATTTAAATCAAAAAACAATAAAACGTAAGGTTTTTATAAAAGACAAACTTTTGAATATAATTATTTAAATGCTTAAAAAAATTTTTTTTGTTATTTTTTTGTTAAATTTATTAAATCACTGTGATTATAAACCAATTTATTCAAATCAGAATAAAATTAATCATAAAATTATAATAACGAGCTTTACTGGCGATAAAGATATAAATGATATAATCTTTAAAAATCTAAAAAAAAATAGCAAAGAAAAATCAAAAGAAATCATTAATATTAGTTTTGACACAAAATACACAAAGAGTGTTTTAGCTAAAGATGCTGCTGGAACAATCACTGATTACCAAACTAATGTAATTACTTTATTTACAATTATTAAAGGAAATAATTCTGAAAATTTTTCAGTTAATGAAAAATTTAATTTTCAAAAAATGACTGACAAATATGAAGAGAAAAATTATGAACAAAATATTAAAAAAAATCTGGCTAATTCAATAGCTCAGAAGATTATTCTTAGATTGGCATCGACTAAATGATTTTAAAAACATTTGAAATTAATAAAATTAATAATAAAGCAATTTTCTACTTAATTTACGGCAAAAACGAGGGTTTGAAAACCGAGTGTATAAATGAAATACAAAAAAAAAATATTGGAAAAATTTTTAATTACGATGAAAAGCAAATTAAGGATGAAATAAATACCTTTTACGAGAATGTATTATCTGATTCTTTATTTGAAAAAGGTAAAATTATAATTGTAAATAGGGCTTCAGATAGAATTTATGAAATTATTCAAGATTTAATCAGTCGAAATTTGAATAATATAAAAGTTATAATTAATGCTGGTCTTTTAGAAACAAGGTCGAAATTAAGAACTTTGTTTGAAAAAGATAAAAAATTAATTTGTATACCAACATACCCTGATAATAACGAAACACTCTCGAAAATAACTTATAATTTTTTTAAAAAAGAAAATATTCTCATTTCACAACAAAATATTAATCTTATTGTTGAAAAATGTTCTGGAGACAGAAGTATTTTGAACAATGAACTTGATAAAATTAAGAATTATTCAAAACATAAAAAAAAGGTTGCATCTAAAGAACTCTTAAAATTAATTAATTTAAGTGAAAACCATGGATTGTCAGAATTAATTGATAATTGCTTGGCAAAAAATCAAAAAAAAATATTAAATATTATTAATGAAAATAATTATAATTCTGAAGATTGTATTTTAATTCTGAGAACTTTTTTATCTAAAGCTAAAAAAATTCTTAAACTCGCTATTCAATTCGAACAAAACAAAGATATTAACAAAACAATTAATTCTGCCAAACCTCCAATTTTTTGGAAAGATAAAGAGATCGTAAAAGTTCAGCTAAATAAGTGGAGACCAAAAAAAATTAAAGAACTTATAATTAATATAAATAACGCTGAACTTGAAGTGAAAAAAAATTATAACAATTCAGTATTCATTATAACTAATTTTATTTTAGAAAAAAGTTCAGTATAGTTTAATAATAAGACTTAATAACATCAATTATTTTATTTAACTGCTCAATATCGTGATAGACAAAAGTAATAGTCCCTTTATTTTTTTTTGTATTCTTTATCGAAACATTTAAACCAATCTGGTTGGAAATGGATTTTTGAAGATTTTGAATATTAGGATCTATTGATTTAGCAAAAGAACCCTTTTTCTTTTTGAAAATTTTGACAAAATTTTCGGATTGTCGCACTGACAGTTTTTTTTCAATGATCTTCTGTGCAACGAAACTTGCATTTTCAAGCCCAACTAAGATTTTTGCATGACCGGTAGATAATTTTTTAGACTCAATTAAACTTAAAACATCATTTGGCAAGGTGAGTATTCTTAAGCAATTGGTGATATAACTTCGGCTTTTACCGATAAATTTTGATACTTTTTCTTGATCATAAGAAAAATCATTTATTAATCTTTGATAACCTTGAGCTTCCTCTAAAGGATTAAGATCATTCCTTTGAACATTTTCAACAATTGCAAACTCTAGAGATTTTAAATCATCTGCTTCAGTAACAACAACTGGTACCTCATGAAGACCTGCTTTTTGAGCTGCAAGCCATCTTCTTTCTCCTGCAATAATTTCATACTTTGAATTTTCAACAGATTTCCTAACGATTATTGGCTGAATAATACCCCTCTCCTTAATTGATTTTTCTAGATCGTTTAAACTTTCCTGGTCAAAAATTTTTCTTGGTTGAAATTTATTCGGATACAACGCGCTGATTGATAATTTGTTAGTAGTTGGCTCTACCTTAGTTTCACCTATTAATGATGATAATCCTCTACCTAATCCCTTTTTAATCTTATTCACTAAGCTGCACTCCCTATTTGATTTTCTTGGCTTATAAATTCATCAGTAAAACTATAATATGATTTACTTCCAGGGCAATTTTTATCATAAATTAAAACTGGCACTCCATGAGAAGGTGCTTCAGATAATCTTACATTACGCGGGATCACTGTTTGATATACCTTTTCCTTAAAATAATTTCTTGCTTCCTGTTCAACCTGAGAAGATAATTTATTTCTTCTATCATACATCGTCAAAAGTATTCCTTGAATTTCTAAACCTGGGTTTAAGTTAATTTTTATTCGATCTATTGTTTTCATCAGTTGGGTTAAACCTTCTAACGCAAAAAATTCTGTCTGAAGGGGGACTAAGAGAGAGTTTGAGCATACCAGTGCCATCACTGTCAATAAACTTAAAGATGGTGGACAATCTATAAGTATATAATCATATATCGCTCCAGAATCATTTAAATAAGCGGCTAATTTTACCTTTAGAATAAATGCCCGATCACTATCCCCGGCTGTTTCGACCTCCAGACCAGACAAATCGACATTTGAAGTTATCAAATCAAGATTATCAAATTTTGTTTTTTTAATTACCTCTGAGATAGACTTAGTTCCATTTAAAATACCATAAATAGTTTCGTCTGATTTTTCTGAATTAGATAAACCAAGACCAGTTGTTGCATTTCCTTGTGGATCTAAGTCAATAACCAAAATTTTTTTTCCTTGTTGTGTGAGTGCAGAGGCAAGGTTAATTACAGTGGTTGTTTTTCCAACCCCGCCCTTCTGATTTATAATTGAAATAATTTTCATCAAATTTTTTTTTCCATATTTTTTATATTTAACAAAAATGAATCTTTGTTTGTTAAACTTTCTTTTTCCTCATAGTCTAAATCCCAAATTTTAAGAGTTTCATTTAAAATTTTTCTCCCACTTTTGCCCATGAATAAAATAATGTTTTTATATTTCCGAAAATTTTTTTGAACTAAATCAAGAATTATTGGCATTGGTTTAAAAGCTCTGGACATAATCGTTCCAGTTTCAATATTTCTAAGTTTAAAGATATCTTTTTGTATTATTTCTGTGTTTAATTCTAATTTTTCAGAAACATCTTTCAAAAAAACACATTTATGATAACTCTTTTCATAAAGTTTTATTTTCATGCTGTTTTTTAATTTCTTCATTAAGATCGCTATGATTAGTCCAGGGATACCACCCCCAGAACCTAAATCAGAGGTTGTATTTGTGTTTAAATCAACAAAATCAATTATTTGCGCTGAATCAACAATATGTCTTTGTCTTATAACCCTCTGATCAGAGTTTTTTCTACTAATTATGTTAATTTCCTTATTTTTTTTTTGTATCATGCCTATAAGGTTCTCAAGCTCATTACAAGTTTCACGTGAAACTTCAAATTTTGAAATATTAGAGTAATTTTTAGAAATTATCGAATCCATTAAGCTATATGCTTAATAGACTTTCTTTTTACGTGTGACAACAAAATATATACGGCTGCTGGAGTAATTCCGTCTATTCGTAAAGCTTGTCCCATAGTTTTTGGTCTTATTTCCTTAAATTTTGACTTTACTTCGTTCGATAAACCAGAAAATTGATCATAATCAATATTATCAGGGATAATTAGATTCTCATCTCTTTTAAAAGCTAGGATATCTGCTTTTTGCTTCTTTAAATAACCTCTGTAGTGAGAATTAATTTCTATCTGTTCATCTATTTCGGAACCAAAATTTTTAATTTCAGGCCAAATTCTACGTATTTTATACATATTAGCATCCTTTTGGGCTAAAATTTCTTCTGCTGACCTTAAAATACCATCTTTCGCAATTTTTATGCCATTTTTTTGAGCTTTTGTTGGAGATATACTCAAACTAGACATTTGAAGTGAAATTTCACTCATTTTCAAGAATTTATCCTCGAATTTAAATTTTCTTTCATCTGATATTAAACCGATTTTAATCCCTTTGTTAGTAAGTCTCAAATCAGCGTTATCTGCTCTTAGACTTAATCTATACTCAGCTCTTGATGTAAACATTCTGTAAGGCTCTGCAACACCCTTTGTGACTAAATCATCTATCATTACACCAATATAAGCATCTGACCTATCAAGAATGAATGGTTCTTTACCCATAAATGATAATGCTGCGTTTACACCCGCAATAAGACCTTGGGCTGCAGCTTCTTCATATCCTGTAGTTCCATTAATTTGACCAGCTAAATATAAGTTTTTAATTTTTTTAGTTTCTAGTGTTAAAAAAAGTTCTCTAGGATCTATATAGTCATATTCTATGGCATATCCCGGCCTAATCATTTTTACACTTTCTAAACCATTGATATTATTGAGTATTTCAGCTTGTACTACCTCGGGTAGTGAAGTTGATATACCATTTGGGTAAATTGTGTGGTCATTAAGCCCTTCGGGCTCTAAAAATATTTGATGTCTTGTCTTTTCGGCAAACTTAACTACTTTATCTTCTATTGAAGGACAATATCTCGGACCTACTCCTTGAATGCTGCCGGAATACATAGCGCTCTTAGATAAATTTTTTTCTATAATCTTATGTACCTTTTCGTTTGTATGAGTCATAGAACACGAAACTTGTTTATTCGAAGTAGATTTCGTTAAGAAAGAGAAGAAGTAAGGATTTTCATCAGCTGCTTGTTTTTCTAAATTTTTGAAATTTATTGTCCTTGCATCAAGTCTTGGTGGAGTACCTGTTTTTAATCTTCCTATTTTAAATTTATATTTTTCTAATTGCTCACTTAAACCAGTGCTAGGTTTCTCATTATATCTACCTGCAGGAGTGCGCTCGTCACCAATATGAATCAATCCATTTAAAAAAGTACCAGTTGTTAAAATTATTTTACTACACCTTATCTTATTACCTTTTAATGTTAAAAAGCCGTTTATTGCATTATTTGAAAAAATAAATTTTACTAATGGATCAGAAAAAATGCTTAAATTACAATAGTTTACAAGTTTTTCTTGCATAAATTGCTTATATAAGCTTCGGTCAGATTGAGTTCTTGGACCTCTTACAGCTGGTCCTCTGCTTCTATTTAACAACCTGAATTGTATTCCTGATTTATCTGCAATCTCTCCCATAACACCATCTAACGCATCTATTTCCCTGACTAAATGACCTTTGCCTAAACCACCAATTGCAGGATTGCATGACAACTCACCAATGGTATTTTTATCGTGAGTAAACAGAGCAGTGTTTACACCTAGACGAGCTGAAGCAGCTGCTGCTTCACAACCAGCATGACCACCCCCAATTACAACAACATCAAATGAAAATTCTTTTTTCATGATGTAAATTTATATTTGAAAAAAAATTTTACAAGGATCTTATTTTCCAATGCAAAAATCGTTGAAAATACTACCTAAAATTTCCTCTACATCAACCTTTCCAACAATCATACCTAAATGTCTAGTAGCTAACCTCAAATCTTCAGCTGCTTTATCGAAATCTTTTTTATCATTTTTTTCTAGGAAATTTGTCAAATTATCTAAACACTGAATCAAGTGATGCCTGTGTCTTTCTCTAGTGATTAATATATCATCATTAACAATAAATTTTCTCTTTAACCTATCCTTGATCTTTAGAATTAACTTATCTAAATTTAGGTTCTCCTTTAATGAAATTAAAACATGATCTAACTTTGTTACCTCTGGTTCTAACTCACCCTCAATAAGATCTGACTTATTTACAACTAAAATTGCATTATTTTTTAATAAATCATTCAAAAATCCGCTTAAATCAATACTTTTTGAGTCTACTACAACTAATTTCAAATCAGCATTCTCTGCTCTATCTAAAGACAATTTTATACCTTTTTTCTCTATTTCATCTTTAGAATTTCTAATACCCGCTGTATCTGAGATAATAACTGGATAACCATCAATATTTAAATGTGTCTCAATTACATCCCTTGTTGTTCCTGCAATTTCGGAAACAATTGCAACATCTCGATTCGATAAATTATTTAATAAAGAGGATTTCCCAGCATTGGTTGGACCAACAATAGCAATTTTAAAACCTTCACGAATTATTTCACCTACTTTTTGATCATCTAAAATTTTTTTAATTTGGTTTAAAACTTCAGTCGTATCTTTTTTAATTTTTTTTATATTTTCTTCAGGTAAATCTTCCTCAGGAAAATCAATTTTTGCCTCAATAAAAGATAAAATCTTTAGTAATTTTTCTCTTAAATTATTAAATTTCTCACCTGATTTACCTTTCATAATTTTTACGGCTTGTAATCTTTGCATTTCAGTCTCAGCAGAAATTAAATCAGCAATACTTTCAGCTTTTAACAGATTAATTTTACCATTCTGAAAAGCTATCTTGGTAAATTCTCCTGGTTCAGCTAATCTAAAATTAGCTATCTTTGATAACTCATTTTGTAATGCTAAAATAATCGCTTGGCCTCCATGGACATGGATTTCAACCATATCTTCGCCTGTATAGCTCTCAGGGCCTGGAAACCATAAAATTATACCTTCGTCAATCGTTTCAGAAGTGTTGACATTATTTATTTTTCTAAGGGAGGCGACTCTTGGCTTCGGGATAGGTTTTCCCGTAAGTAAAGTTATTGCTTTAGATGCATCTTGACCAGAAATTCTCACAATAGCAACTCCAGATATCCCTGATCCCGACGATAGAGCATAGATTGTCATATATAAATTATAATGACTTAATCTAAATTTTTAAATTAAATATTTCTATTAAACTATTTGCTCTAACGCCTCAAAAAAACTCTTAGCATAATTTTGATTGTCAAATAGTGGACTTTTTAATGCATTGACAAAAATAAATTTTCTTAGGCTTATATAATCATCAAAATTATTTGATAATTTTACCACTTTTTCTACATAGTCATTTTCATCTCTAGCAATTAGTTGATCCATACCTAAATTTCTATTAATCGATTCACCACATCTAGAATTAAAATTATATCCTGTCATGGTAATTACTGGCACTCCCATCCATATAGCTTCAAAAGATGTCGTTACCCCATTATAAGGAAAGGTGTCTAGAGCGATGTCTATTTCGTTATAAGCATTTAGATGATTTTTAAATACTTCTTCTCTCTCTATGAATCTAATTGAGTCTAAAACTCCGTTTTTTTTGAACAATTCTTTAATTCTATCTAATGCATGTTGTCGTTTTGAAGTTTTTAAAACAAGCTTAGAATTTTTAATTTTTTTGAGAATATTCGACCAAGTAGATACTACATCTGAGTTAATTTTATCAAAACTATTAAACGAACCAAAAGTTAAATATTTATTCTTAATAAATGGTGGAGAATTTTCTTTTCTTTCAAAATCAAACCCACAATGAGAATTCCAAATTTTTGGTAAATATATCACTTTTTCAGAGTAAAATTTTTCCTCCTCTCGATTAATTAAATTTGAGTCTGATATAATATAGTCCATGTTTTTTAATCCTGTGGTATTACAATAACCCATCCAAATTATTTGTTTTTTTGCCATCCTGTTCTTAAACAATTCTAGACGTTGTTTTGATGTGTAACCCATTAAGTCAAATAAAACATCTAATTTGCACTTTCTTACTTGATTTATAGAATCGATATTATTTAGTTTAGAAATATTTATTGTTTTATCCACCAAATTCTTAAAACTATCTGTGGACTTATCCTCTTTTGAATTACTTAATACTAAAACTATTTCAAATTTATTTTTATCATAATTTAAAAGAAGAGTTTTTAGAAAATAACAAATTGAATGACCTTCAAGAATATCTGCTGACAAAAAGCCTATTCTAATTTTTGAGTTAGGTTCCTGAGAAATTTCTACTAATTGATCTTGTGGAATTACTTTTAAATTTTGATCTAAAAACTTTCCAAAATTAAAAAAATCAGATTGTTTCCAGTTTTTATCAAAACATCTCCAATAACCATAATTACATAAATCATTGGAATTAAATTTTTTTGACTCTATCAGTCTACTTAAGTGAAGTATTAACTTTTTCGTATCATTTAACCTCCGATAAACCATTGCCATTGCAAGATTAATTGACCTATGGTTTATACAAAATTTTTCAGTCAACTCATAAAAATTGATTATCTCGCTGAAGTCAAATTTATAGTTTTTTTCTAAATCTATTAAGAGAACACTTGAAGTAATAAAATTTGCGAGACAGTCTATTGCATGATTTGTATTTTTTTCTTTTAAAAAACCTTGTTTAAAATCTCTTAACGCCATCGACAATGAATCTTTATTTTTATTATCATTAGAAATTCTACTTAAACCTAATAAATTACATAGAGATGAAGTTCTTTCATCATCTTCTGTCTGAGATGTAATTTCAAATATTATTGTGGAATATTGTTTTTGCTTAAATAATTCTTGAAGTTCAATTTCTAACTTTTGTAGAGAAACCATTAATGAATTATTTCTGTAATTAGTTTGTAGAAGTTATCTGAAAATTTTTTTTGGTTAAAAAGTGGACTTTTAACTGCATTATGAAATATAGATTTTCTTAAATTTATAAATTCATTTTGATTTTTTGTTAAATCAATAGCTTTTTGAACATAATTATTTTCATCTCTAGCAATTAGTTGATCCATACCTAAATTTCTATTAATCGATTCACCACATCTAGAATTAAAATTATACCCGGCCATCGTTAGAACTGGTACACCCATCCATATTGCCTCGAAAGATGTAGTTACTCCATTATAAGGAAAGGTGTCTAGAGCGATATCTACCTCTTTATATAAATTAAGATGATCTATTTTATCTTCAAATCTTTTGTGAAAAATTACAGAGTCTAGGACGCCTTTTTTTCTCATTAATTCTTCAATTCTATCTAACTTTTTTTTGTCATTAGAACATTTTAAAATTAATCTAGAGTTTTTAATTTTTTTTAAAATCTCTGCCCAACAATTAACTACATTTTTATTTATCTTAGCTGGATTATTAAACGATCCAAAAGATATAAAATTATTCTTTATAAAAGGAGGAGAAATTTCTTTTCTTTCAAAATCGAATCCACAATGAGTATTCCAAATTTCTGGTAGATATAAAATCTCTTCTGTATAGAAATCTTTTTCATTTTCATAAATCAAATTTGGATCAGAAATTATGTAATCCATATTTCTTAATCCAGAGGTATTACAATAACCCATCCAAATAACTTGTTTTTTTGCAATTCTATTTTTAAACAATCCTATTCTATTTCTTGATGTATAGCCCATCACATCAATTATAATATCTAAATTTAATTCCCTAATCTTATTAAAAGCGTTTAAATCATTCAATTCACTTATATCAATGGTTTTGTTAACTAAATTTTTTATTTCAGTTGATATGGAATTAATATCAATTTGATTTGATATTAAATAAACCTCTATTTCATCTTTATTATAGTTTGACAAAATTGTTTTCAAAAAAAATGTTATAGAATGTCCACTCTTTAAATCTGCAGACAAAATACCCAAATTAATCTTTTTATTTTTTTTATTGGATAATTTAGTTATTTTTTCTTGTGGATATTCAACTAAATTTTTGTCTACAAATTTCCCATAATTAAAAAAATCCTTTTGAGACCAGTTTTTGTCAAAACATCTCCAGTAACCATAATTACATAAATCATTAGATATAAACTCTCCAGACTCTATTATTTTTTTAAGATGAAATAACATTTGTTCATGATCACTTAATCTTGAATAAATTGCCGTCATTGCAATATTAATTGCCCTCTTATTTTGGAAATTCTTGGGAGTTTTTTGGTAAAAATCCTTTATTTCATTAAAATCTACATTTGTATTTTCAAAATCACTTAAAATTGCACTTGCAATTATAAAATTTACTAATGCATTAAGTCCATTTTCACTAGTTTTTTCTTTTAAATAACCCTTTTTAAAATCACTTAACGCTAATTCTATTTGAGATTTATTTTTTTTATTAGAGGAAATCCTGCTGATGCCTAACAATACAAACAATCCTGCGTTTCTCTCTTCCTCTTTCGTTTTGGTGGTAATTTCAAAAATTATCTCGGAATACTTTTTTTTCTTCAATAGATCTTGTAATTCAAATTCAAAGTTTTGAATTGAGACCATTAAGAAGATTTATGCTGGCTTATTCATTGAGTTAAAAAACTCAGCATTATTTTTAGTATCTTTTAATTTAGAATTAATGAATTCAATTGCATCCATTGTGCCCATTGGAGCAATAATTCTTCTCAAGACATTCATTTTTTGAAGGTCATTTTTATCAAACAGCAATTCTTCTCTTCTGGTACCTGATTTTGTAATATCAATAGCTGGATAAATTCTTTTATCAGCGATTTTTCTATCTAAAACAGTTTCACTATTACCTGTTCCTTTAAATTCCTCAAAAATCACTTCATCCATTCTGCTTCCTGTATCTATTAACGCAGTAGAAATTATTGTAAGTGATCCACCTTCTTCAATGTTTCTAGCAGCACCAAAAAACCTCTTTGGTCTTTGAAGTGCATTAGCATCTACACCACCTGTTAAGACTTTACCTGAACTCGGTATTACAGCGTTATAAGCTCTTCCTAATCTTGTTATTGAATCTAAAAGTATGACAACATCTTTTTTATGCTCAGTTAATCTTTTAGCTTTTTCTATAACCATCTCGGCAACAGCAACGTGGCGCTGTGCAGGTTCATCGAATGTGGAGCTAATTACTTCACCCTTTACAGTTCTTTGCATGTCTGTAACTTCCTCTGGTCTCTCGTCAATCAACAAAACAATTAAGTAACATTCAGGATAATTTTTAGCTATTGAGTTAGCTATACTCTGCAAAATCATTGTTTTACCAGCCTTTGGTGGAGAGATAATAATTGATCTTTGACCTTTACCAATAGGACTCACTAAGTCGATAAGTCTTGGAGTTAAATCTTGTTTTTTGTCTGGTTTTACTTGTTCAACTTCCATAACAAGCTGCTTATCAGGATATAAAGGTGTCAGGTTATCAAAAGCTATTTTGTGTCTAGATTTATCAGGTTCTTCAAAATTTATTTTACTCACTTGCAATAATGCAAAATATCTCTCACCTTCTTTGGGGGCTCTAACCGGTCCTTCAACAGTATCACCAGTCCTTAAACCAAATTTTCTTATTTGACTTGGACTTACATAGATATCATCTGGACCTGGTAAATAATTTGACTCCATGGCTCTTAAAAAACCGAAGCCATCTTGAAGTAATTGAAGCACACCAGCTCCAGTTATTTCCTCCTTTTCTGCAACTTTTTTCAGAATCGCAAAAAGTATCTCTTGCTTTCTTAAGGTACTTGCATTTTCTATTCCAAGCTCTTCAGCTTGAGTAATAAGCTGTTCTGATGATTTTAATTTTAATTCTTGTATGTTCATGAGTAAATTATTAAGGACTTAATAATGAATATAATATATATGCTAATTTGAATTATTCAACCTTAGATAGGCTTAAATATTACAGCAAATATGATCAAAATAAGCAATAATGTAGGTATTTCATTAATATATCGATAATATTTATGGGAATGTTTATTTATGTCTAATTTAAATTGTCCTAAAATTCTTCCTAGATAAAAATGATACAGAGTTAAAATAATCACAAAAACTAATTTTAAAATCATCCACTTTTGTCCTAATTGCTCAAAACCTATTTCATGTATTAATACTAACCCAAATATCCAGGATAGTGTCATAGCGGGTGTCATAATGTAAAAAAAAAGTTTTTTTTCCATAACTTTAAATACTTCTGAAACAAGAGGTTTGTCATTATTCTGTGAATGGTAAACAAAAATTCTCGGAAGATATAAAAGACCAGCCATCCAAGAAATTACTGCTATTAAATGAAGAGATTTAAAAAGCAAATAAGTATTCATCGATTATATGTTTTGTTGAATTAATGATTTTAATAAATTTATATGATCACTACTATCATTTAAACATGGTACCATATCGAAATTTTCACCACCAGATTCTAAAAAACTTTCTTTACCTTGAATAAGAATTTCTTCCAATGTCTCAACACAATCTGAGGAAAAACCAGGACATATTGCAAGAACATTCTTCTTTCCCTCTTTGGGCAATTTCTCTAGTGTTTTATCTGTATAGGGCTCAAGCCATTTTTGAGGACCAAATCTAGATTGAAATGTTGTTTTAATTTCTATCGAATTAAATTTCTCTGAAATTAATCTTGTCGTTTTTTGACAATAACAGTGATATGGGTCTCCTTTATCAAAATATTTTTGGGGTATACCATGATAAGATGCCAATATTAAATCTGGCTTCCAATTTATTTCTTTTATTTTCTTATTTAGTGAATTTACCAAAGCATCTATATACAAAGGATGTGACTCATAATGTGGTATTATTTTGATTGATGGTTGCCATCTCATTTTCATTAAAGTTCTATAAACTTCATCACAAACAGTTGCTGTTGTTGCTGCAGCATATTGAGGATATAGAGGGAGTATAATCAAGTTTTCACAACCTTTTTCATGGAGTTTTTTTATTTTACTTTTTATACTCGGATTTCCATACCTCATGGCATAATCAATGATCAGGTTTTGTTCAGAAAAGGAATTTGATAATTTCTTGGCTTGTTCTTGTGTATAATAGAGAAGGGGAGAAATGTTTTTATCTTTCATCCAAATTTCTTTATAAGCTTTAGCGGTTTTAGATGGTCTAAAATTTAATATAAAAATATTTAATATAATTTGCCAAACAAAAGGATTAACTTCTATTACCCTTCTATCAGACAAAAATTCTTTCAAATATTTTCTAATATCAAACCAGCTTGTGGAGTCTGGTGTCCCTAAATTTATTATAAGAGCTCCTGTTTTGCCAAAATTAATAGGTGGGTGATTTAATTCTTTTGCCATCAATAATCTTTTATAATTTTAACTAAATAATCCATCATACTTGGATCTGTTTCGGGTAAGATTCCATGACCTAAATTAAATATATATGGATGATCTTTAAAAATATCCAGATACTTGATTGCTTCTTTTTTAAGGTTATCTTTATCAGTAAGTAAAACTTTTGGATCCATGCCGCCTTGCACAGGAATTTTTATCTCTTTTTCAATTCTTATTGGATCAACTTCATAATCTATACAAATTGCATCTGGTTTTACAATTTCACAATATTTTTTATAATTCTTTATACCTCGTGGGAAACAAATCACTGGAACATTTAAAGATTTGGTAAATTCTACTAGAGAACAAGTTGGATTATAAATATAAAAGTCATAGTCCTTATCCTCTAATAATCCTGCCCAACTATCAAAAATTTGTATAATATCTGCACCACTATCAATTTGATTTTGAATATGAATTTTTAAAAATTTATCTATTATTCTTAAAGTTTTTTCAATTATAGAAAAATCTTTAAAAAAATTTTCTTTGAGCTTTATTTTTGGAGATTGTTTATTAAGAATATAAACAAGTAATGTCCAAGGAGCTCCAACAAAGCCTATGGTAGACTTGTTTTCTGTTAAATTGTTATTTCTTACCAAATTTATAGCTTTATAAACAGGATCAACTCTTTCAATAAAATCACTTTCGGTAACTTCAAATGCTTGATCAAGGTTTAAATCACCAAGGATGGGTCCAACATTTTTTTTAAATTCTACTTTTTGTTTCAAACCGTAAGGTAAGATTAATATATCAGAAAAAATTATGGCTGCATCTAAGTCAAATCTTTTAAGAGGTTGTAAAGTTATTTCAGCTGATAAAATAGAATTTAAACATAGTTTAATAAAATCAGTATTTTTTTTTCTAATTTCTCTGAACTCTGGCAGATATCTTCCAGCCTGCCTCATAATCCATATGGGATTTAAATCTGTTTTTTTGTCTTTAATAACCTTCTTGATGTTAGACATATTAATAATTAAGTTTATTTAATAGTATTTGTAGTATGAGCTGTGAAATACGTGGATTAAATTTTATATACATTTTATAAACTAGTTATTAACATTTAAATGTAATTTTTTGATATATATATAAGTAATATTGAAGCTTATTACCAATATTTCAATTTAATGAAAAACTTTATACAGATGTTTAATAATGTTAATAAAAGCTATGTTTTACAGCATAAATTTTAAATTTATAAAAATAACTAACTTTGTCTAAATAAAATTAAAACTATTAACACTTTATACATGAGTAATATTTATCAGATTTATCTAATATCAGACTCTACAGGTGAAACGTTAGATAGAATTTTTACCGCAATTAAAGCTCAATTTAAAAATATAGATTACAAAATACACACTTATTCTTTTACAAGAACTGAAAACCAAATTCTAAAAATTTTATCTAATGCTAAAGAAAATCAAAACCCTATCATTTTATATTCAATTGTAGATAGCAGCCTTGCAAAATATCTTGCAAGAAATAGTGAAGAAAAGAAAATTCCTTGTTTTGGCGTTCTTGGAGATTTAATCTTAAGCTTTTCAAAGTTGCTTAACCAAAAAGCATCTCACCAACCTAGTGGTCAATACACTCTCAATGATGAGTATTATAAAAGGATTGAAGCAATTCAATTTACAATGAACCATGATGATGGAAATTTAGTAAAAGATATTAAAAAATCGGACATTATTTTATTGGGGGTTAGTAGGACCAGTAAAACACCAACTTCGATTTATCTAGCAAACAAAGGGTTTAAAATATCTAATATTCCTTTGGTAAATGAAAATTCTATTCCTGAGACTTTAAAAGAAGACCCAAACCTTACTTGTATTGTTGGATTAAGCACAGAAGCAGAAAGGTTAGCTGATATTAGGAAAAATCGAATGAATTCATTAAAGGAATCTCAAAATAAATCTTACACAGACTTACCTAAAATCAAAAAAGAAGTTGAGGCCGCTAAAAATACTTTTAAAAAATATAAGTGGCCGATGATAGATGTTACTAGAAAATCGGTAGAAGAAACTGCTGCCTCAATTATAAAGATATACGAAATATATAAAAATAATGGTTAAAATTATACTTGCCTCAAAAAGCAAAGTAAGAAAACAAATTTTGGATAATAATAACATATCCACAGAAGTACAAAATTCTAATTTAGATGAAGATATTGTTAAAGAAAGCTTAATGAAAGAAAAAGCATCTCCCGAATTAATATCAAAAAATTTAGCTGAATTAAAAGCAAACAAGGTTAGTCAAAAAAACCAAGGTTATTTAGTAATAGGTGCTGATAGCGTAATAGATTTAGAAGGCGAATTAATATCCAAACCTATAAATAGAGATCAAGCTTTAGAAATTTTAAAAAAGCTTAATGGAAAAAAACACAATCTCATTAGTTCAGTTTGTGTCTCTCAAAATGGTGCCATGATTTGGAATTATACTGATAAAGCAACTTTAACAATGAAACAATTTAGTTTAGACGAGCTAAAAAGTTACTTGTCAAAAATTACAGATGAGGCCCTATATGCTTATAACGTTTATCAAATTGAGGGAGAAGGTAGGAAATTATTCTCAAATATAGAGGGTGACGAAGATACTATTATGGGTTTACCAATTAAAAAAATAAAACAATACTTAAGCAATTACGAATGAAAAAATATTTAGTAATAGGAAATCCAATTGACCATTCTTTGTCTCCTAAACTCCAAAACTGGTGGTTAAAAGAAAATAATATTGATGCTAAGTATGACAAAATTAAACTCGAGGATCATGAAATCAAAAACTTCATTCAAGAAATTAAGGAACAAAAAATAGCTGGTTGTAATGTAACAGTTCCTTTCAAAAAAACAGTTATTCCCTTTTTAGATAAATTAAGCCCGGAGGCAGAACAGACTCAATCAGTGAACACAATTATTTTTGATAATGGTGATTTAGTTGGACATAATACAGATATAGCTGGTTTTGACACAGCGATCAAAAAGTTAAATTTTAATGTAGAGGGTAAGAAAGTTTTAATTTTGGGGGCTGGCGGTGTAGTCCCTTCAATAATTGTTGCTTTAAAAAATATGCATGTTCAAGAGATAATAGTAAGCAATAGAACTAAAGAGAAGGCAGAAAATTTGACAGTTTTATTTAAAGATCTCAAAATTTTAGAGTGGGGAAATTTAACTGATTTTCATATGATAATAAATGCAACAAGTCTTGGTTTAAATAATGAAACAATAAATTTAGATTTTTCAAGTTTAGGACATGATAAATTATTTTATGATGTAATTTATAATCCTCACGAAACTCCTTTTTTGAAAATAGGAAAACAATTAGGTTACAAAACAGAAAATGGAAAAACCATGTTTATTTACCAGGCTTTAGAATCATTTAAATTATGGCACAGGATAGAACCAAAAATTAATAAAGATACATTTAAACTTTTAGATAATGATTAGAGTTGGAATTTTAGGGGATATAGGATCTGGAAAAAGTTTTGTAGCAAAGTCATTTGGCTACCCAGTATTTAATGCCGATAACGAAGTTGGAAAATTATACAAAAAGAATAGAAAAATCTTTATTAAACTTAATAAGTCTTTACCTAAACATATCACTCAATTTCCAATAAAAAAACAAGAGGTAACAAAGACTATATTAGCAAATAAAAATAATTTAAGAAAAATTATAAAAATTATCCATCCCGAAATAAGAAGGAAGATGAATATTTTTTTAAAGAAAAATAAAAAAAGTAAATTAATTGTTTTAGATATTCCTTTATTGCTTGAAAATAAAATTAATAAAAAAAAAGATATCTTGATATTCATTCAATCTAATAGAACTAAAATTTTAAAAAGATTAAAAAAAAGGCAAAATTTTAATTTAAAAATTGTGAATAGATTTAGAAAAATACAACTACCACTTGACTATAAAAGAAAAAAATCAAACTTTATAATTAAAAATAATTTTACAAAAAAATTTATCAAAAATCAGATAAGATATATTCTAAATCAATTAAAATAAATGAAAGAAGTAATTTTAGATACAGAAACAACTGGATTGTCTGTTAAAGAGGGTCATCGAATAGTTGAGATAGGTTGTATTGAGTTAGAAAATTTTATCCCTACAAACAATAACTTTCATTGTTATTTAAATCCTGAGAGAAAAGTCTCCGAAAAAGCTTTAGAAACTCATGGATATACAGACAAATTCTTGTCTGATAAAAAAAAATTTAAAGAAATAGCAGATGATTTTTTACTTTATATAAAAGGAAAAAAACTAATTATTCATAATGCTGAATTTGATCTATCGCATTTGAATAACGAATTGAAAATAGCAGGTAAAGATTTAATTAATAATGAAATTATAGATACTGTTGTTTTAGCTAGAAACAAGTTTCCAGGATTTTCTAATAGTTTAGACGCGCTATGTAAAAGGTATAGAATAGATAATTCTAAAAGAGAAAAACACACAGCACTCATTGATTGTGATCTATTATCGAAAGTCTATATTAATTTAATAGACCAAAAAGAACCAAAATTAAATTTTAGTAATGAAACCAGTGACATCAATCAAGTGTTAAAGAAAAATATTTCGTATTTTAAAAAAGTCGTAAAACCTACTAAAGAAGAAAAAAGAAACCATGAACAATACTTAAAAACTAACTTGAAGAAAAACTTTTTTAATTAAATTGTTTATTGTAAAGTTCATCAAAATCAACTTTTTTTTCAAATTTAATATTTGGATATCCAGATGTGTGCAAAAGATTTAGTAGAGCCTTTTCTAATTCTGGATAAATATCTTTCTGTACATCACAGAGTATAATTTTTTGTAGAATTTTTTTATCTTTAATTTCTTCATTGAGTTTTATTACCGATGTATAAGTCATTTCAAAATATGATTTTTTTTTGCTTTCTGATATATCGTGGAATTTTAAAAAAGTATTTATTTCGATAATCTGTGCTTTTAAAGGCTTTGAATTTATCTCAATATTAAGTTGGTATTTAGAAATAAAATCTTTTACATACAAATATGTCTCGATGTCGGGTGTCTCACCCGAGATATCTTTTATAAATTTACTCATTATTTTATAATTTTCGCTCATCATCTTCCTCAATGTCTTCAAACTCACCTTCTATATATGGTTTTTTAATTTTTGTCTCACTCTTAAATTTTTTGGTTATTTTTCTAAAAAATAATTTTCTGGTTAAAGGAAATATTAATAGAAATCCAAATAGATCAGTGGCAAAACCAGGAATTATTAATAATAAGGCTCCAAATGCTATAGCAGCACCAGAGATTATCTCATAGATTGGTGCCTCATTTTTTATTAATTGTGTAAAACCAGATCTCAGAGTATTTAACCCTTCATATCTTGCATAAATTACACCAATTATTGCTGTAATAAATATAAGTGATATTGTATTAATTGCACCTATTTGGCTACCAATCTTAATAAATAGATAAATCTCTATAATAGGGACTAAGATAAAGGCAATTAATACTGAGTTCATTTGTCTTTAATCTAATTGCTAGTTGAAATTATTCAACAGAGTAATTAAATTAACATTATGAATTATAGTTTTGAGTACATCGATATTATACTATTAGCAATGATAGCTGGATTTATTTTTTTGAGGCTAAGAGGTATTCTTGGGAAAAGAACTGGTTTTGAGGGGAAAAATCCACAACAATTTCAAGAAATTTTAAAAGAAGTTCATCAAGAAACTAATGTTAACCGAAAAGAGAATTTTGATAAAAAGGCTCAAAGTGAATTTTTAAAAGGAGCAAAAATTGCTTATGAAACTATCATAACTGATTTTAGTGACAATGATAATAAACTCATTGCGAGCAAACCTTTACTAAGTAAAGAAATTTACGACGAATTTAATAAAGCTCTTAAAGAAAGAGGCGATAGAGGCCACTATGCTGAAATAACATTTATTGGAATAAAATCAGCAGATATAAAAGAACACAAAAAAATTGACAAAGCTCTTCAGGTAACAGTAGATTTTGTAAGTGAGATCATTACATGTATAAGAGATAAAGAGAAAAAAATTGTTTCAGGAAGTCCCGACAAGATCAAAACTATTTATGACACTTGGACATTTTCTAGAGATATGAGATCAAATAATCCAAACTGGTTGTTGGTAAATACTCTAAACTAAGTGAATAGCAAAATTTCAGAAAAAGATAAAAAAAATTGGGAAGATTTTTTGTCAAGCGATCAAAAATTACCCAATAAAGACAATATTCAATTAGGACCGAATTCAAAAAAAACTAGATCATTAGATCTACATGGTAAAACTCTTGATCAAGCAAATCAAATTGTCGAGAATTTTATAAAAGAGTCTTACAAAGACAAAGTCCAAAAACTTATAATTGTAACTGGCAAAGGCATACATTCAAATAATGATAAAGACCCATATGTTTCAAAGGATTTTGGTATTTTAAAATATTCAGTTCCTGAATTTTTAAGGGGCAATCAAGATTTGATGAAAATTATTTTAAATATTAGTCAGGCAAGTGAAAAAGATGGTGGTAGTGGAGCTTTTTATATTTTTTTAAAAAAAAAATAATTTTTTTTTTAATTATTCAATAATATAATGTTTTATGATTGTTTGGCTCGCATCTTATCCTAAAAGTGGTAATACATTCGTAAGATCTTTACTATCCTCTTACATCTTTTCAAATGATGGTAATTTTAATTTTAATTTATTGAAAAATATTAAGCAATTTCCAGATAACTCATTATTTGAACAAATAGGTGTTGATACAAATAATGAGGAAGCAATGTTTAAAAATTATATTAATACTCAAAAAATATTTAATGAAAAAGATTCTATCAGATTTTTAAAAACTCACAGTTGTTTTTTTAACAATGATAAATTTCAATTTACAGATCGTCACAATACACTTGGAGTTATTTATATTGTAAGAGACCCAAGAAATATTATAACATCGTTTGCTCACCATTTTCAGATAAGCCCAGAGCAAGCTTTTGAAAATTTATTATCTCATCAATATCTTGGTAAAACTTCAAAAAAACATTGTGTAACTTATCTAGGTCCATGGACACAACATTTTAATTCTTGGAAAGTTTTTAAAAGATTCAATAAATATTTATTAGTGAGATATGAAGATTTAATCAATGATACAGAAAAAACCTTTTTAAATATCTTAAAATTCATTGCTCATCTTGGTCGTGTTAAATTTAGTTATGATGAGAATAAATTTGATAATGCTTTAAAAACAACAAGATTTGAAAAAATGCAAAAACTAGAGGCAAGAGAGAGTTTTGTTGAGGCAAAAGAAAATAAACATGGGGAAAAAATTAAATTTTTTAATATGGGAATCAAAAATGATTGGAAAAAACTCCTAGACGAAAAAATAAAGGAAAAATTAGAGAAAGAACTAGGAAATGAAATGAAGGAACTTAAATATTTGTAATTTATCTTAAAGAATAAATTTCGATAAATCAGTATCTTTAACTAGTGTATCTAAATTTTTATTAATATACTCTTTATTGATAATAATTTTTTCTCCAGATCTGTCAGTTGCTGTAAAACTAATTTCATCTAAAATCTTTTCAATAATGGTGTGCAATCTCCTTGCACCAATATTCTCTACAGTTGCATTTACTTCAGATGCTATATTTGCAATCGCATTAATTCCATCTTCTGCAAATTCCAAATCTACATTTTCAGTTTTTAATAAAGCCACATATTGCTTAATTAAACTATAGTCAGGTTCCTTTAGAATTCTTTTAAAGTCCTCACTTGTTAAAGCCTCTAACTCAACTCTGATAGGTAACCTTCCTTGTAGTTCCGGTAATAAGTCTGATGGTTTTGCAAGCTGGAAAGCACCAGATGCAATAAATAAAATATGATCTGTTTTAATTGGACCATATTTTGTATTAACTGTTGTACCTTCTATGAGTGGTAATAAATCTCTTTGTACTCCCTCTCTTGATACATCTCCACCAACTCTATCAGTTCTGCCCGAGATTTTATCAATTTCGTCTAAGAAAACTATTCCATTATTTTCAGTTGAAATTTTTGCAGCTTTAATAATTTTATCCTGTTCAATTAATTTATCAGATTCATCATTAATTAAAATTTCGTGAGATTCTTTTACAGTCATTTTCTTCTTTTTTTCCTTTGTCCCCATTGATTTTCCCAGCATTTCACTGATATTAATCATTCCTACATTTGCCCCTGGCATACCTGGTATTTCAAACGTTGTTCCTCCTCCACTAGTGTCATTAACAGCTATTTCAATTTCATTATTGTCTAAATCCCCATCTCTTAATCTTTTTCTAAAACTTTCTCTAGTTGCCGCACTTGCCTTTTTTCCAACTAAAGCATCTAAAACTTTTTCCTCGGCCATTTTTTGAGCTTTTGCATAAACTTCTTTTCTTTTTTTAACTTTTTCCATCGAAATAGCAATTTCAATTAAATCTCTAACAATTTGTTCGACATCTCTTCCGACATAACCAACTTCAGTAAATCTTGTTGCCTCAACTTTTACAAATGGTGCTTCAGCAAGTTTTGATAATCTTCTAGATATTTCAGTTTTTCCAACCCCAGTTGGTCCAATCATAAGTATATTTTTAGGCAATACTTCATTCTTCATTTCACCTTTTAAAGCTTGTCTTCTCCATCTGTTTCTTAGAGCTACAGCAACAGCTTTTTTTGCTTTATTCTGACCCACAACAAACCTGTCTAACTCTGAAACTATTTCTCTTGGTGATAATGAACTAACTAAATTTTCGTTATCTTTAGAATTCTTATCTTTTGGAACAAGAGGTGTAACGTTTGATTTTTCCATTATATTTTTTCAACCTTAATATTATTATTTGTAAAAACACAAATTTCTGAGGCAACTTCAATTGCTTTTTTTGCCACCTCTTCAGCACTCATGTCTGTACCTATTAAAACTTTTCCGGCTGCTAAAGCATAATTTCCACCTGATCCAATTCCAATTACATCGCCCTCTGGCTCTAGCACATCTCCGGTTCCTGAGATAATGTAACTATTATCTTTGTCACCGATGGCCATTAAAGCCTCTAGTCTTCTTAAATATTTATCTGTTCGCCAATCCTTTGCTAATTCAACAGCAGCTCTTGATAAGTTTCCTGCATGTTTTTCTATTTTTGCCTCTAATCTTTCAAACAAAGTTAAAGCATCTGCGGTTGAACCTGCAAATCCAGCAACAACATCTCTTTTTTCGATTTTTCTTACTTTTGACGCAGTGCTTTTAACAACAGTATTTCCCATACTGACTTGTCCATCACCAGCGACCACTACTTCATTATTTTTTCTAACCAAAACAATTGTTGTCATAGCTTATAAATGGATACTAAATTTGATAGTTCAAGCCCAGGTTTAGTATTATTGCCATATTTGGATAATATATGTATACCTCTTTTAAATTATGAAGCGTAAAGGTAAAATTAGTCGAAAAACAAAAGAGACCAGTATAAGTGTTGATCTCAACATTGATGGTAAAGGTAAGTACAAGATTGATACTGGAATAGGATTTCTTAATCACATGCTTGAGCAGTTATCCAAGCACTCGTCAATCGACATGAATATAAAAGCTAAAGGAGATACGCATATTGATCTTCACCACACAACCGAGGATACCGGTATAGCAATCGGTGAGGCCTTGAAAAAAGCATTAAAAAAGTCTGTTGGTATTAGAAGATACGCACATGCAATGATACCAATGGATGAAACTTTATCGCGAGTTGCAATTGATATTTCGAACAGACCTTATTTAATTTGGAAAGTTAAATTAAAAGTAGAAAAGCTTGGTGAAATGGACACAGAACTTTTTAAAGAGTGGTTTCAGGCTTTTTCTCAAGCAGCAGGAATTACTTTGCACGTAGAAAACATTTATGGCGATAATAGTCACCACATAATTGAGTCTTGTTTCAAAGGATTAGCAAGATCATTAAGAGCTGCATTAGAGATAGATCCTCGGAATAGTAAATCAGTTCCATCTACTAAAGGTTCATTATAAAATTAATGAAAGTTACAATTGTTGATTATAACTCGGGCAATATAAGCTCGGTGATAAACTCATTTAAAGAAGTTGCCAAAGATAAGGTAAATATTGAGGTTACTGCTGATTTAAATAAAATTAAATCAAGCGACAAAATAGTTTTACCAGGGCAGGGCTCATTTAAAAGTTGTGTAGATGCTTTAAATAAAATTAATGGTCTAACAGAGGCTTTACATGAATTTGCAATAAATAATAAAAAACCACTTTTTGGAATTTGTGTTGGTTTACAAATGTTCGCGGATATTGGTTATGAGGAAACTGAAACTAAAGGCTTAGGTTGGATATCTGGCAAAGTTTCAAAAATAGATAATCAAAATGGAAAATACAAACTTCCTCATATTGGTTGGAACCAGATAAATATTGTCAAACAAAGTAAGATTTTTAAAAATATAGAAAATAATTCACATATGTATTTTGTGCATAGTTATGAATTTATTCCAGAGGATAAAAATGTAATTTCAGCTACAACAGATTATTCATCAAATATCGTTTGCTCTGTTGAAACAGAAAATATTTTTGGAACGCAGTTTCATCCTGAAAAAAGTGATAAATTGGGGCTTAAAATAATTGATAATTTTATAAATATTTAAATTTATGAATAAATTTCTTTTTATAATCGTTTGTTATTTTTTTCTAACCTCATGTCAAAATGTTGAGAGTACGAAGAAAAAAAGTTTGAATAAAGAATTTTCAATTTCTATTGAACCTAATTTAAAAACAAATAAATGAAGATATTTCCAGCAATTGATATCAAAGATAAAAAGTGCGTGAGGTTAGTAAAAGGAGATTTTAATAATAAAACCGAGTATAAAATGTCTCCAGTTGAACAAGCTAGTAAATATAGAGATCATGGCTTTAAAAATTTACATATAGTTGATTTGGATGGAGCTTTAACTGGCGAAACTATCAATTTAGATATTATTAAAGATATAGTAAGTAAATTCGACCTCAAAATCGAAGTTGGTGGAGGTGTGAGAAACTTTGAAAGTATTCAAAAGTATACTGATGTTGGAGTTGAAAAAGTAATTTTAGGCAGTGCAGCAATTAAAGACAAAAATTTTTTAAAAGAAGCATGTGTAAAATTTCCAAATAAAATTGCCTTAGGTTTAGATGCTAAAGATGGATTTTTATCCGTATCTGGTTGGAAGGAAAACTCTAATCAATTAACTCTAGATTATTTAAAAGAGATAAATGATTATGGCGTTAGCAGATTGATTTATACGGATATCAACCGAGATGGTATGAAACAAAGCCCAAATTTTGAAGTGACTACAAAAGTTGCGGAGAAATCAAATTGTCCTGTCATTATTTCTGGTGGTGTGTCATCAATAGATGACATTAAAAAAGCTAAAACTTTGAAAAATATTGAGGGTATTATAGTTGGCAAAGCTATTTATGATGGAGATATAAAGCTAGAGGAACTGGTAAAAGAAGATGCTTAAAAATAGAATAATTCCTTGTTTAGATGTTAAAAACGGACGTGTAGTTAAAGGTATTAACTTCGTTGATTTGAAAGATGCTGGGGATCCAGTCGAACAAGCACAAATTTATTCTGATGGAGGAGCAGATGAAATATGTTTTTTAGATATTACTGCTTCAAACGAAAATAGAGATACAATTTATGATGTAGTTGAGAGAACATCAAAAAAATGTTTCGTACCTTTAACTGTTGGTGGAGGAGTAAGAAGTATAGATGATATTAATAAATTACTAAATTGTGGTGCAGATAAAGTTTCTATAAATACTGCTGCTGTAGAAAATTCAAAAGTTGTTTTAGATAGTTCAAAAAAGTTTGGTTCACAATGTATTGTTGTTGCAATTGATGCAAAGAAAAATGGAGACAAGTGGGAAATATTTACCCATGGAGGTAGAAACAATAGTGGTCTTGATGCTTTAGAGTATGCCAAAAAAATGGAAGATAATGGGGCAGGAGAATTATTAGTTACCTCTATGGATAGAGATGGAACACAAATGGGTTATGACGTCGATTTGATGAGCAAAATTGCATCAAAAGTAAATATACCTTTAATTGCATCAGGAGGTGTTGGGAACCTAGATCATTTAGTTGATGGAATTAAGTTAGGAAATGCAAGTGCAGTTTTAGCAGCTTCAATATTTCACTATGGTAAACATTCAGTGCAAGAGGCTAAGGAATATTTGGACTCAAAAGGAATTCCTGTTAGAATTTAGTATGTTAAGTACACTTGAAAATTTATTTAAGCTCGCGCGTGCAAGAAAAGTAAAGCCAATTGATGGATCTTATACTAATAAATTATTATCAGATAAATCACTAAGCAAATCAAAAGTTCTAGAGGAAATAAACGAACTTATTGAGGCTGTAGATAAAGATACTAATAAAATACATGAAGCTGCTGATTTATTTTATCATTTGATAATATATCTTGAGGCACATAATATTAAAATTGAAGATATTGAAAGTGAGTTAGAAAAAAGAAAAAAATCTAATGAGTAAAATTAAGATTATATTTTATTTAATACTAGGTTTTGTTGCTTATAAAGGTTACGAAGCTTTTACAAATTTTGAAATTGGCGTCTCTGATAGAATTACCGAGATAGAAGAAAAAGCTGATTTTGAAAGACAAGGAGAGGTTATAGCCTTAATGATGTATTTAGGTGATCCTCCAAAATTAAATGAACATTTATTGGTTAAAAATAAGTCTAAATGTCTAGAAATGAAACAAATAGCAGAAGAAACATCTTTTGCATATTATGAATGTGCTATAGTTGATGCCAATTTAAGAGGTGGAAAAATAACCAGCATAAATGAGGAGCTTGAAGTTTTACAATGACGTATGATGATAATAATATTTTTGCAAAAATTTTAAAGGGTGAAATCCCTTGTAAAAAAATTTACGAAGATGAGTTTGTATTATCTTTTTACGATATAAATCCTCAAAAAAAAATTCACGCACTTGTAATTCCAAAAGGAAAATATATAGATTTAGATGATTTCAGTAATAAAGCTTCACCAGATGAGATGGTAGGATTATTAAAAGGAATCAATATAGTAGCAAAGAAGCTCGGTATTTCGGTTGATACAGGTAAAGGATATAGAGCATTAGCAAATATTAATGAACATGGCGGTCAAGAAGTGCCTCATCTTCATTTTCACTTATTCGGTGGAGAACCAGTTGGTAAGATGGTGCAGTGAATAAAAAAGTTGAGAGAAATTATTTAGAAATATCTTATTTGAAAGATTTAAAAGACTCTTCAATTTTATCAGACCACTACTCAATAAATTTAGTCAAACCAGTTGATTTTCAGTTAAATAAATTTTTTTATAAAAATATTGGCAAAAGTCATCATTGGGTAGACCGATTAGTATGGGGTGAAAAACAATGGTTGGACTATGTTTCAGACCAAAAAGTTAAAACATATGTATTAAAAGATAAGGACGAACTAGCAGGTTATTTTGAATTAATTTTTCATAAAGATAAAAATGAAGTCGAAATAGCTTATTTGGGTTTATTAGAGGAATACCAAAATAAAAAATTAGGTTCATATCTATTATCAGCGGCTATTAGAAATTCTTTTAAAGAAAAACCTAAAAGAGTTTGGGTCCATACATGTTCATTAGATCACAAAAATGCATTAAATAATTATATTGCAAGAGGTATGAAAGTTTTTAAAACTGAAACAATTGTAATTTAAGCTAGTTTTGCTGTGGAAGTTTAAATATTTCTTTTTTTAACTTTTGATTTCTTTTAATGGAAGAAAGATAGGTAATACTTACATTTTGATAAATATCAACTGTTTGCCACCCAATTAAGTTATAGGTTTTCTTATCGAAAAATAGATTTATCTCATTTTCATTTTCTATAAAATTGAAGTTTATAAAATCATCGTTCACTTCTCTTTGATCTAAATTTTTTATTTTTTTTAATAAATATTCTTTATTGAGAATTGTGCTCAGAGGAGTTTTTTCAAGTGGATAAAAGTAATAACTACTTAATGTTTTGATAACTAATGATTTTCCATCTGCAACCAAGACCTTCTGATTACTTAAATTGTATTTACAATAAATTTTTTTTGGGTACTCAATTATACAATTACCATTTTCAATCTTACCATTAATATTTTGTTCAAAATCGAATGATACATTTTTAATATCTATAAATTTTTTAATTATATTTTCTTTTATTGATGCAGAGGCATTGGAAATTGTAAAAAAAAAAATTAAGATAACAAATAGTTTTTTCATTTTAGAACATCCCTTTTTCCAACATGATTTGCTTTACTTACTATTCCCTCAGACTCCATCATATCAATTATTCTTGCAGCACGATTATATCCAATTTGAAGTTTTCTTTGTAAAAATGAAGTTGAAGCTTTTCCCTCTGTTTTAATTATTTCAATAGCAGTTTGATATAATTCATCTTTTTCACCTTGATTTTTTGTCTCGTTCAATTCTTTTTCATCAGCAAAATTAAGTATTTCATCAACATAATCAGGCTCTGCTTGAGACCTTAAAAAATTATTAATTTTTTCTATTTCTGTGTCTGAGACAAATGGAGCATGAATTCTTACAATTCTATTCGCGGATGACATATATAGCATATCGCCTTTTCCTAACAATTGTTCAGCTCCCTGTTCGCCTAAAATTGTTCGACTATCTATTTTAGAGGTGACTTGAAAAGAAATTCGGGTTGGAAAATTTGCTTTTATAGTACCTGTAATAACATCAACACTGGGTCTTTGAGTAGCCATAATAATATGAATACCTGCAGCTCTAGCCATTTGTGACAATTTTTGAATATAATTTTCAATTTCTTTTCCTGCTACTAACATTAAATCAGACATTTCATCAACTACCACTACTATGTAGGGCATCGGCAATTTATGTTTTGAATTGTAGCTATCAATATTTCTTACACCTTCTTTGGTCATCAGCCTATATCTACTCTCCATTTCTTTAACCACCCAACCTAGAACAGAGGCAGCCTTTTTTGCTTCGGTAATGACAGGGCAAAGTAAGTGTGGAATTCCTTCATAAGTAGAAAGTTCTAACATCTTTGGATCAATTAAAATAAATTTACATTTTTCTGGAGTGTGCTTGTAAAGAAGAGATAAAATAATTGTATTGATACAAACAGATTTTCCTGAGCCTGTAGTACCAGCAATAAGCAAATGAGGCATTGCAGACAAGTCTCCGATAATTGGAGTGCCAGAAATATTTTTTCCTAAAGCAATAGGTAATTTGATTTCCTTCTTTCTAAAGTTTGAATTATCTAAAATTTCACTAAGATATACATTTTCTCTGTCTAAATTTGGAAGTTCTATACCTATGGTATTACTTCCTGGAATGGTTGCTATACGAGCTGACTCTGAGCTTGTATTTCTTGCAATATCGTCAGATAGATTTATTATTTTAGAAACTTTGATACCCGCAGCGGGTTCAAATTCATTTAGCGTAACAACTGGGCCATGACTTACTTTTTTAATTTTTCCATTAACACCAAAATCTAAAAGAATTTTCTCTAAAAATTCTGGGTTGTTATTTTCATTTTTATTGGAACTTTCTCTCTCTTTTTTTGTTGGAGTTTTTAATAAATCAATTGAGGGAAGAGCAAATTTGTTTTTTGAAAACCTATTATTTTCAGCTTTAATAAACGGTAAATCTTCTTGTATAATATCTTTAATTTCATCTTGAGGAATGAATTCATTAATGATCTCATCTTTATTTGTATAGTTGGTAGAATGTTTTTTAAATATAAAATTTGATATTTTTTTAACATTTAAAATAAAATTTTTTAAATTAAAATTTATACTCAATATAAAAAAGAAAAAAGTGAGCAGTAGAATTAAATAATATGAAAAGTTTTCGTATTTATTTAATAAATTCATGAAAAAGTTTTCTGATAGGTAATTTCCAACAAAGCCTCCATTACCGTTAATATAAAGTGTAAAATTTTCAGGGTTAAATTTTGAAAAAAACAAGGACCCAAAAAATATATAAATTGTTACAAAGAAAGTATTTTCTATAAAAATTAAAATTTCCTTTTTTCTAAAAATATTAAAACCTGTAAAAATATACGTGACAGGCATTAAATAACCTATCAAGCCTATAGATTGAAAAATAAAGTCTGAAGTAACACTACCATGATAGCCTAAAATATTTTTAATAATAGTATTTTCTGGAAAAATAAAATTAGGATCTTCAGGAGAGTATGATAGTAAAGCAACTAAAATTAGAACACCTATTAAAAAAACACAAATACCGAAAACTTCAATTAATCTATTGGTAATGAATGTCATTGCGGTATTTGATAATTTTTTTATATCCATATTAGATGAATCAAATTTACCACTTTGTATCATCTAATTTTTATTGTTAAAATTAAAAATTAATATGAAACTTTGTATTTTAGGTGGTGGATTAACTGGATTAAGTTTAGCAAAATCTTTGACTAAAAAAGGATTATCTATTGATATTTTTTTAAATAAAAAAAAATCAGATTTAAATAGGAGTCGAACCCTTGGTATATCTAATGATAATCTGATGTATTTTAATAAAGAAATATTAGATATTAAAAAATTATTTTGGGATATAAAAAAAATTGAAATTTACTCAGAAAATCTAAGAAATGAAAAAATTTTAAATTTTGAAAATAATAATAAAACTGTTTTTGCTATAATTAAAAATTATCAATTACAAAGTAAATTACTTAAAAATTTAAAAAAGGATAAGTTATGTAAATTTAAACAAAATTTTGATTATAATCTTTCAAATTTGAAAAAATATAAGTTAATAATCAATTGTGAAAATGATAACTATTTCTCAAAGAAGTTTTTTGCAAGAAGTTTGAAAAAAAAATACAATAGTCTTGCGTACACAACAATTTTAAAACACAAAAAAATTCAGAATAATACAGCGTCTCAAATATTCACAAAAAATGGACCTTTGGCATTTTTACCATTATCAGAAATAGAAACCTCTATTGTTTATTCGATTAAAGGTAAAAAAAATATTAATTTTAAAGAATTAATTAAAAAATATAATACCAAATATTCAATTACAAATTTTGGTATTTGCAACTTTTTTGAGTTAAAAGCTTCGAATTTGAGAACTTATTATTATAAAAATATTCTGGCTTTTGGTGATGTATTACATCGCCTTCATCCTTTGGCTGGCCAGGGTTTCAATATGACTTTAAGAGATATTCGAGATTTGGGTAATTTAATTGAACTTAAGTTAAAGAATGGATTAGAGATAGATAATTCAATTTGTGAAGAATTTCAAAATATGACTAAACATAAAAACTATCTTTTCTCTAGTGGAATTGATTTTGTATACGAATTTTTTAATTTTGAAAGCAAGATGAATAATAATATCCTTAGCAAATCAGTGAGATTTATAGGAAGAAATAAATTCCTAAATAGATCTTTTAAAAATATAGCGAATAGAGGTTTTGAAATTTAGTTTTATTGAACAGTTGTATTATTATAATTATCAAAAGAATATGTGGTTAAGATTTCTGAAATTTTAGTTTTTCTAAGCTCTAAATTTTTGGCTTCTAATAAGATTTGTTTTTCTTCTAGTGTAAAAGGAGATGCCATCGCTAGAGCGTTTATTGTTTCATCTAAACTTTGTTTCTCTAATCCTTTCCAATTAATAATAAATCCTCTTTTTTCAAAAAGATTTTTTAAGTCTTTGAAGATTAAGTTTAAATCAGAGAATTGGATATTTTCACTTTGAGGATTCAAATCATCATAAAAACTATTAAAATCTACATTAAATTCTCTGTATTTTTTATTTGATTTTATTTCATCTACTTTTTGGAACCTAATAATACCCTTAAGTTCTATTAAAAATAGACCATCATCACTTTCTTTAAAACTGGTAATTTTTCCCATACAACCAATATCATATAACTCTGGAATAATCTGATTTTCATTTGAATTTTTTGGTTGAATGATTCCTATCAGCTTGTTTGACTTCATGCTATCATTAATCATATCAATGTATCTTGGTTCAAATATATTTAGTGGTACAACAGTCCTTGGAAAAATAATAAAATTACTTAATGGGAAAACTGGTAATATTTTAGGTAAATCAATTTTTTTCATTTTAAGAATGTATCACAAATCTTATTTCTTAAAGTAAATAAATTGACACATTATAATAAATTTTCTAATTATAATATTTTTTACTAAAATATAATCCTCTTAAAAATAATGAGTGCCACATAAAATAATATGCAAAAAGTAATTCCTGTAATTCTGATAATCTAAAAAAATTGAAAGAGAAAATTATACTTAAAATAGTGCCAATATCAAACCCTTTAAAAACACCATTCTCAGTTATATGTAATTTCGAGAAATCAATCATTCCTAATTTTGTAAATATTAAATCTGGGAGAATAAATATAAGAAGCAAGAAGCTTATAAAAATAAGTTTTACATTTGGCATTATAATTGTTGTTAACTCTTTTGAATTTATAAATTTTGAAGATCTTAAAATAATAATAGATAGTGAGCACCATATCATCACAAATATTCTGGGAAATTCATTAAAAATTCTAGAAGTGTTATGTAGGTTCATTTCCCCTTGATGATTAAAAAAAAAATTATCTTTGTCTAAAAAAATTTTTAGCGTATCAAATTTAAAAAGATGTTGTCCCCAACTTATTTCTTCAAAGAAAAAATAAGATAATCCAATTATCTCAATTATTATGAAACTTTTTATTAAACCTGCTTTAAAAAATTTTTTTTTGGATAGGTATAAATTTAAAAGCGTCAAAATTGCTATCAATAGAATAATAATTTGAAGTGTTTCAACTAAACCATTTTCAAACCAGATGAACACGCTCCACCCCTCAAGTTTTGTACCAAATGTAGTAAAGTAAATTTTTGGATATATTTTATTCATTCCCCAACCAAAACTTTGGTCGAATGCTTGTATTAAAAGAAAAATGATAAAAATAACTAAAATGATATTTGAATTTTTATAAGCTTTATTTAATCTCATTAAGTTATTTTTTAGTAGAAAAAAAAAAATAGTAAAACTTATAATATCAACCAAAATTGGAACATGTTTAGATTAAAGCTCAACTATAATCATAGATATTAATCACTTGCTTAATTTTAAGAAAGCTACTAGTTTTAAAATTATATATAAGCGGGCGTAGCTCAGTGGTAGAGCGTCTCGTTGCCAACGAGAAGGTCGAGGGTTCGATCCCCTTTGCCCGCTCCATTTTTTAAATAATATAATAAAAAATTTAATTAGATAAGGATGTTAATAAAATGAGTGAACTATTCGAAAAAAAATGTGTCCCTTGTGAAGGGGGTGTGCCAGCACTTGATTTAAGTGAAATACACAAATATCAAAAAAAAATTGATGGATGGGATGTTATTAAAAATGAGAAAAATATACATTTTTTAGAAAAAAAATTTACATTTAAAAACTTTGTTGAGAGTCAAAAATTTGTAAATGAAGTAGGTAGAATATCTGAAAAGGAAGGTCATCACCCTGAAATTTTATTTGGATGGGGTTATGCGAAAATAAACATCTCAACCCATGCAATTGAGGGATTATCTGAAAACGATTTTATCTTAGCTTCAAAAATAGATAAGATTTAATGTCTAAAATGTCTTGTTTTAGAAAAAATTAAAATAGTTTTAGTTTTATCTGCAAATTTTATAATCTCTTTATCTCTAATTGATCCTTCGGGTTGGATTACAGCAGAAACACCCGATTGAATTAATTTTTCAATACCATCAACAAATGGAAAAAAAGCATCAGATGCGGCAACGATTTCTTTTTCATTTTTTTTAAACTTTCTCATTTTATTTATTGCAATTTGACAGCTATCAAGCCTACTAGGTTGTCCGGATCCGATACCAACTGTTGTTTTATCCCCAACGAGGACAATAGCGTTGGATTTAACATGACGTGAAATATTGAATGCAAATAATAAATTTTCAAATTGTATTTTGTTTGGTTTTTTTTTTGAAACAACTTTGAAATCTTTTTTTTTAAAAACAAGGTCATCTTGAGATTGAATCAACATTGAGTTTGATACAGAGTTAATTTGAAGAACATCATCAAAATTAAAGTTTGTTGAATCTATAATTCTAACATTCTTTTTAGATTTTAATAATTTAAGAGCGCTTGTTTCAAAACCATTAGCAATAATTACTTCTAAAAAAGTTTTGTTTAACTCAACAGCCAAGTCTTTATTAATCTTAAAATTACAAGAGACAATACCTCCAAATGCGCTCACAGGATCACATTCAAATGCAGATTTATAACTGCTTAGTCTATCCTTTAAAATAGAAACTCCACAAGGGTTAGCATGTTTGATAATTACAGTGCCTATATTTTTTGGTAGACTTTTGGATATCGTTAAAGCAGCAAAAATATCATTGTAATTGTTATAGCTTAATTGTTTTCCATGAATTTTTCTTAATTTGAAATCTTTATTTTTAGTGTAAATAGCAGATATTTGGTGTGGATTTTCTCCATATCTTAATCTCTCGATTAAGTTTCCGTAAATAATTTTTTTTTCTGTAAAATTTTCACTTGTGACTGAATTGAAGTAATCTGAAATTACGGAGTCATAATACGCTGTTTCATTAAAGGCTGATTGAGATAATTTTTTTCTAAATTCTAATTTTGTTGCACCCTTAAATCTTTTTAACTGATCAATCAATGCTGAATATTGATTGGTGGATGTTATTACTGCAACGTCATTGTAATTTTTTGCAGCACTCCTAACTAAGGCAGGACCACCAATATCAATTTTTTCAATTATTTTATTATGATTTTTTGTTGTATTTAAAGTTTTTTCAAATGGATAAAAGTTGACTATAACTAAATCAATATTTTGAAAATTATTTTTTTTTATTTCTCTTTTGTGGGAATTATTGTTTCTTTTATTTAAGATTCCCGCATGAATTTTTGGATGTAGTGTTTTAACACGTCCATCAAGAATTTCATTAAAACCAGTATAATCAGAAACTTCAAGGCATCGATAGCCTAATTTTCTAATTGCCTTAAATGTACCCCCTGAACTAATCAGTTTAACATTATACCTGTTTAAAGTTTTTAATAATGGTTTTAAGTTTGATTTATCTGAAACAGATATTACAGCTGATTTTATTCTTCTTACTATATTTTTTTTATTTGCCATTTAATATCTTCGGTCTGGTTATTTGAAATTCCAGAAATAAATATATTTTGATTATCAATATATGAATTTTTATTACCGAAATATAACCCATTATCAATATTTATATCATAATTATCACAAGTAAATTTCCAACCCTCATCCTCCAATTCAATTAATATTGATTTACCATCCTGAGTTTTCATTAATTTTACGTCAGGTTCTACATGAAATCGAATATCAAATTTATAATTTTTATTAATCTTTTTTAGAATTTTATCACAACCAACGAAAGTTTCTTCTCCAGGATAAAATTCTATATTTCTTTCATGAATAGTATTATATTTTTTTTGGTATCCATCATGAGAAGCATTTATTTTCCAATAGTTTTTTTCAAAAATAGTCTCTCTTTTTGTAATTTTTAAACCCCTGGTAACAAAAAAAGATTTATCGCTGTTTGTAAATTTGCAGGAAGAATTATCATCGATTACTAAGGTATTCTGAGCGGCAGTTGATCTTGATAAATGATTTAGTTTTATATTTCTTTCACTATGATAGCCACAATTGCTAATTAATTTTTTTCCATTAGAAATTATTTCAAAAGACAAAGCTCCAGATTGATAATCTTTAGAAAAAAATGAATTTGGTGAAGGACCAGCATCCATAGTGAGACACATCTTTTTATTTCTCAAAATTATATATCCACCATAATCTTGATTATCATTTTTGAATTTATAACCTAGTCTTTGAAGATAATTATCAAAATTGATATTATCTGAGATGTTATTACCGTTATAAAGAATATCACTTTTTAGATTTTGCCAAACAAAAGCATAACCTTGTCCAAGATAGTAGATTGTTTCATTTATATGTTCTGGAATATTAATTTGAGATTCTTTAAACCACTCTCTGATTAAAATATAATATTTTAAATAAAATATTAATTGTTTAATACTCCTTGATTTAGGAAAACCAGAGTTATCAAGATTAATTTTAGATATTTTTTTTAGTAAATTTAAACCATATGGCAAATACTTTTTTTCATCCTGATAACAAAGGCCAACTAATATAATAGATGCACAACCTATCAATTTATCTTCAACAAATTTTGATTTATTAATTTCATTTATGAGGTGATTTGTTTGTTTTTGTACCATAGTGTTGAAATCAATTTTATATTGTCCATTACCATCTTCATAAGTGAGATTATGACTAGATAACCAAGCAATAATTCTTTTTGCAGTTAAATCGAAATTCCAACTTTTTGCATTGTATTTATGATTTAAAGTCATCCAGTTTTTTATAACTGATTGGGTATTTTTTTTTGAAGACTTAAGATCTAAACTAAAAAGCCAATAAAAATTATTAAGTTTTCTAAAGTTTTTTTTGGTTATTTCTTTATTATCCCAAATTTCATTTAATGCAAAATCTTCAATCCTAAATTTTTTTTTTTGATATTTAATTAAGGATGAAAGTAAATGAGGACTAGGCTTATAAATCAAATTTTGATAATAAGTTCTTGAAATTTTTTTATCGTACAGACTAGAATTTAAATATAATTCTCTTATTTTATCGAAAATATTAAAAAAAAACTGATTTATGTAAACCATGAAATTATTTTGATTTTAATAATTCAATATTCTTTTTTATATCTCCATTATTACTTTTAAAAATTGTTGTTCCAGAAACGAGTATATTTGCTCCTGCTTCTATTGCCTCTTTTGAATTGTCAAAATTGATACCTCCATCAATTTCAATATCAAAATTGAGATTTTGAGTTTTCTGTATTTCCTTTAGCTCTTTAATTTTTACTAAAACTTCTGGCATAAATTTTTGACCACCAAAACCTGGGTTAACACTCATTATTAAAACTAAGTCAATTTCGTTCAAGTGTTCTCTAATTACATCAACTCTAGTTTCAGGATTTAAAGATACTCCGACCTTTTTATTTAATTGTTTTATCTTTGAAATAGATGATCTTAGATCCTCTGTAGCTTCTGGATGAATAGTAATAATATCTGCACCTGCATCAGAATATGCATCGATATATTTATGTACTGGAGAAATCATTAAATGGACATCAAATATCATTGATGATTGTTTTTTTAATGCTTTTATAACTGGGGGTCCGATGGTTAAATTTGGAACAAAATGCCCATCCATCACATCTACATGAATCATATCGGCCCCAGCGTCTTCCAAACGTTTTATTTCGTTTCCTAATTGACTAAAATCAGCAGATAAGATTGACGGTGATATTTGTATTTTTTTCATTGATAACTAAATTACTAGTACCAATTTTTAAAATTTAATTGAATTAAAAAATTGATAAATTTGTCTAGAAATTTCACTTTCTAAAGGAAAAGATAACATTCCCATGACAGAATATCCCAAAATCCATGGCATTAAATAAAATCTTATCATAAAGAAAAACCAAGCAACATATAGCGGAACTATCGGTTGAATAATAAATTCGGGTGTAATCGGTTTAAAAATACGTAGTAATGGATTGGTAAATTTTACGAATACTTTCATGAAAAAAAATTGAGAGTCTTCTTTTTGGAAAATATTCATTGCAACTCTACCAATTAATGTCCACATGATTACCCCAAGTATGTAATCAATGATGTACACCATTGGGTGAAAATTAGCCGACATTTAAGAATTTATATTGGAAAAAGACTTGAATTAAAAGGGGCGAAATTAATCGCCCCTTAAAATAATTATTTAGTGTTGTTTGCCAAGGATCGATTTACCTGATGGTATTCGAACCTCATCAACCATTTTCTGCGTTGCAGCATTTGGTGCTGAAGTCATTAGACTTACAACAACCATAGCTACTAAGCTGACAGCTGAACCAAAGATACCAAATGTTAACTGTGTAATACCTAGGAATCCACTTCCACCTGTTCTTACCCAAACTAGGTAAGCAGCACCAGAAACTAATCCTAAGAACATACCAGCTATAGCACCTTCTTTGTTAGCTCTCTTCCACCATACACCGAGTACAAGTGGGAAGAATAATCCTGACATCGCAAAGTCAAAAGCCCAGATGACTGAACCTAAGATACCTTGAATCTCAAGAGCCGCAATAGTTGCTCCAGCAAAACCAATTACCACAAGTAGTACCCTTGCAACAACTAGTCTCTTAGCAGTCTCAGCTTTTGGATCGATGATTTTATAATAAACATCGTGTGAGATTGCGTTTGCAATTGCTAGAATCAAACCATCAGCTGTTGACATGGCAGCAGCCATACCTCCAGCAGCAACTAGACCTGAGATTACGTATGGTAATCCAGCTATTTCCGGAGTTGCTAACACAACGGCTTTACCACCCATGAAAAACTCATTTAATTCAAGAGTTCCATTACCGTTAAAGTCGCTTACAAACATTAAGTTTGCTTGGTTCCAGTTTTGATACCAATCTATCGCTTGGACTTCTGTAATTGATTTACCAATAATACCTGTTGGTAATGCTGGATCAATCAATGACAACTTAGATAGTGTCGCTAACATTGGAGCAGAAGAATAAAGTAGGAAGATAAAGAATAAAGACCAACCTACTGATTTTCTAGCTGCTTTTACACTTGGAGTAGTGAAATATCTCATCATCACGTGAGGCAATGAAGCTGTTCCCATCATCATCGCTAGTGCTAATGAAATAAACGCCCAAGGCGTTGCATTCACCGCTGAGTGAGCTTTAGTTATACCAGCCAAACCTTTTGGCACCTCTTTTAGATTTTCAGCAGAGTTTTTCACAAAACCAAACTGAGCTTCTAATTCAGCAATTCTTGATACTTCATCAGCTAACATAAAGTGTGGGAAGAAACCCGCACCCATTTTGTTACTGATCCAGAATACTGGTAATAAGTAAGCTATGATTAGTACAATATATTGCGCAACCTGTGTCCAAGTTACTCCTCTCATACCACCTAACATTGAACATAGTAAGATACTTACTAATCCAACATAAACTGCGTATTGGAATGGAATATCAAGTGCAACAGATGCAATAGTGCCTGTAGCGTTAATTTGTGCAGTCACATAAGTAAATGATGCGACAGTTAAAACTACTACCGCCATGAATCTACTTAAATTACCACCATATCTTGTACCAATAAAATCTGGAACTGTGTAACAACCAAATTTTCTTAAGTAAGGTGCTAATAAAGATGCAACTAATACATATCCACCAGTCCAACCTACAAGTAGTGCCATATATCCGTAACCTTTGAAGTAAATACCTCCTGCCATTGCAACGAATGATGCACCAGACATCCAGTCTGCTGCAGTTGCCATTCCGTTGAATACAGTTGGTACTTGTCTTCCAGCTACGTAATAAGCATCAGCTTGAGCTGTACGTGATAGATAACCAATTATAGCATAAATGGCTACTGTGAAAGCAACGAAACAAATTCCGATTGTTTTCGCAGTCATACCCATCTGCTCGGCAATTGACATAATGATTATGAAAGCTAAAAAACCACCTGTATAGATTCCATAAACCTTAGGTAAATTGTCTATAAAATTACCTTTAATCATTTAGTCATCCCCTCTTTCTGAGAAGCCGAACTCTTCATCAATTTTCTCCTGCCTGTTCGCAAACCAGAAAATTAGGATTACGAAAGCACCAAGAGAACCTTGACAAGTGAACCAATAAGTTAACGGATAACCAAATGGTCCCGTAACTTCATTCATTTCAGCCCCGAATAAGAAGATGCCAATTGAGAATACAAACCAGATTGCTAGTGTCATGAATAGCAAACCTCTGGATTTTTCCCAGTGTTGTTCTTGTTTTGACATTTATACCTCTCTCTTTTTAGTTATAACTGGCAAAAACCATAACCATTATCTAAGAGATTTAAAGTGTTAAAATTGCTCAAATTAGTCCGATTTATGGGTTATAACTATCAAAAATAGCTTATTTTATGGGAAAATATAAACTTACCTGGAAAGATCTTACCTTGAGGGACTTCAAGATCTATCTATTTGCCCTTTTTAAGGCATTTATCCCTAAAAAAAAAATAAAGTCATTAGATGAATTAGAGGATTTTATTCAAACAAAATCAGCTTGGGTGTCACAAGTTACTTTGTATGGTTATTTAAAGACCAGGATGGGCACTAGGTATGTTCTTCATTTTGAAAATGATGAATTTATGAAGTCAGTTAATTTAGCTAAGTGGAATATCTATGCTGTGGCTTTGCAAGATCTTACGTTTTTTACCTTCTCTTATTTAAAAGCAACTACAAACTATGAAGATACCAATAGGGCTAAAGAAATTTTTTTTAAAATTCTAGATGATGAAATTTCAAACAAAATGCCTTTAGATATTATCGAAAACACCAAAAAAAATTTTGATGAAAGATTTGAGAAAATGAATTGGGATACTTATCATAGTGATCTCCCTTTTAATCCTAGTGCATTATCTTTATATAAGTGGGCTCCAATTGCTGAGGAGCTAAAAACTTTAGATCGTAAAATAGTTTTAAATTCAGTCATTCTCAAATGGGATGTTGTTAAAAAGGAATTTAAAGAAAGATTAGGTTTCTAAGTATTTTTTCTATTGTCAACTAAACTATCAACAACACTTGGATCAGCTAAAGTAGTAGTGTCACCTAATTGACCATGTTCATTTGCTGCAATCTTTCTAAGAATTCTTCTCATAATTTTTCCAGATCTTGTTTTTGGAAGCCCTGGAGTAAAGTGAATCAAGTCAGGAGTTGCTAATGGACCTATTTGTTTTCTAACCCATAATTTTAGTTCTCTTTCAAGATCTCCAGTTTCAGTCTCACCTGCATTTAAAGTTACGTAACAATATAGTCCATTTCCTTTAATGTCATGTGGATAACCAACGACAGCGGCCTCAGCAACTTTAGGATGAGCAACAAAAGCACTTTCAATTTCAGCAGTACCCAAGTTGTGTCCTGATACAATAATTACGTCATCTACTCGTCCAGTGATCCAATAATATCCATCCTTGTCTCGTCTGCACCCATCCCCAGTAAAATATTTTCCATCAAATTGAGAAAAGTAAGTATCAATAAATCTTTGATGATCGCCATAAACAGTTCGCATTTGGCCTGGCCAAGACTGAGCTATACAAAGTCTCCCTTCTCCTGCACCTTTAATTTCTTTTCCATCTTTATCGACAAGAACAGGTTTAATTCCATAAAAAGGTTTTGTTGCTGATCCAGGTTTTAAAGGTATAGCTCCTGTTTGAGGCGCAATTAAAATTCCGCCTGTCTCTGTTTGCCACCAGGTATCTACGATTGGACACTTTGAGTTTCCAACTGTTTTGTAATACCACATCCAAGCCTCTGGATTTATAGGCTCTCCGACTGTACCCAATAATTTTAGGGATTTTCGAGATGTTTTATTTACTGGATCATCACCCTCTCGCATAAGGGCTCTGATAGCTGTTGGAGCAGTATAAAAAGTATTAACTTTATATTTATCAACAATCTGCCACCATCTTGAGCTGTCCGGATAATTTGGTACTCCCTCAAACATTATTGTAGTAGCTCCGTTAGATAAGGGTCCATAAATAATATAACTATGACCTGTTACCCAACCTATGTCTGCAGTACACCAATAAATATCTTTAGGCTTATAGTTAAATATGTATTGATGAGTCATGGAAGCATAAACCATGTAACCGCCCGTTGTATGTAGTACACCTTTCGGTTTACCTGTAGATCCAGACGTATAAAGAATAAATAAAGGATCTTCAGCATTCATTTCCTCAGGTTCACAATGACTTGGTACATCTTTAATTAGATCATGATACCAAACATCTCTGTCGTCATCCCAATAAACATAGTTTCCTGTTCTTTTGACAACAATACATTTTTTAACATCAGGACAATTACTTAATGCTTCATCGGTTGTTGCTTTTAATGGAATTGTTTTTCCACCTCTAACACCCTCATCAGCTGTTATAATGTATTCTGATTTACAATCATTTACTCTTCCAGAAATAGACTCTGCTGAAAACCCTCCAAATATTATAGAATGTATGGCTCCTATTCTTGCACAAGCTAACATCAAAACAGCCAGCTCGGGTATCATCGTTAAATATATTGTTACTCTGTCTCCTTTTTGTATCCCTAATTTTTTTAGACCATTAGCTGCTTTTGAAACTTTTTGATGAAGTTGTTTATAAGAAATTTTTTGAGTATCCTTAGGATCATCACCTACCCAAATTATAGCTGTTTTATCTTTTTTATCTTTTAAATGTCGATCAATACAATTAGCAGAGGCATTTAAAGTTCCATCTTCAAACCATTTTATTTTAACTTCATCTTTACTATACTTCACATCTTTAATTTTTTTATATGGTTTTATCCATGTAATCCTTTTTCCTTCTTTTTTCCAAAAAGCATTATTGTTTTTAATAGAGTCAGTATATTTATTCTGATATTGAGATTTATTAATTAAACCACTTTTCACCCACTCTGGTTTTGGTTTAAAAATTAGTTCTTGAGTTGAGCCTTCGTTATTAATTTTAACTTTTTTAATCTTACTTCTAATCTTTTTTTTTCTTTTAAGAATTTTTTTTCTTTTTTTAACCTTCTTTCTTTTTGAGGTTTTTTTTCTTGATTTAGATTTTTTCTTCTTTTTAGGCATAAATATTATTTTTAAATCTTACCCATGTTATTTAAAATTTTCCAGCTTTTAGAATCTATTGGCATTACTGATAGTCTGCTTTGTTTAATAAGTGATAAATGGCTTAATTGCTTGTTTTTCTTAATATCCTCAAGACTTACTGGCTTATTTAATTTTTTTAGAAACTTTACTGTAACAGCAACAAATCGACCAGATTTATCTGTCTTGTCTAAATATGCTTCCTTTATAACTTCAACAATACCAACAATTTCCTTTCCTATGTTCGAATGATAGAAAAAACATTGATCTCCTTCTCTCATTGATTTTAAATTTTTGGCAGCTTGATAATTTCTTACTCCATCCCAAGGAGCACCTTTAATACCAGCTTTTTTTTGTTGATCAATTGACCAAACGTCAGGTTCTGACTTAAGTAACCAATATTGCATTAAAGTTTAACCCCAGCACCTTTTAAAAATAATGCATTTTCATCTAAGGGCCATCTTGGTTTTGCTGGATGATCAAGTTTATTAAAAAGTTTTAATTTATACTTTTCCAAACCTACCATTGCTATCATTGCAGCATTGTCCCCACATATTTCAATTGGTGGAAAAACACTTTGATAATTATTTTCTTTACACAAGTTTATCAACATAGATCTTATTTTTTTATTTGCTGCTACACCACCCGCAACAACAAAAATTTTATCTTGTATATCATTTTGTTTTTCAAATTCATTAAAAGCAATTTTGGTTTTTTTTTTCAATATTTCTTCAATTGTTTTTTGAAAAGAAGCTGCCAAATTAAATTTTTCTTGCTCTGTTTCAATGGTTTTACTTATCTTCAGGATTGCAGTTTTAAGACCAGCAAATGACAAATTACAACCACCCTTATTAATGATAGGTTTTGGTAGATCATAAGAATTTGGATCACCTTTTTCTGCCCAAAGCTCGATTTGGGGTCCTCCAGGAAATTCTATTCCTAAAAGTTTTGCAGTTTTGTCGAAAGCTTCACCTAGTGCATCGTCAATAGTTGTTCCTAGTCTTTTATATTTTCCAAGACCTTGAACATTTAAATATTGTGAATGACCACCCGAAATTAATAGCAGGAGGTAAGGATAATTTAAGTTTGAAACTAATTTTGGACTCAACGCATGTCCTTCTAAATGATTTACAGCTATAAAAGGCTTGTTTATTGAAGAGGCAAAAGCTTTCCCAAAGCTTAAGCCTACTGACAAACAAACGATTAGACCAGGACCTGCAGTCGAAGCTACTGCATCAATATCTTTAATTTTTATTCCACTTTCATCCAAAGCTTTCTTCACGATTAAATCTATTTTTTCGATATGTGATCTGGCCGCTAACTCTGGAACTACACCTCCAAATTCTTTGTGGACATCAGTTTGGCTAGAGACAATGTTTGATAAAATTATAGGTTTCCCTTGGTCATTCTCAGTTATAACTGAGGCAGCTGTTTCATCACAACTAGTTTCAATTCCAAGAATTAAGGGTTTTTTACTCATACAAATAGTTTTTAATAATTGTACATTTCCAATACAAGAAAGAAATAAATTTATTTATGACTAAAAAAATTATCATAGGTTCAAGAGGTAGTAAATTAGCATTGTTGTATGCTCAAAAAGCTAAAGAACAAATTATTAAAAAAACTACTTTAGATACAAATGATATTGAAATTAAATCTATTTCAACAAAAGGTGATCAAGTTAAAGATACTAGATTATCTGATATAGGTGGCAAAGGATTGTTTTCAACTGAAATTGAAAAAGAGTTAGAGAATAAAAGTATCGACATTGCAGTACATGCATTAAAAGATATGCCAGCAACAGAAACTAGCGGACTTAAAACAGACTGTTTTTTAGAGAGAAATGATCCAAGAGAAATTTTGATAACAAATAACAAGAAAAAATTAAATGATCTTAAGCTTAAATCAATTATAGGAACATCTTCATTTAGAAGGGAATTTCAAATTAAAAAATTAAGATCTGATCTAACATGCAAAATAATTAGAGGTAATGTGGATACTAGAATTAAAAAACTAAAAGATGGAAATTATGATGCAATAATTTTGTCTTATGCAGGGATTAAAAATTTAAATCTTGAAAATGAAATAGCTGAAATTTTCTCAGCACAAGAAATCATACCAAGTGCTGGACAAGGAATAATTGCGCTTCAATGTCGTGAAGCAGATAAAGAAATTATTTCAATTTTAAAAAAAGTAAATCATGAAGAAACCTATAAAAGAGCTCATGCTGAGAGAAATGTCCTCAAAGTTTTAGAGGGAGATTGTGAAACAGCAATAGGCGTTTATTCAAAAATAGAAAGTGATACAATTGTAGTTGAGGCAGAACTTTTTTCAATAGATGGCTCTCAAAGATTTTATGAAAAGAAATCTAGCCAGATAGATAAATTTAAAGAGATAGGTAAACAAATTGGGCAGAATTTAAAAATGCAATCAAATAATTCTTACAAAAAATAATATGCATATTTTATTAACAAGACCACTGGAAGATTGTTCAGAAATGATTTTAAAGTTTAAATCATTAGGTCATCAAGTTTCGCACATCCCACTGATTAATATTGAAAAGGTTAATTATGAGGAAATTAAATTTTCTGAATATGGAGGAATTATTTTTACCAGTGCTAATGCAGTGAAATATTTAGATCAAAATAACATAGACAAAAATATCAAATGTTTTTGTGTTGGTAATTTAACTGAAAAAAAAGCTAGATCATCAGGATTTCAAAACACAATAGCTGCAGAGGGTAATGTTTCTAATTTAAAAGAGTTAATTTTACAAACTTACGAGACAAAAAGTAAAAAGTTACTTTATGTCAGTGGTGAAATTATATCTGTTGATTTAGATCAACAACTCATGAAAGAGGGCTATGGCATAAAAAGAGTGATTAATTATAGAGTAAAACATAATCAAAAATTCGATGAAAGTTTTGTAAAAGATTTAAAATTGAACATGCCTGATATGGTTTATATTTATTCACAGAATAGTGCTCAAAGTTTTTTGAGTTTTGTCAAAAATCATCAATTTGAAAGCTTATGGATGAATACTAATTTATCGTGTATTGGCGAGAAAACTTCATCTATATTGAATGAAATTAAATGGAAAAAAATATTTCTTTTTAATCCTGGAGAAGAAGAGTTTTTGTTATATAAAATTTAATTATGGAATTGTTTAATAATTTTTCTGAAATATTTCTATCGGTATGGAACAAAGGTATTTTAGGTGTTGATATCTTACAAATATTAATTGGTTTAGGAATTTTTTTAATTTTTTTAATTTTCAGAGGTCTTATTAGTAAACTTGTAATCAAAAAGTTAGAAATTATCTCAAAAAGAACAACAAATAAATTAGATGATACTTTCGTAAAATCTTTAATTGGTCCTGCAAGATTTTTACCAATTGTTTTAGGTTTTTTTATAGCAAGTTATTACATGACATTTTCTATGGAAGGTAGAGAAATTGTCGATACTATAAATAGAACTCTAATAACCATATTAATTTTTTGGGTTATTCATCAAATTATAGAACCAGTCTCATATATCTTAAGTGGTCTTGATAAATTATTAACAAGAGAACTCATTGGATGGATTATTAAATCTTTAAAGATATTAATATTCATACTAGGGCTTGCAGCAGTCTTAGAATTATGGGGAATAAAGATTGGACCAATTATTGCTGGTTTAGGTTTGTTTGGAGTAGCAGTTGCATTGGGTGCTCAAGATTTGTTTAAAAATTTAATTTCTGGGATTTTGGTATTAGTTGAAAAAAGATTTAAAATCGGTGATTGGATTTCTGTTGATGGAATAATTGAGGGTATTGTTGAAAAAATTGGTTTCCGATCAACAACAATCAGAAAATTCGATAAATCATTAGCAATAATTCCAAATTTTCAATTTGCAGAAAATGCTGTAGTAAATGTAAGTGAAACTTCAAACTGGTTAATTAGCTGGATTATTACTCTTCAATATGACACTTCGGTTGATCAATTAAAAAATATAAGAGATCAAATTGAAGATCACATAAAAAAAAGTGATGATTTTGACACTAATATAGGAATTGCAGTTAGGGTCGATAAGTTTTCAGATAGTTCTATAGACATGTATGTGCGTTGTTTCACAAAATCAGATAGTTGGAACGAATGGCTTTCAGTAAAAGAAAAACTTGCAATTGCAATAAAACAAATTGTTGAAAATAATAAGGCCTCTTTCGCATTTCCAAGTTCTTCGATTTATATTGAAAAAAAATGATTGCTATCTTTTATTTAGTTTTACAATTATTAAAACTTTATTCGTATGTAGTGATTGCCAATGTTATCATCAGCTGGTTAATCGCTTTTAATGTATTGAATACTCAAAATAGATTTGTTTATGCAGTTTTAGATTTTACTTACAGGTTGACAGAACCATTTTTAAGAAGAATAAGACGATTTTTACCAAATTTGGGAGCGTTAGATATTTCTCCAATTATTTTACTGCTATTGATTTGGTTTATAGAAATGTGTATGAAGCTCTACATCGCACCAATGATATTCTAGAATATATGATTTTAATTGATGGAAAAAAAGAAGCAGCACTATTAAGGGAACAGCTTAAAAAGGAAGTATCTGATCTTAAAATTAAGTATAATAAAGTTCCAGGGTTAACAGTAATTTTGATTGGAGACTTAACTCCTAGTCAGATTTACGTTCGAAACAAAGAAAAATCTGCTAACGAAGTTGGACTTAAATCCGATGTGATTAAATATCCAGATAGTGTTGAAGAAAAAGTTATTTTAGAGAAGATAGATGAATTAAATAAAGATAATTCTGTATCAGGTATTTTAGTTCAATTACCATTACCAAAACATATTGATAAACAAAAAATTATTGAAGCGATTGACCCATCAAAAGATGTAGATGGATTTCACCCAATGAATGTTGGAAATCTTTCATCAGGTTATGAGAGTTCTGTTCCATGTACACCATTAGGATGTTATTTGTTAATTAAAAAGATAGAACCTAATTTAAATGGTAAAAAAGCAGTTGTTGTTGGTCGATCTAACTTAAATGGTAAACCAATGACTCAACTTTTACTAAAAGAAAATTGCACTGTTACTATAACACACTCTAAAACAAAAGATTTAAAAGCAGAGTGTTTAGATGCTGATATTATTATTGCAGCTGTTGGTATTCCCGAGTTAGTTAAAGGTGATTGGGTTAAAAAAGATACTATAGTGATCGATGTTGGAATTAATAAAACTGAGAAAGGTATCGTTGGTGATGTTGCATTTGATGAAGTTTCAAAAAATGCTAAAGCACTCACGCCTGTTCCTGGTGGAGTTGGTCCAATGACAATCGCTTGCTTGCTAAAAAATACGATTGACTGTTTCAAAAGATCGCAAGCATAATATTGAATTCCACAAATTTTTTTTGATAAGATAGGTTATGAAAAAACCTAGATACCCCTATAGAATTGCACTTCTTATGCTCATACTGACAGTTCCACCAATTGGCGCGACACAATTAGGTTGGTATTTATATGATAAACAAACTGGATTTGATTATGGTATGATAGTTGGAACATTTTCAGTAATTTATGCTGCATGGTTAATGTATGAGAAGAATTGGAGAGAAGATGATGAGGATTAAATTGTGGAAAAAATAATTTTCTTTGGATTAGCGATACCAATTTTAGCATTTGTTCTTTACTTGGGCGGAACAGCTATTATGAAAGGCTTTGAGGCCAAAAGAGAAAATAAATCCAATGAGAGCTTAGAAGACCATGAACGTGAGAATAACTTATCTGATAATAATGATAAGTTAACAGATGAGTTAGATAAATTGAATCAACTTCTCAAAGATGGTGTTTTAACTGAAGAAGAATTTAAAAAAGCTAAAAAGAAAATTTTAGATAATTAATTATAATCAAGTAATTTTTTTAAAGATCCAAATTCACCTATTTTATAAATAATTGCATCCTCTTTTTTAAATCCATATTTTTCCGCCCCAGCTTTAAATCTTACGGGTGGCTCCATGATTGGTTCTAGGGATAAAACAAACGTGCCCCAATGCATTCCAATCACTTTTTTGCTCTTTAAATTTTTTGCAACCTCTAAAGCTTCTTCTGGATTAGTGTGATAAACCGACTTATCTTTACAAGGCATTATTGGATAAAAATTATAAGCACCAATATTTATAAATGTAAGATCAATTGGACCATACTTATTACCTATATCTTTATAAATATTTCCTATTCCAGTGTCACAACCAAATAATAACTTTATATCTTTATATTCGATCAAAAAATTTCCCCATAAAGTTTTATTAGTATCTGTTAGACTTCTTTTTGACCAATGCACAGCAGGTAAAAAAGTAATTTTTAAATTTTTATTTATTTTAATTTTATCATACCAGTCCATTTCATTCACATTGCTATAACCATTTCTGGTAAAATATTTACCAAGTTTTAATGGAAGTAAAACTTTAGAATTTTTAAAAGGAAATCTCTGGATCGTCATCATATCTTGATGATCATAGTGATTATGGGTGAGTAAAAAAATATCTGTTTGTGGAATTTCGTTTAATTTTAGTGCTGGTTCGGTAAATCTCTTAGGTCCAAAAATTAGCGGTCCAGCATTTTTTGAAAATACTGGATCTGTAATAATTGTTGTTTCACCAAGCTTAATTAAAAATGTTGCATGGCCAATCCATGCTACATAATCGTCTTCTTGAAATTTTTTTAAGTCTGATAAAACTTTGTCTTTTTCAATAACATGTTCTTTGGGAACTGTCATATCAAGCTTTTTTTTCTCTCTATTAAAAATTTTGAAGGACCATTTAACATTAGGATCTGGTTTTGGTGAACCCTCAGGATTTCTAAAAGTACCGTCTGGTAAATGGTGATAAGGTTTTTTTTCCACTAAAACTAATTTTTTTTATTGTAAGTTTTTATAATTGTCTCCTCTAAAGTTCTACTCATTATTATGGTGCCCTTTTCATTTGGATGTATACCATCACTTAGATTAAACTCCGGCTTCATAGCCACTCCCTCAAGTAAAAAAGGAATAAGCTCAATTTTAAATTTTTTGGCTAGATCAGGAAAAATTTTGTCAAATTTTTTTTTATAAGAAAAACCATGCGAGGTTGGGGCAATCATCCCAGCTAGGATAATTTCAATATTTTTATCTTGAGCAATTTTTATAATTTTTTCTAAATTACTTTTTGTTTCTTTTGGCTGGATGCCTCTTAACATGTCATTAGCCCCTAAGCATAAAATTATTAGATCTATATCTGGCTCACTCAAAGTCCAATCAGCTCTATTTAATCCCCCTGACGATGTACTACCAGAAACACTGCCATCAACAATCTCAATATTATAACCCTTTGCTTCTAAATTCTCTTCTAAAACGACTGGTAAACTATTGTCATCAGACAAACCATAACCAGCCATCAAACTATCACCAAATAATACGATCTTTTCGATTGCATATGCATTAATGGTTAGTAGACAGATAATAATTATTTTAATAATAAAACTTTTGCTCATGAGTGCTCTTCTTAAATTAAAAAAGATAAATCTTAAATACCAAACTGGTAAAGATAATATCAGTGTTTTAAAAGATATAAATTTGACCACAAAAAAAAAAGAAACTATTTCAATAGTAGGTGAAAGTGGTTCAGGAAAAACAAGTTTAATCATGTTAATTGGTGGTTTAGAGCGTCCAACTTCAGGCAAGATATACTTTCAAGACCACGAAATTACAAAATTAAGTGAGGATGAAGTATCAAAAATTAGAAAAAAAAATATTGGTATAATTTTTCAGTCTTTTTATCTAATCCCAAATTATACAGCCCTAGAGAATGTAACCTTAATTCTTGAATTGAATAAATTTAAAAATCCTGAAAAAGAAGCAAAATCTCTTTTAGATAGATTTGGCTTAAAACATCGACTAAATAATTTACCCAGTCAGTTATCTGGAGGAGAACAACAGCGTGTCGCTATCGCAAGAGCTATTGCTATGAAGCCAGAGCTAATTCTAGCTGATGAACCCACAGGAAATTTAGATACAGAAAATTCCGATATGATTTCTAAAATTTTATTTAGGTATGTTAAAGAGGAGGGTTCTTCATTAATTATGGTAACACACGACCCAAAACTTGCTAACCGCGCGAGCAGAAAAATTAAAATTAAAGATGGAAAAATTAAATAATTTTTATCAATACAAGTTTATCTTAATATATGCTCTGCGAGATTTAAAAAGGAACTATAAAAAAATCTCTAGTATAATCATCACTTTGTTCATCAGTCTTTTTATATTAAGTGCAATATTTACTATTGAGGATAGTTTAAAAAAGGAACTCAAAGAAAATGCTAAGGAGCTTTTAGGTGGAGACTTAGAAATTGATTATAACAGAAATAAAGGAAATATAGATTTATTAAATAAAGTTGAAGAGTTTACAACTATATCAGAGATGGTTGAATTCAGCACAATGCTTTCAACAACAAATCGAAAGAAAAATAAATCTTTATTTACTAGAATAAAAACAGTTGACCAAAAGTATCCTTTATATGGTGAAGTAACTTATGAACCTGCTGATGCTTATGAAAGAATGCAAACTGAACCTTATACAATTTTAATTAATGAGAGTTTATCAAAAACCTTAAATATCAAAACAAATGAAATTGTAAAAATTCAAGATCAAGAATTTCTTGTAATTGGTAAGGTAAGATCTGTTCCAGATGTAAGTGGATTTGTGACTTTTGGAGATTGGGTTTTAACAGGTAAACAAACTTTAGATATCTTAAAACTTAACGGAATAGGAAATTTTTTGAATTATGAATATAAAGTAAAATTTAATAACAATGATAATCCAGAAATAATTATAAAAAAAATCGAGAGTATTTTTAAAGATGATCAAAAGGTAAAAATTAGATATCCGGAAAATGCAGCAAGTGGATTAAAAAGAGTAATTGGTAACTTTTCACAATTTTTATCCCTTGTCTCTATAAGTGCGATGCTTATTGCTGGTATTGGTATTGCTAATACTCTATTGTCTTTTATAAATCAAAATAACTTGTCTATAGCAGTAAGAAAGGCCTTAGGTTTCTATTCCGGTAATATTAAAAAACTTTACTATCTTCAATTGGTAATATTATTATTTATAATTACTATTTTAGCATATTTAAGTAGTTTATTAATTGTGCCATTAGCAGACAAATATTTGTCAAGTAGCTTTGGACTTAAGATAAATTTATTTTTTTCTTTTTTTAATTTTTTAAAAATATTTTTAATAGGTTTATTAGTTTTGATAATTTTTTCGATTCCTACAATTAGTTCTATCGATCAAGTCAAAGCTTCAAGTCTATTTAGAAATGTATTCCAAAACTTACAATTTTATTATTCAAAAAAATTAATTGGCGTGAGTATTATAATGTTATCAATTTTGATTTTAATATTTACTTATAGATCAGAAAATCTTCTTTATAGTCTTGGGTATTTTGGGGCATTTTTTATTTGTTTGATTATCTTTTTTCTACTTTCAAAGTTAATCATATTTTCTCTTAAAAAGTTTAAATTTAATTCGAGCACTCCTTTGAAAGTATCTATTAAAAATATTACACAATCAAAAAGTATTACACCTATTACAATTATGTCTTTAGGCCTTGGTGTTACATTACTTTTGACTTTGGCATTAGTTGGAACTAATTTTAAAAGAGAGATAGCAAAATCAATACCTGACATCGCTCCTGATTATTTTTTTGTTGGCATTCAAAATGGAGAGCGTGAAAAGTTTGAACAAAGAATTTTATCAATGGATCCTGGTGCAAATATTGAAATTGTGCCAATGGTTTCTTCAGGAATAGTAAAAATTAATGGCATAAATCCAAACACATATATTACACCTGAAAATGATAGTTATTGGGTTATTGGCAGTGAACGGAGATCATCTTGGACAAAAGAAGTTCCTGAGGATAATCTAATTATTGATGGTAAGTGGTGGGATTTGTCTAAACCAAATCAACTTCAGATATCATTAGACGCTAAGGTTGCAAAAGATTTTAATATTAAATTAGGGGATATATTTACTTTAAATATTTATGGTAGAGAAATTGATGGTGAAATAGTCAACTTTAGACAAGTTGATTATAGAGATCTAAATATAAATTTTGCAATGCTTTTTAACCCTGACTTTGCAAAAAATATTCCTCACGAATATTTAGCAACCACAAAGTTCTATAATTTAAATAAATTTGATGAAACAAAAATGCTTGAAATTTTCCCTAGTTTATCAATGATTAAAATTGCTGATTATTTAAACAAAGTAACTAATGTTTTAAATAAAGTTTTCATAGCAGTTATTGTCATTTCGACAGTCACTATCGTCATTGGTTTAATTGTAATATCAAGTGCAATAATGGTCCAAGGAAAAGTAAGAGAATACCAAAATTTGGTTTTTAAAATTTTGGGTTTTTCAAGAAGAGAGATTGTTTTTTCTTCACTGATTGAATTTATGATTATTTTTATATCTGTAATAATGATTGCAGTTTTGTTTGCTGTAGTTGGTTCAAAATTTATTATTGAAAATATATTTGAGTTATTTTGGAAGTTCGATCTTAAAGTTTTGATTTATCTTGGTTTATCCATTGGTTTAGTAACGTTGGTGTTAATATTATTAACTAATATTAAATATCTAAATCCAAAGGTTTATCCTCTTATAAGAAATCAATAATCACTAAGATCTATTTAGCCTTCTCCATCAGCCAAAGGTTATCACTCGCCAAAAAGTAAATTTTTCCATTTTTTGGATGAACCTGGATATCTCTAATTCGTCCGATCTCACCTTTAAAAATTACATCTTCTTTTATGTTGGACAAATCGTTGAAGATCAGTTTTCTCAAGGATTGATCTTTTAATGATGTAATTAAAGCATGACCATTCCATTCATTAAATTCGTTTCCTTCATAAATTGTAATTGCACTTGTTGCAATTGAAGGCACCCAATACTGGATTGCTTTTGTAAAGCCAGGTTTCCATTTTGGACCAATAGGAAAGCCAGAATAATTTTTTCCTCCCCAGCCTAATATTTTCCAACCATAATTTTCACCTTTTTTTACTTCACCAAACCAATCACCACCTTTGGCACCATGGTTACTCATATAAATTTTACCATCGTATGATGATAAAGTTAGACCCTGAGGATTTCTGATACCAATTTGATAAATTTCAGGTAGCCAATCTGGCTTATCTTCAAATTTAGGATTGTCATTTGGAATACTTCCATCAAGTTTAATTCTTATAATACTCCCAGGATGTTTTGAGGGGTCTTGGGCAATCATGCCTTTTCCTCTTTCACCGGCAGAGGCAAATAAGTGATTATCTTTGATCGCTAACCTTGAACCAAAATGATAACCAGAATCAATAGGAGGTTCAGCTTGAAAAATATTTTTAAAGTTTAATTTTTTTTTATCAAAAATAGCTTTACCAATAGAGGTACTTGTTTTCCCATTACCTCTGTTTTCAGAATATGAAACATAAATAAAATTATCTTTATATAAAATATCTAAAAGACCACCCTGTCCGTGTTCTAGAAAATTTAGGTTATGATCAACTTCAACAGCTTTTTTTTGTAGAATATCTATGATCTTAATTTTTCCACTTTTTTCAGTAATAACTAATTCTTGATTATTTAAAAAAGACGAACCCCATGGGTCGTTAAGAACAACTAGTTTTTTAAATTTTAAATTTTGAGCAAATAAATTAGTTGAAAAAAATATAAAAAATATAATTACAAAAAAAAGATTTTTCACCTTATGAAAGTTTAGATCTTCCACCATCTACTGCAATAATTTGACCTGTTATCCAAGAGCTATCTTCAGTTATTAAAAATCTAGCTAAAGAGGCAGAGTCTTTTCCCTCTCCCAATCTTTTTAAAGGATGGGCCTTTGCAATACCATCTGCTAGGGCTTTATTCTTTAACATGGGCTCAGCAATTTTTGAATTAGTCAAGCTTGGCGCAATACAATTCACTCTTATGTTTGGAGCAAATTCAGCTGCAAGTGAGACTGTTAAACCTTCAACAGCTGCTTTTGTTGATGCAATAATTGCGTGATTGGTAAATCCTCTTTGAGCAGCAACAGTTGAAAATAAAACTATTGAGCCCTTATTTTTTTTCAAACTCTCTTGATAACCCTTAATAACTTCAACCGCAGAATAAAGATTTAATTTCATACATTTTACAAAATCTTGTTCTGTTACCATTCTCACAGGTTTTAAGTCAATTGACCCAACACAATAAGCAACACCTTTTACATCAGAAATATCATTTTTAACTTTTTCTATAAATCCCTCTTCCAAAACATCTGCAATAGTAAAAGGACACCCTAATCTCTCTGAAATATTTTTAACCTCGTTTTCATCTCTACCTACTAAATGTACACTATTTCCAGAATTTACTAATTGTTCAGCCAAGCTTGATCCGATTGAACCTGTCGCACCAAAAATAAGATATTTTTCTGACATAAAAAATTTAATTAGTTATATTTAATTATGAAGTTATTTTTTATACTGGGCAATCAATTATTTCCATCAAAATACCTAGACCGCTTCAAAAAAGACCACCTTTTTTTCATGGCTGAAGATTACGAGCTTTGTACTTATGAAAAACATCATAAACAAAAAATTCTTCTATTTTTATCATCAATGCGATCTCACGCAGATGTACTTAAAAAAGATAAATTTAAAATAGAATACTCAAAAATAGAGGATAAAGAATTTAAGGAAAGTTATTTTAAAAAGCTTAAAAAATTAATTAGCACAAAAAAGATTAAGGAAATATCCAGTTTTGAAGTTGAGGATAAGTTTTTTGAAAAAAAAATTAATCAATTTGTTAATAAAGAAAAAATAAAATGGAATATTATCCAGACGCCAATGTTTTTAAATTCAAGAGAGGATTTTAAAAAATATTTATCTAAATCCAAAAAACCATTTATGGCAACTTTCTACAAAGATGTCAGAAAAAAATCTGGAATATTAATGGGTGCTGATGGGAATCCTACAGGTGGTAAGTGGAGTTTTGATGAGGATAATAGAAATAAATTACCAAAAAATATTTCAATCCCAAAATTTCCAAAAATAAATGAAACTTCTCATACTAAAAAGCTAAAACCTATTGTTGAAAAGCTATTTAAGGATCATCCTGGCAGTACCAAAAATTTCTGGTTTGCTACTGAACACAATGATGTCTTGAAGCTTTTAAATTTTTTCATTAAAGAAAAATCAAATTTATTTGGTGATTACGAGGATGCAGTTGATCAAAAAGATAATATTTTGTTTCATAGTGCACTAAGTCCATATGTAAATTTAGGTCTTATAACTCCAGAATTTATAATTAAAAAAATTTTAGAATTTCATAAAAGTAAAAAAATAAGACTAAATTCTTTAGAGGGATACGTTCGTCAAATAATTGGTTGGAGAGAATTTATGAGAGGAATTTATCAAAGTTATTCTAGTGAAATGGAGACAGGAAATTTTTTCAAACAAAATCGTAAGATGAAAAAATCCTGGTATGACGGCACTACTGGATTACCACCATTGGATTATGCAATAAAGAACGCATTAAATCATGGATGGTCTCATCATATTGAAAGACTTATGATTTTATCAAACATAATGAACCTTTGTGAGATCAAACCCACTATTGTTTACAAGTGGTTTATGGAAATGTTTGTGGACTCCTCAGATTGGGTGATGGTTCCAAATGTTTATGGAATGGGATTGTTTAGTGATGGTGGAATATTTGCAACTAAACCATACATTTGTGGATCAAGTTATTTTATGAAGATGATGGATTTTAAGAGGGGTGATTGGTGCAATATAATGGATGGGCTTTATTGGAGATTTATAGATCGAAATAGAAAGTTTTTTTTAAAAAATCCAAGGCTTTCAATGATGGTGAGAATTTTCGATAAGATGAAAACTGATAGAAAAAAATTGATTTTGTCAGCTGCAGATAAATTCATTAAAGAAAATACAATTTAGTGAAAAAAGAAAATTTACCAATTAAAGTTTGTCCAATATGTCAAAGGCCATTTAAATGGAGAAAAAAATGGAGACTTAATTGGGAAAAAGTAAAGTATTGTTCAAAAAAATGTTCATCAAAAAAATAAAAAATTTTTTTAAATATTCAATTTTATTTTTATTAATAATTCTTACAAACAACGCTCGTGCAGAATTTTTTGAGGATCTATCAAAAATTATTGAGAATAATGAAAAAAGACTGAGCTATGGTATTTCAGTTACAGATTTTAATATGGATGGAAAAAATGAGTTTTTAGTCACAGGTTTTGGTTTTCCGAATTTAGCGTTATCTTTTCAAGATGGAAAATTGAAGAATATAAACCAACAAAAAATTTTTTCAGATATTTCAAAGAAAACCATTGGAGTTGCTGCATGTGATATTGATAAAGATGGCTTTGAAGAAATCTACTTTTTAAATACCGATACATATAGTGGAGTTAAAAAATATTCAGACAGATTATTGGATATAAAAGATAATAATTATTTTGATTTATTTGAATTAGAAAAAAATAAAGAAAATCTAAATTTAACAGCAGGAAGATCTGTTGTTTGTGTAGATAGAAAGGGAGATGGTGAATATGGAATTTATGTTGCAAACTACGGAGGACCAACAAGGTTTTATGAGATTGAAAATGAACTTATCAAAGATAAAGCTGAGAATTTAAATCTGGATAATATTACTGGTGGAAGAGCAGTTGTATCTGGGCATATTTTGACAGAAAGAGCCGATATCTTTGCGGCTAATGAGAGAGGGGCAAATTTTCTTTTTAAAAATAATAATGGAAATTTTGATGATGTTGCATTTGATTATAGATTAGATGATGCAATCCAAAATGGAAGGGGTACAGCTTTATCAGACATATATTACCGGGGTAGATTAGATATTTTAAGTGGTAATTGGCTTGGATATCACAGAGCTTGGGTATTAGAAAATAATGAATTTAAAGACATTGGAAATAAAGATTTTGATGAACCCTCTAGAATAAGAACAATTATTTCTGCAGATTTTGATAATGATGGTTTTGATGAAGTTTTCATGAACAATATAGCAGAACCAAATAAGTTATTTCGTATTAAAGATAATGGAAAATTTGAGCTGATAAATTTTCAGGTAGGGCTCGAAGCTAATGGATATGGAACTGGGGCTGCAGTCGCGGATATAGATAATGATGGAATTTTAGAATTATTAGTTTCTCGTGGTGAAAGTAAAGCACAAACATTAACTTTGTATAAAGCAAAAGTTGATAAAGGAAGTAAATACTTAAGGATTAAACCATTAAATAAGTATGGTGCGCCAGCAAGAGGAGCCACTGTTACCTTAATAACCAATCAAAGAAAACATTCAAAAACAATTGATGCAGGATCTGGTTACTTATGCCAAATGGAACCTGTGGCACATTATGGAATTAGAAAAAAAGAAAAAAATTTTAAAATAGAAATTAAATGGACAAATGGAAGTAAAGAAATGATTAATATAAAGAATCTTAACCAAACAATTATTGTAAGACAGAAATGAAAAAAATATTCAATATATTTTTAATTGTATTTTTAATATCATTTCAACTCAAGTCGTTTGCTGGAGAAAAAAATTATCACAAAGAGCTTATTACTGATTGGTCTAGAATATTCCCTGATAAAAATAGAAATGCTGCGGGACCAAAATTTTTTAAATACATCATGGATAAAAAAATTACTTACAAAGACTTTGTTGAATTTAACAAATTATATTGTGCAGTTTCTGGGTCTTTAATTGACCCAAATAGTGACTCAGAATTCTTATTTATTAAAGAAAGTAAAACGAATAAAAAAATTTGTGGAAATTATTATAGGTGTTGTGTTCCATGTTCGTGTGATCTTATGAAGTATTCTGAAGCTCAAAAGATGAAACATAAATTTGAGGATGGTTTTAAAGAATTCTATGTTTTAACAATAAAAAATCCTTGTTCTAAAAAAGATTTTCCCAATAGAGTAAATAAAGATTATTTTTGTAATGGTGAAAAAATCAACAAATCAGAAGTGTATAGTCTTAACGATCGAATAGTAATAGGTTTATTGCACAATGGAAAAAATTGTGCGAAAGATGAGGTAGACTTTGTTAAAAGTCATCAAGTGACGGGTAGATATTGTGAGTTGAGAAATAATACACCTTTAGAAAATTTAGATGCTGGAATGGGTGATATTTTCATAAAACTAGCAAGATAATAAATTTTAAGAAAAACTTTTAGATTGAACATAATCATTTTACAACACATTAAAATTGAAGATCCGGGTTATATAAAGGATTTAATGATGGCTGATGGATTTAATCTTACTACAATTGAATTAGATGAGGGTCAAAAAATTCCAACAAATTTGAATGAATTCGATGGAATGTTTTGTATGGGAGGTCCGATGGATACTTATATGGAAAAAGAATTTCCTTGGTTAGTTGAGGAAAAAAAAAGAATTAAAGAATTTGTTATTGATTTAAAAAAACCATATTTAGGTTTTTGTTTAGGTTGTCAGTTATTAGGTGAAGTTGTTGGGGGTAAAATTGTTAAATCAAGGCCAGCAGAGATTGGAATGATGGATATCAATTTCACCCAAGAAAAAAATAAAGACAATTTATTCTCAAAATTTCCTGACCAAATTAAAAGTTTACAATGGCATTCTTACGAGGTCCAAGAAATAGAAAATAATAATGATGTCACTTTATTAGCGTCATCTCCAATTACTAAATATCAAATTTTTAAATATCAAGATCATGCTTACGGTATCCAATTCCACATTGAGATAAAAGACACGACTGTAAAAGAGTGGGGATGTGTACCAGAATATAAAAAAGCCCTTGAAGATCAGTTAGGAAATGGAGCGTTAGAAAAATTTGATCAATCTGCTAAAGATAATATGACAGATATGAATAATTATTCTAAGATTCTTTATAATAACTTTAAAAAACTTTTATGAATAATAAAATTTTTGAGTGGGCAGGTGTTATCACTGCAATAATGTACTCATTATTTGTGGCTATGAACATTGGTATAGAGTTTTTTGGTTTTTGTTTACTTCTTATATCTGCAATTCTAATTGGAATTTGGGCTTATCGAGGTGGTCATAAAGGAATATTATTTTTACAATTCTTTTATGCTACTGCCGGGATTATTGGCATGTTTAGATGGTTTTAGTTAAGTGTTGAAATAATTTTTGGAATATAATTTTTAAAGTTAAAGAAACCTTTATTACAATATTGCCAAGAGTTTTGATCAAGTTCTCTATAAAGGAAATTGACTTTAAAAGTATTTGAATTCAAATAATCTAAATTTTCTCCAACAGTTGGATACAACCCGACTGCTTTTTCTATCTTTTTAATTTCGCTAATATCTATAACTTCACAATCAATAGATTGATTTTTAAATCTTTGTTCCTGGTCTTGAATAAGTGAAGACTTAAATTTTAGAACTTTTTCACTAAGTTGGATGCATCTATTTTCATTTTTATTCGAAATTATATAAAATTTTTTAAATTTATTATTTTGAAAATCACTTGTTTCAAAACAGAGGTTATTCTCGAATATTATCAAATTATTTTGATCAATATTTTCAGGATTAGTAAAATCCTGTTTTAAAATTGAGTATTTCTTTTCAGAAATCTTGGGCGGAGCGTTTTCATTTAATTTAATATTACTAAATCTATTATTAGTAAATTTTTTGATATTCCACTCACTTGCTAAATAATGTTTTCCTTGTGTTTGAACACCTGCAACCCATCTCCATCCAAGAGTGTTTGATGCAGCGTCTCCGTCGTAAAGATGTTGCAAAAAAAATTCCGCTCCCAATTGCCATGGCAAATTTAGCGTAAAAATCCAAATACTGGCAAACCACATTCTAGTATGATTATGCAAATAATTATTTTCTTTGAGTTCGTTGACCCAATAGTTAAAGCACTCTACGTTTGTTTTTCCCTCAATCGCGTTTTTATAAGTTTGATTGTTTTGAAAGTCTTCTTTAATCATTTTTAATTCAATTAAAAAATCTGTCCAAACACTGGGTCTTAATTCTAACCAACCTTTCCAATATGTACGCCACAATACTTCTTGAATAAATTTTTCATTTTTTGCAAATGAAAATTTATTAAGAGATTTTTTGATAACTTCCTTTTCATTAATAATTCCGTGAGTAATATATGGAGATAAACAAGAAACATTAGACCTGTTATCAGGTCCGTAATCAAAGTTTCTAAGTTTTGAATACTCTGAGAGATTGTTTTCCACAAAATAATTTAGTTTGTCTAAGGCCTTAGCCCTTGAAGCTTCAAAATTCATTTTTAATTATTTCGATTTTTTTTTCTTTAGACCTAATTTATCGCTATGTCTTAATCTCAAGATTACAATAGCACCTGCAATTAAAACTATTGCTACTGCTTCATATACTAATGCACTTGGATCCATTTCTTTTCCTTGTAAAATAATAAATCGTGCTAATGCTGTAATAGCTATAAGTAGTGGTAATGTAATACTTATAGATTGCTGGTTCCAAAAAACTCTTACCATCGCTAGCACTTCTAAGTAAAGAAACATTAGCAGCAAATCAGCTAAGGTAACCGATCGATTTTCAAACATTTTATAAATCTCTATTCCAACTGCAATTACAGTGCTTACCAGAATGATACACATTAGAAGAAGTTGTAGGTTTTTAGCTATCTTTTCCATTATTTATCTTTACTAAATGGTAACCATTTTTCAAATACTGATTTTGAGGAACCATCATACGGAATTGAATAAGAATATGGATTTGGACTTGTCAACACTTCGATTCCTTTTGAAAACACAAATATAAAAACAATTACAAAAACGAGCACCATTATTTTAAATGGGTCAAAATTTTTTGTTTTAAAAACGCTGGCAGAATTTTCCTCAGCTCTATGAAAATGTTTAAATGTCAAATATACCGCAAATATCAATCCGATGTGGGCTAAAAAAAGTCCAGTCCACCCAAATACAAAAGTTGTATATGAGAATACGTACAAACTAAAAACAGTAGTCCAAATAAAACTTAACACCAATAAAATTTGCAATCTTACAGTTTTAGGTAATGATCTAAGATCATTTTTGCTATCATCAAACAAAATGTTTGCTGTATCTTTCATCCAATTTTTAAACGATTCCATAAATTTAAATTAAGTTTTTTTCAAAAATAAACAATCCCCAATTTGTCACCGAATAATTAGCTAGTTTCTTAACTTTTTTTTGTGAAAATTTATAAATTTCTCAACATTAGATTTAATAAATGATTTATTTTCCTCAAACGAAACTTTTTTCATTGAGTAAGCATTGCTTTTTGTCATTCTTGATTGAATTGTAACATTGCCTTTATAAAGTTTAAGTTTAACAGATCCATTTATTTTGTTTTTTTTCAAATCAACAATTTTTTGAAGTTTAAACCTTTCTTTTGAAAACCAATATCCATTATAGATCAATTCTGCGTACCTTGACATTATTGCATCTTTTTTGTGCATTGTTTCTTTATCAAGCGTAACTGACTCAATCGCTCTATGTGCATGGATTAACAATGTACCACCTGGAGTTTCATAAACTCCTCTAGACTTGATGCCTAAAAATCTATTTTCAACAAGATCAACTCTTCCTATTCCATTTTTTCCTGCCAATTGATTAAGTTTAAATAATAATTTTGCTGGTCCAAATTTTTTTCCATTAAGACCAATGGGGTCACCATTTTTAAAATTAATTGTTACATGAGTAGCTTTGTTAGGAGCTTTTTCTGGAGAAACAGTTCTTTGAAAAATAAATTCTGGTGCAGAATTTTTTGGATTTTCTAGCAATTTACCTTCAGTTGATGTATGAAATAAATTATCATCTACTGAAAAAGGAGATGCACCTTTTTTGTCTTTTGGGATAGGAATATTGCGTTTCTTCGCGTAACTAATTAAATCTGATCGAGATTTTAAATTCCATATTCTCCATGGTGCAATAATTTTTATTTTGGGACCAAAATAATGATAACCAAGCTCAAATCTTATTTGGTCGTTTCCTTTTCCAGTAGCCCCATGAGATACTGCATATGCTTTGAATTTTTTTGCAACCTTTATTTGATCCTTTGCTATCAGAGGTCTGGCGATTGAGGTTCCTAATAGATAAACACCCTCATAAATTGCATGACCACGGATCATTGGAAATACATAGTCCTTTACAAAAATATCTTTTAAATCATTTATAATTATTTTTGTAACACCAAATTTTCTTGCATTGTAAATAATCTTTTTTCTATTTATTTCTTGTCCGATATCTGCGGTGTAACAAATTACTTCTGCATCATAATTTTCTTGAAGCCATTTAAGAATAATGGATGTGTCCAAACCGCCTGAGTAAGCTAATACAATTCTTTTTTTTGATTTCATTAACTAGCTACAAGCTTTTTTTGCAGTGTTATATGCTTTAGTAAATCCCAATAATGAATAATGATCGATTGTTTGAGAGCCCTTTTCATTGTATCCAGTTACCATTATTCTTGAACCTTTTTTCATAATCTTGACCATAATCTTTTCTTTTTTATTACTAGTCATCCATGCAAAACCTTGTTGCTTAATATCAAATTTAAATTTGTTATTTCCAGAGGTTGCTAATACAGTATTATTTTTATTAAATTCATAACCAGCAGTAGTACTGATTTCATTTGCAATTTTTTCACCAGGTCTAAATGTAACAAATAATCTAGCATCTCTTTTATTTGTTTTAGGAGATTGCAGAATCGGAGAAGACTGAGCGAAACATACTTTACCAGATGCTTCCGCTATAACCATTGTTTCCCAGTCTTTATATTTACCAATTTTTTTTAGATCTTCTCCAAAAGATTTTGATGTGAATAAAAAAGTAAAAAGTATAAATATGAATAAAATCTTTTTAATCATGGACATGGGTTTGGGAACATTTTTTGAATTTTATTAATCTCATTTAAAATTTCGCTTGTTAAACTTACATTTACACTTTCTATGTTTGTTTTCAACTGCTCGATTGTCGTTGCACCTATTATCACACTTGTCATAAATGGCTGAATTTCACAAAACTTCAATGACATTTGAGTAAAATCAATATTGAATTTTTGCGATAACTTATAATACTCTTCGATAGCTTTTTGACCATTTTCATTTTTATATCTTGTGAAATCTTTAAATAGTTTCATTCTTGATTTTTCTGGTAAATTATTATTTCTATATTTTCCTGTTAAGTATCCGAATGCTAAAGGCGAGTAGGCTAACAAACCACTTTTCTCCCTAACAGAAATTTCTGCAAGTCCAACTTCATAAGTTCTATTGAGTAAATTGTATGGATTTTGCACCGACATCATTTTTGGTAAATCTTTTAATTTTGATATTTCAAGGAATTTTGATAAACCCCATGCAGTTTCATTAGATAGACCAATGTATCTAATTTTACCTTGTTCAATAAATTTTTTTAAACTTTCAAGTATTTCCTCAAACGGTGTCCAATCATTATCGTTTTCGTCGTGTTCATAGCCATGTTTCCCAAAAAAATTTGTATTTCTCTCTGGCCAATGAAGTTGATAGAGATCGATATAGTCTGTTTTCAATCTTTTAAGACTTTCCTCTAAAGCTTCAGAAATTTTTTTTTTCCCAAAATTATAACCACCACCCCTGATATATTTGTTTGAAGTATTACCACAAACTTTTGTTGCTATAATAACCTTGTCTCTTTTTTTAGTTTTTTGAAACCAGTTGCCGATTATTCTCTCTGTTTCCCCATATGTTTCTTCTCTCATCGGTATGGAATAGATTTCTGCAGTGTCCCAGAAGTTTACACCATGATCTAAAGCATAATCCATTTGCTGAAATCCCTCATCTTGAGAATTTTGTTCGCCCCAGGTCATAGTACCGAGACAAATTGTACTTACATCTAGATCTGTATTGCCTAATTTTTTATAATTCATAGTGATTTTTTAAAGTATAATTTTTTATTAATCTTTTAAGGTATCTTGAATATTTAGTAAAAGACTATATATCTATAGTAATTATGGCAACAGACAAAAAAGGTATTCTAGCAAGAGCGAGAGCAGCAGCACGTGAGACCACAGCTGTTACTGATGAGGGCTTAAGAGCCTACATGTTAAAAGTTTATAACTACATGGCGACTGGAATATTGCTTACAGGAATTATAGCTTTAATAACATTTAAGATGTCAGTCGTTACTGATGCAAGTGGTTCTATTGTAGCTTTAACCGAGGTTGGAAATGCCATTTATTTATCAGGGCTTAAGTGGATAGTAATGTTAGCTCCTTTGGGTGTTGTGTTTTATATGAGTTTTGGGATCAATAAAATGAGTGCATCAAAAGCTCAGACAACTTTTTGGATTTTTGCTGCTTTAATGGGGCTATCACTATCTTCAATTTTACTTGTTTACACAGGTTTAAGTGTAACAAGAGTATTTTTTATTTGTTCCGCAACTTTTGGTGCTATGAGCATTTATGGTTACACAACTAAGAGAGATTTAACTAAGTTTGGATCATTTTTGATGATGGGATTAATAGGAATTATTATTGCATCATTAGTTAATATTTTTCTAAAATCTTCAATGATGTATTTCGTGATTTCAATTTTAGGAGTTTTAATTTTTGTTGGCCTTACTGCTTATGATACTCAAAAAATAAAAAACATGTACTCTGCTAGCGATACTGGTGAGTTAATGGGTAAAAAAGCGGTAATGGGTGCTCTAACTCTTTACTTAGATTTCATTAACTTATTTATTATGCTCCTTAGACTTTTCGGTCAAAGAAGATAATTTTACTTTAAAGTTTTTTCCAATTAGTATTTTTTAGCAATAAATTAAGTTCTGAAGAATTCTTTAGTATTTTACCATTGGTATCAGTAATTAAATATTTTAAATTTTTATTTTTTGGCTTAAAGTTTTTGCAAATTTTATAAATAGCATTTTCAGCTGCATTTTTAAAAACACTAAATCCTACCTGTTTGCTTGAAATGTTAAGACCGTAATCTTTCCAAGAACCTTCTGAAACCATTTTTGCATATAAATCTAATATTATTTTAAGCTCATTTTTTTCAAAAAAATGATTTTCATTAAATTTTTTTTTATCAAGATTATTAACAACAAGTCTTAAATTATTCTTCATGAGTTTTATATTTATTGATTAAACCGATTTGAAAGGCTGTAAAAATGAAAGTTATTGGAAGTAAACCCCAAACTTTAAAGTTAACCCAAAATTCCTCAGATTGCGTTCTCCAAACTAATTCATTTAAAATAGCAAGTCCAAAGAAAAAGTATATCCATCTTTTACTTAACAATTCCCAACCTTCGTTTGTAAGTGGTATTGATTTTCCCATTAATTTTTTTAACACAGGTTCATTTGTAAAATATCTTCCAAATATTAAAGCCAGACCAAATAAAATATTAATGATTGTTGGCTTAATGTAAATAAAAACTGGATTATCAAAATAAATTGTAAGGCCACCAAAAAAAGTAATTAATATTCCGCTCAACAAAGGAACTTTGGGTATTTTTTTTTCTAAAAACCAAACAATCGCTAATGCTATAATTGTCGCAATTATAAACGGCGGAATGGCTACTCTTAAATCTTTTCCACTATCGTAATAGTAGTAAAAAAAAATTACTAAAGGTCCAAAATCAGTAAGAAACTTTAAAAAAGATTTATTCACTGAAAGAATATTAACATAAATAATATTTTCACAAAAACTATAAATTTTTCTTATTGATTTTTGTTTTTAAATACCCATACTAATCTCAATGGCAATTCAAAAAGCTAAATTCTCAATAGGTGATATTGTAAAACACAAACACTTTGAGTTTAGAGGTGTGATTTATGATGTAGATTTTGAGTTTAATAATTCTGAAGAATGGTATCAATCTATTCCTAAGAATGTTAGACCAAGAAAAGATCAACCGTTCTATCATTTGTTAGCCGAAAACGATGAAATAACTTATGAAGCCTATGTATCAGAGCAAAATTTGTTGACCGATGACTCTGATGAGCCAATCAAACATCCATTAATTGAGGAAATTTTCTCTGGTAAAAAAGGTTCAAGCTATTTTAAGCCGTCAAATTAAGTAAATTCACTTTTTAAACACATTTAGCTCAAATCTTTGTCACAGGGCATTGTTAAATTTAATTAATTCTGATCAAGAGTGTTAAATTTTACCCTTCGTTATTATCTCCCTCTACATTCTTGATCAGATAATTATTTCGTACTAAATAACCCTAATATTAATTTTAAAAATAAAATTTTATGTTTAAATTACTAGAACCTAATAGAATTTTTTCTATAACTTCTAAAGCACCAAAATTCGTTTTATTATTATTCATTTTGGTAGTCTCTATAGGTTTAATTGAGGCTCTGATTCTCTCACCAGAAGATTATAAACAAAGTCACTCTGTTAGAATAATGTATGTTCATGTTCCCGCGGCATGGATCTCACTAGGTATCTTTTCTACTATTACTGTTCTTTCTATCGTTGGCTATATATTTAAAATTAAAAATTTCTTTTTAATTTCAAAAAGTTTGGCTCCGTCAGGATTTGTTTTTAATGTAATTGCTCTTGTAACAGGTTCTATTTGGGGAAAGCCCACGTGGGGAACATGGTGGGCGTGGGATGCAAGAATTACATCTATGTTAATATTGGCATTATTTTATTTGATGTATTTAATTGCTTGGAGAATTTATGAAGATAAAGGAAAAGTTTTTAAGGTAACCTCAATTATTACAATTTTAGGAATAATAAATGTTCCTATAATTAAATATTCTGTAGACTGGTGGAACACACTTCATCAGCCAGCATCAATTAATATATTATCAAAATCTACTATTCATTCTTCGATGCTCGTTCCTTTACTAATTATGACTGCGGCATTTGCCCTATTCTCATTGCTAATTTTTTTAATGAAATATAATACAGAACTGATAAAAATTAAAAATAAGGGTTTAGACAGATTATGATAAGTGAAATTTTTTATATGGACGGATACGGAATTTATGTTTGGGGTTCGTTTGCTTTTACTTTTTTAAGTTTTATCTCATTGTATCTGGTAATTAAAAATCAATATGAAAGAGAAAAAAATAAGTTTATTGTTAAATTTGGAAACCTAAACTCTGAAAGAGCTGCCTCTGCTAGACTACAAAGAATTAATAGAGAGATTCTATCCAACACTTCAACTATTTAACTTTTAAACCATGTATGGTCGTAAAGTTAAACTAAGATTTTTTTTTATATTCTTAATCGCTGTTACATTAAGTTTAACGATATTTCTTATTCTAAAATCATTAGAAGAAAATGTTGTATATTTTAAATCTCCATCTGAAATAAAAACTTTATCTGAAATGCAGCAGAAAAAGATTAGAATTGGAGGAATGGTAAAAACTGACTCAATTTCTATTGTAAATAAAGAATTAAGTTTTGTTATTACAGACTTTAAAAGTGAAATTAATGTTGTTTACTCAGGATTAATACCCAATCTTTTTGAAGAAGGTAAAGGTGTTGTTGCAGAGGGATTTTTAAAAGATGAGAATTTTTTTTCAGCAACGAAAATCTTAGCTAAACATGATGAAAATTATATGCCTCCTGAAGTAAAGGCTGCTTTAGAGGAGAAATAAATTGTCGAGTTTAATTGGATATTATTCTTTAATCTTTGGTGTCGGTGTTTCAATTTTAATTATATTTTTTTCAATTAAAAATTTTAATGATACTCAGAAGTTAGATACTAAAGTAATATCCTTAGTATTCTTACAACTTTTATTTGTAATAATAAGCTTCTCAGGCTTAATTTTATCTTTTGTTAACTCGGATTTTAGTAATGAGACAGTTTTTAATCATTCCCACACAACTAAGCCGCTGTTTTATAAAATCTCTGGGACCTGGGGCAATCATGAGGGTAGTCTATTATTATGGTTGTTAGTTTTAACATTATTTATATTTGTCTTTTTACTGAGGTCAAAAAATCAACCAAAACAATATAAAATTTTAACTTTATTATTCCAGCAGATAATAATAGTTGGTTTTTTTATTTTTCTAATACAAACCTCCAATCCTTTTAATCATGTTTTTCCAGTTCCAAAAGAGGGATTAGGTTTAAATCCTATATTGCAAGATCCTGCATTAGCAATTCACCCGCCGATTTTATATTTAGGCTATGTTGGAACTTCCATAATTTTTTCCTCAGCACTAGCAGCAGTTTGCTCCAATAATATTACAAAAATATGGGCATCACATATCAAAAAATGGGTTTTAGTTTCTTGGATTTTTTTAACTTTAGGAATTTTACTTGGATCCATTTGGGCTTACTACGAGTTAGGATGGGGAGGTTTTTGGTTTTGGGATCCAGTTGAAAATGTATCTTTAATGCCATGGTTTGCATTAACAACACTATTACATTGTGTATTAGTTTTAGAAAAAAAGCTAATTCTTACCTCGTGGGTTGTTGTGTTATCGATTGCAACTTTTACCCTAAGTATGTGTGGTACTTTTTTGGTTCGTTCAGGTATTTTAAATTCTGTCCATACATTTGCTAATGATCCAGAGAGAGGTTTGTATATTCTAATATTTTTATTTATTTTGATATTCTTATCTTTTTTTATATTTTTAATTTTTCATAAAAGTGAATACAACAATTCCAAAACTTTCTACTTATTAAGTAAGGAAACATCAATTCTAGTTAATAATTGGTTTATGATGTATTTTTTATCTGTTGTTTTAATTGGAACAATTTATCCAATATTTTTAGAGGTTATTTCATCTCAAAAAATATCTGTAGGTCCACCATTTTTTAACAAATTGATCCTACCATTTTTAATCCCATTTATGTTAGCGATGGCAATAGGACCTAAATTAAAGTGGATTAAATCACATATTGAAGACAAAATTTATTTAATCTCATTTTTTGTAATTTCTTTAATTTTATCAGTATTGATAATTAGAAATTTAGATATTAATTTTCTTTACAATACTATTCTAATTACAGCAGCTTTTTATTTATTTTTTATAACTCTTAGAGATTTTTTTCACAGAAAATATAGAAACCTGTCGCAAATTACTGCTCATTTTAGTTTTAGCATTTTGATACTTAGTATTTTATTTAATAATATTTTTTCATCTGAAGTTATTACAAATTTAAAAATTAATGAAACTTACCAAGCTCAAAATTTGAAGATTAATTTTGAGAGCATTGAGCAAGAAAATAAACAAAATTTTAAAGCAATTAAAGGTAAGTTTATTGTAGAGGATCAAAGTGGATTAATTGAGGTTATGCAACCTGAACTAAGAATATATAATCAACCAAATATTGTTACTAGTGAAGCAGACATCAAAACTAATATATTCACTGATAAATTTATGACAATGAATTACGTCCAAAATCAAGATTATTTTAATATTCGTTATCAAGTAAAGCCATTCATGATTTGGATTTGGATTTCCACAATTCTATTGTGCCTTAGTGGCTGTTTATCTTTAATTAGAAAAAAATATGAAAACTAAAATTTTTCCAATATTTTTAATTTTTACATTCTCAATAATTTTCTTAGTTTTTTACAAAGGTTTACAAAATACAAATGTTTATACACCTACAATAAAATCAGAAATTAAAATTCCAAATTTTGACGCAAAAGAGTTTTTTTCAAAAGACAAAATAAATTCAGATCAGATATTTATAGGAAGTGATTATTATTTATTAAACATTTGGGCTTCGTGGTGTGTTCCTTGCAAAGAGGAACATAAGTATTTAATGGATTTAAGTAAAAAAGAGAATATCAAGATTATTGGACAAAATTATAAAGATAATTTTGATAATGCAAAAAATTTTTTGATTAATTTAAATAATCCATACGATTTAATTTTTTTAGATGATGATGGTACGATAGCTATTGAATGGGGTGCATATGGCGTGCCTGAAACTTTTTTAATTCAAAATAATAAAATAATGAAAAAAATAATTGGTCCCTTGAATGAAAAATTAGTTTTTGAGATAAAAGAATTGACACAATGAATATTTTAAAATTTTTAATTTCTGGAATTTTTTTGATTTACTGTTTTTCTTCTGATTTAAAAGCTAAAAACTTAGAAATTGAAATAACAAAAAATTTAAGATGTTTAATTTGTCAAGGACAATCAGTGTATGACTCAGATTCTGAATTTGCTAATAGTTTAAAAATTTTAGTGGAAAAAAAATTAAATGAAGGCCTAGACGAAAAACAAATTTATGTTTATCTTAAAGATAAATATGGAGATTGGATTCTGTATGATCCAGGATTCAGTAAAAATACCTATTTTCTTTGGTTATTACCTATATTGATGTTTGTATTTGGTGGTGCAATAATACTCAGGAAAGTTATATTAAAAAAAAAAAAATTATGAATTATCTAAGAATTTGTTATTTGGTATTATTGTCTTTTTTAATTTCTTCACCAATCTTTGCTGAAGACACTAAAGTTAGTAACGATAATACAAAGTTTAACATTTATTCAGGCATGTTTGACTTTAGTGATAATGGAAAGAGGTCAACTCTAATCGGATTTCAACATCAAAATACAGATCTAAATAGAGATACTTTGCTTGGTAATCTCTCTCCCATAACAGGATTTATGTTGACTGCTGATAGCGCATCTTATCTGTACACTGGTGTGCAGGCTCAATACTCATTAGGAGCATTAAATATTATACCGAGTTTTACTCCAGGACTTTATAACAAGGGAGATGGAAAAGATCTTGGGCATCTATTAGAATTTAAAAGCGAAGTTCAGATTTCTTTAGATTTACTCCAAAATACACAATTAGGCTTATCATATAATCATTTGTCCAATGCCAGTTTGGGAGATAAAAATCCTGGGGCAAATAGTTATATGTTTAATTTTCTCAAAACCTTTTAAAAAAACATCTTATGATAATGAGATTAAAAGATTGTCACAACTTTGGTGATTTTAGAAAACTTGCCAAGCTAAAGCTACCATCTCCTATTTTTCACTATATTGACGGTGCAGCTGACGATGAGATTACCTATGCTAGGAATACTAGTGCTTTTGACGATGTAGATTTAGTTCCAAATGTTTTGAGAGGTGTTGAGAATGTAGATTTGTCCACAACAATTTTTGGTAAAAAGTTAGATTTACCATTTTATCTTTCACCAACAGCATTACAAAGACTTTTTCATTATGATGGTGAAAGAGCAGTTGGAAAAGCAGCTAAAAAATTTAATACAATGTTTGGTGTTTCTGCATTAGCAACAGTTAGCGTAGAGGAAATATCCTCGTTGATTGATACACCTAAAATGTTTCAGTTTTATTTTCACAAAGATAGAGGTTTAAATGACTCTTGTTTAGAGCGAGCTAAAGCTGCTAAATTTGATGTAATGGCTCTAACAGTTGATACCATTACAGGAGGAAATCGTGAAAGAGATTTAAGAACTGGTTTTACTTCTCCACCAAAATTGACACTATCAAGCTTATTTAGTTTTGCGACTAAACCAATGTGGGGAATTAATTATTTAACTAAAGGTAAATTTGAATTACCTCACCTTCAAGATTTTGTAAAAGAAGGTACAAGCACAAACTCTTCCATAGGCAATTATTTTTCAACAATGTTAGATCAATCTATGAATTGGAAAGATGCTGAAAAACTTTGTTCTCAATGGGGAGGTCATTTTGCACTTAAAGGAATAATGAGTGTAGAAGATGCTAAAAAAGCAGTTGATATTGGATGTACTGGTATAATGGTTTCAAATCATGGTGGCAGACAACTTGATGGATCGAGATCACCATTTGATCAGCTCGCAGAAATTGTTGATGCAGTTGGAGATAAACTTGATGTTATATGTGAAGGAGGAATTCATAGAGGAACACATATGCTTAAAGCATTATCTCTTGGTGCAAAAGCATGTTCTGGTGGAAGACTTTATCTTTATGCGCTTGCAGCAGCAGGCCAACCAGGCGTCGAAAGAGCTCTTGAGTTGTATAAATCTGAGTTAGTTAGAGACATGAAGCTCATGGGATGTACAAAAATTTCAGATCTTAATAGAAATAATCTTAGATTTAGAAAATAGTGAGTTTACAAAATTGTTATAATTTTGACGATTTTAGAAAACTTGCAAAAAAAAAATTACCTTCACCAATATTTCACTACATTGATGGTGGTGCAGATGATGAAATAACACTCAAAAGAAATACAAAATCTTTTGATGAATGCGATTTAGTTCCTAATATTTTAGCAAGTGTCGGAAAACCAGATCTCTCAACAACTATTTTTGGAAAAAAAATTGATATGCCACTCTTTCTATCGCCATGTGCCATGCAAAGACTTTATCATCATGACGGTGACAAAGCATCTGCTAGAGCAGCTGATAAGTTTGGAACATTTTATAGTATGTCTACGATGGCAAATAACACTATAGAAGAAATTTCAAATATTTCAGGTGGACCAAAGTTATTTCAACTTTATGTTCACAAAGATCAATCAATTACTGATGATTTAATTGATCGTTGTAGAAGATCAGGATTTGATGGAATGTGTTTAACTGTAGATACTTTAGTAGCAGGTAACAGAGAAAGAGATCATAGAACAGGTTTTACAACTCCGCCAAAGTTAACTTTACAAAGTTTAATGAGTTTTGCTCTTCATCCTAGTTGGGTATTTAATTATCTTACACATGGGAAATTTAAATTAGCAAATGTGGCTACAAAAACAGATAAGGGCACCAATATTGCAAAATCAGTTATAGAGTACATTAATGAACAATACGATCCGGCAATGAACTGGAAGGACGCAGAATATTGTGTGAAAAAATGGAATGGACCCTTTGCACTTAAAGGTGTTATGTCCGTTGAAGATGCGAAAAGAGCAATAGATATTGGTTGTACGGCAATCATGATTTCAAATCATGGTGGAAGACAACTTGATGGATCGAGATCGCCATTTGATCAAGTCAAAGCAATCTCGGATGCAGTTGGAGATAAATTGGAAATCATATTAGACGGGGGAGTGAGAAGAGGAACTCATGTATTAAAAGCAATCGCTGCAGGTGCAAAAGCCTGTAGTTTTGGTAAAATGTTTTTGTTCTCTTTAGCCGCAGGGGGACAACAAGGTGTTGAGCATTTACTTAAAAATATGCACGAGGAAATCAATAGAAATATGGTTTTAATGGGATGTAAGAACCTAAAAGAGTTGAATAGTTCAAAATTAATTTATAGAACTTCTAATAAAATATAAAAGATATGGAACTAGCAAAAAGTTTAGATAGATTAGGAACAGAGTCTGCTTTTTCGGTATTAGCAGAGGCAAAGAAATTAGAGGCCCAAGGTAAGCCGATGATCCATTTAGGTCTAGGACAACCAGATTTTAAAACACCTAAACATGTTGTTGAAGCGGCAAAAAAAGCTTTGGATGATGGTCATCATGGATACGTGATGTCAAATGGAATACCTGAGTGTCGACAAGCTGTAACAAGATGGATTAAGAAACGTTATAAAGCTGAGATAGATCCTGAAAGAATTTTAATCATGCCAGGCGGTAAACCTACAATGAGTTACGCGATACAATGTTACGGAGAACCGGGAGTAGAAATAATCCATCCTACACCTGCATTTCCAATATATGAGTCTATGATTAATTATACAGGTTCAACGCCTGTCCCATATGATTTAACTGAGGATAAAGATCTTAAATTTGATCCGGATAAAATTTTATCTCTTATAACTAAAAAAACTAGGTTACTGATTTTAATAAATCCAAATAATCCAACAGGAAGTTTTGTTGAGAAACCTGTAATTGACTATTTTGCAAAGGAGTTAGAAAAACATCCTCATGTTACTATTTTAAGTGATGAAATTTATAGTAGACAAATATTTGACTACAAAGAAATGCCTTCTTTTTTCCATTATCCAAATTTAAAAGATAGGTTAATTGTATTAGAGGGTTGGAGCAAAGCTTATTCGATGACTGGATGGAGATTAGGTTGGAGTTATTGGCCTAAAGAACTTATTGAGCACGTAAACAAATTATTAATTAATAGCGTATCATGTGTAAATGCTGCTGCACAATATGCTGGTATTGCTGCATTAGATGGCCCCGATGACTCCATCAAAGATATGTTAGATAAGTTTACTCTGAGAAGAAATTTAATTCATCAGGGGTTAAATGATCTACCAGGGGTGGAGTGTAGTTTACCTGGAGGAGCTTTTTATGCATTCCCAAAAGTAATTGGTACAGGAATGAATGGATCTGAATTCTGTAAAAAAGCAATGCATGAGGCTGGAGTAGCAATAGTACCAGGAACTGCTTTTGGTAAAACTTGTAATGATTACGTAAGATTTAGTTTTGCAGCATCAAGAGATAACATTTTACAGGCCTTAGAAAACATAAAGAAAATGCTGACTAAATAAGCTGTATTTTTGATAAAATTTTTACTAATATTCTTTTAATGAACGAGCAAGTCCAAGCAGAGTTTAAAAAAATTTTTAATGGAAGGTTTTCCACCTCTGAGTCAACAAGAGCAAATTATGCTAGAGGTGAGGATACTTATGATCCCGTTTTGTCTAAAGCTGTAGTTTTTCCTGAAACAAATGAAGAAGTCTCTAAAGTGCTTCGTTTATGTAATGAGCACAAAATTCCTGTTGTACCTTTTGGAACAGGAACATCTTTAGAAGGTAATGTTGTCGGTAATGAAAAAGGCATAACCATATGTCTTGAAAAAATGAATAAAATTTTAAGTGTGAATGTCGAGGACTTTGATTGTCGAGTTCAGGCATGTGTAACTAAAGAACAATTAAATGATTATTTGAGAGAAGATGGAGTTTTTTTCCCGATTGATCCTGGCGCTAATGCAGCAATTGGAGGAATGGCTTCAACATCAGCTTCAGGGACAATGGCTGTAAAATATGGAACAATGAAAACTGTAATCAGTGGACTCACAGTTGTTTTGCCTAATGGAGATATTGTAAATACTGGTAGCAGAACTAAAAAAACATCAGCAGGTTATAATTTAACCAATTTATTTATAGGTTCAGAGGGAACGTTAGGCATAATTACAGAAGTTCAATTGAGATTATCGCCAATACCAGAAAGCATTATGTCTGCAGTTTGTCATTTCCCAACTTTAGAAAATGCAGTTCAAACTGCCCAACAGGTTATTCAATATGGAGTTCCGATCGCTAGAATTGAAATGCTAAACAAAGATCAAATGGGTATTAGTATTAATTACTCTAAATTGAAAGATATCGAAGCAGTGCCAACTTTATTTTTTGAGTTTCATGGATCCGAGGTATCTAATAATGAAAATATTAAAATTGTTGAGGAAATATCGAAAGATAATAATGGAAGTTCTTTTAAATGGGCAAAAGATTTAGAAGAGAGAAATAAGCTTTGGAAAGCACGATGGGATGTTTATTATTCCGTTAAAGCATTGATAAATAATGGAAGAGTTTATTCAACTGACGTGTGTTTACCAATTTCAAATATAACTGAATGTGTAAATTATGCAGAAGAGCAAGCAAAAAAATTTGGATTAAGAGCTCCGATGGTAGGTCATTTGGGCGATGGAAATTTTCATGTGCTTTTGCCTTTTGACCCTGAAAACAAAGAGACATATAAAAAAATAAGAGAATTTAACGACTTATTAATTAACAAAGCACTTGAATTGAAAGGTACAATCACCGGAGAACATGGAGTTGGATTACATAAAAAAGAATATCTTTTAAAAGAACATGCTGACAACATTCCATTAATGAAATTGATAAAGAGGAGCATTGATCAAAATAATATAATGAATCCTGGGAAAATATTTGATCTAAATTAGTTAAGTCTATCATTTTAATGAAAAAAATTTTAATCACTAGAAAATTAATTAAGGAGAGTGAGGACAAAGCCACTAAAACTTTTGATCCAATATTCAATAATAATGATGAGCTATACTCTCAGTCAAAAGTAATAGAAATGAGCAAAGGATGTGATGGCATTTTATCTTCTCTTACAGATAAAATGGATAAAGAAACAATCAATAAATTACCAGACACGATAAAAATTATTTCGAATTTTGCAGTTGGATTTGGAAATATTGATTTAGATGCCGCAAAAAAAAGAGGCATTGCAGTTACCAATACTCCTGAGGTTTTATCTGATGCGACAGCTGAAATTGGAATACTTTTAATTTTAGGTGCATGCAGAAGAGCCTCTGAAGGAATAGTATCTGCTCAAGAAGGTGGTTGGAAGTGGTCAGCAGACTATTTAATAGGTAAGCAATTGACAGGTTCCAGACTTGGTATTCTAGGCATGGGAAGAATAGGACAAAAAATTGCAAAGATTGCAAAGTCGTTAGGCATGATAATTCATTATCACAATAGATCAAAGTTAAGTGATGAAAAAGAACAGGGAGCGATTTATCACGATAATATTAAAAGTCTTTTTTCAGTTTCTGATGTACTATCAATTTGTTGTCCTGCTACTAAAGAAACAGAAAACATGATTAACAAAGAAACTGTTGAATATTTTCCTAAAGGAGCAGTAATCACTAACGTTGCTCGAGGAGATATAGTTGATGATGAAGCCTTAATTGATGCATTGAATCGAAGAAAAATATATGCAGCTGGATTAGATGTTTATAAAAATGAGCCAAACTTAAATCCTGGTTATAATAAAATTAAGTCAGCATTTATTCTTCCACACCTAGGAAGTGCAACAAAGGATACAAGAATTGCAATGGCTAACTTAGCAATTGATAATATTGATGAGTTTTTCAAAACAGGAAATTGTAAAAACAAAGTAAATTAATTCTACTCTGGATTGAATTTAATTCAACTATTGCGACATCTACGCCTTTTTTTAGAAAGACTCTAATCTGATTCTATGTTTTAATTAATTAAGTTAATTAACTTTAATAGGAGTAATAATGACTAAAGAAAATAAATCATTGAAGGTGAAAACATCTTCAAGACGTAAGTTCTTTAAAACTGCTGCTAAGACTGGTGCTATAGCTGCAGCCGCTGTTGCAATGCCATATGTGAAGGCAAATGCAGCAACAACTTTAAAGATGCAAGCTGCATGGCCAAGTGGAGCTAACATCTTTTTCGAAATGGCTGGAGACTATTGTAACATGGTTAAAGAAATGTCTGGAGGATCTCTTCAGATTGATCTTCAACCGGTTGGAGCAGTTGTAAAGACTTCAGAAATCGGACAAGCGGTTAGTTCCGGTGTAGTAGATATGGGTCACTGGGTGACTGCATATTGGTATGGTAAAAACCCTGCTGCATCATTATTTGGAACTGGTCCTTCATACGGAATGTCATCTCAAGAAGTTATGGGATGGATGGAGTATGGTGGAGGAAGAAAATTATATGACGAAACACTTGCAAAAGTTGGTTTCGATTATGTTGGTTTTTTCCATATGCCTATGCCAGCTCAGCCTTTTGGTTGGTTCAAAAAGAACGTAACTAAAGTGTCTGATGTTAAAGGTATGAAGTACAGAACTGTTGGTTTAGCGACTAACGTTTTAACTGCAATGGGAATGGTAGTTAGACAATTACCAGGTGGTGAAATTCAGCCAGCGATGAAAACTGGTTTGATTGAAGCTGCTGAGTTTAACAACCCTACTTCAGACTCTCAGTTTGGTATGCAAGATGTTTCTAAGCACTATCACTTAGGAAGCTTCCACCAATCTCAAGAGATGTTTGAAATACCAGTTAACAAAAAAACATATAATAGTTTATCACCTGCACACCAAGCAATATTGAAAAATGCTGCTTATGCTGCAAATAGTGATAACTACTTTAAAGCTTTAGTAAGATACTCAGCTGACTTAGCTAAGTTAATGAATGAGCATAAAGTAAATGTTTACCAAACTTCTGATGAAATCTTAGCTCAACAATTAAAAGGTTGGGATAAGGTAATCGGTGATTTCAATAAGAAAGATCCTTTCTTTAAGAAAATCGTAGATTCTCAGAAAGCGTATGCGAAGAGAGTAATGAAATACTTGCTGATGAATCAGCCGAATTACAAACTTGCGTATGAAAATGAGTTTGGTCCAATAGCAAAAGTTAAGTTATAATTAACTTTTCATAAATTTTAATGAGGGGGCCTCGGCCCCCTTTTTATTTGATTAATTCAAAACAATTCAATAAGAGTCTATATCTATGATGAGATCTTATATAAAATTTGCCGACCGATTAAGCGTCTCAATGGGTAAAGCATTTTCCTGGTGTATTGTAATTTTAATGGGTGGAACGTGCTATGAAGTTTTTATGGCATATGCTTTAAATGCACCAACTTTATGGAATTTCGATTTTAGCCTCCAAATGTATGGTGCAATTTTTATGATGGCTGGTGCATATACTTTGTGTACCGAGGCACATGTAAGAGGAGACGTCATTTACAGATTATTTTCTCAAAGAGTACAAGCTTGGATAGATATAGTTTTATATTTTATTTTCTTTTTCCCTGGTGTAATTGCATTAGCCTTTTATGGTTACGAGTATGCTGCGCTAGCTTGGAAAATAAAAGAAACAAGTTGGAATAGTCCAGCTCAAATTCAAATTTATATGGCGAAATCTTTAATACCTTTATCTGGAAGTCTGTTAACCCTTCAGGGAATAGGTGAAGTGTTCAGATGTATTATATGTATTAAAACTGGTAGTTGGCCAGAAAGAGGAACAGAGCGTGATGCCGAAGAAACTGAAAAAGTATTAATGAGAACTTCACAAGAAGGAAATAAAGAAGATGTTATTTAGTCTAACAAATCCTGAAGTGGCAATTATGATGATGGGTATATTTTTATTTGCCGTACTATTAGGTTTTCCGATTGCCTTTACTTTAATGGCGATGGGACTAGGTTTTGGATATTATGCTTACTTTGATCCAACTAAGATGGAACATCTTTTTGATAATAGGATATTCCAACTTTTTGTTCAAAACACCTACACTGTTATGGATAATAATGTCCTTACTGCTGTCCCGCTCTTTTTATTCATGGGATATTTAGTTGAAAGAGCAGGTATTGTAGCAAAACTATTTTTTGCAATTAGATTAGCATCTCATAAGCTTCCTGCATCAATGGCAGTTGCAGCACTGATTACTTGTGCCCTATTTTCAACAGCAACAGGTATTATAGGTGCAGTTGTTACTTTAATGGGATTACTAGCATGGCCTGCTATGATTAAAGCTGGTTATGATAAAAAATTTGCATCTGGAATAATTTGTTCAGGTGGATGTTTAGGAATTTTAATTCCACCTAGTATTATGTTGATCGTTTACTCTGTAATTGCTCAACTATCACCACTAAGGTTATTTGCAGCTGCTATTTTTCCAGGACTTATGTTAGCGGGACTTTACATTGCATACGCAGTGTTCAGAGCTTGGTTAAATCCATCAATAGCGCCAAAACCTGCAGCTGAGGAAATACCTCCTACTGCAGTAATTCTTAAAGAAGTTCTTGTCTCCTTCTTACCTTTATTTTCATTGATAATTTTAGTTCTAGGTACAATTTTAGCTGGAATAGCAACACCTGCTGAAGCTGCAGCCGTCGGTGCATTTGGATCGTTGGTGCTTTCATATTTTTATAAAACCCTTAAGTGGAAAAATTTTAAAGAGTCTGTCTTTTTGACAGCAAAAACAACTGCAATGATCATGTGGCTTTTCATAGGATCGTGGACATTTGCTTCTGTATTTTCTTATCTTGGAGGCCACGAGGTTTTCGAACATTTCTTTAAATCTCTAAATTTACAGCCTTGGCAATTTTTAGTAATTACACAATTGATTATATTTTTATTAGGTTGGCCATTAGAGTGGACGGAGATATTAATTATTTTTGTACCAATATTTTTACCATTAGTCGAATTTTTTGGAGTAAATCCGTATTTCTTTGCAATGTTGATTGCTCTAAATTTACAAACCTCATTTTTGACACCCCCCATGGCAATGTCTGCTTACTACCTAAAGGGAGTTCAATCAAAGAATGTTGAATTGATGCAGATCTTTGGAGGAATAATGCCATTTTTAGGTATTGTGATTTTAGCTATGGTTCTAATGTATTTATTTCCAGGTATAGCACTTTGGTTACCAGAGACATTATTTGCAAATTAATTTTAGATGACAGATATATTTTCTTTAAGTCTTGAAGAACTTGCTGCAAAGATTAAAGATGCTCAGCTCACTTCTGTTGATGTTTGTGAAAAGTATATCGAGAGAATCAATAAATTTGACAAAGATATAAAGGCTTGGGCGCATTTTGACAAAAAAGTTTTATTAGAAAAAGCTGCAGAAGCTGACGATCATAGAAGATCTGGTAAACCAATTGGTCCACTTCATGGAGTGCCTATTGCGGTTAAAGACATTATTGGGACAGTTGATATGCCAACCGAATGTGGAACAGTTATTAGAAAAGGTAAATCATATTCACAAAATGCTGAGATAATTGATCTGCTTCATGCATCCGGAGCGATTGTAATGGGTAAAACAGCAACCTCAGAACTTGCTTATTTAGGACCCCCGGCAACCACAAATCCACATGATAAAACAAGAACACCAGGTGGTTCTTCAAGCGGATCAGCTGCTTCAGTGGCTTCATTTATGGCACCTGCATCAATTGGATCACAAACTGGAGGATCCATTATTAGACCAGCATCCTATTGTGGAGTTGTGGGTTATAAACCTAGTTATGGTTTGATATCTAGAAATGGTGTTTTAAGAACTTCTTACAATCTAGATCATATAGGAATCTTTGGTCGAAAAGTTGAGGATGTGGCTATGTTGGCAAAAGTATTGATAAAAAAAGATAAATTTGATCCAGCAACTATACATTACTCAACGGAAAATATTTTATCTGAGACAAAAAAAGGACCTTTATTTGATCCTAAATTTATTTTTTATAAAACTGAACATTGGAAATTAATAGATAAAAAGTCTAGAGAGTCATTTGAATATTTTATTAATTCATTCAAAAAAAATATCGAGATTTTTGATACACCTTCTTATTTTAAGGATATTCACAAGTATCACCAAATTATTCATGAGACTGATTTAGCCAATAATTTTTCAGTGTATTTTAAAAAATTTAAAAAAAAATTATCGAAGTATATGCAAGATGCAATTACAAAAGGCAATAAACATTCCGCGAAAGAATACGCAGAAGCAATTGATTTTATGAAAAGAGGCTATGAGTCTTACGAGGAAGTTTTTGAGGATTATCATGGAGTTTTGTCACCAGCTAGCCCGGGTGTTGCACCAAAGGGTTTAAAAAGTACAGGAACAGCAGAATTTAATAAAGTTTGGTCTTATCTTGGCACACCATGTATTTCGTTACCTTTACTTGAAGGAGAAAATAATTTACCATTAGGTGTTCAATTAATTGGCAATAAATATGATGATCATAGATTTCTAGGAGTTGCTAATTGGTTAGAAAAAGAATGTCAGGAATAAAATGAATAAAATTACTACAATCATAGGATTATCTTTTGCAGTTTTCTTTTTAATTGGTTTAGCTACAACTTTGACAAGATCAATGATGATAGGCTTCTTGGATGTTATTCCAGTTTATCTCTTAATGGGTGCAGCTATCATCATGATGATATACGAAGCCTTTTTTGATAAAGATTAATATCAATTAAATTGAAAAATATTAAGACAGATATATTTCCATTATCATTACTATTTATACAACCAATCTTTATGGCTAGTAAC